>NZ_JBEXWC010000004.1:0-402926 GCF_040629635.1 Streptomyces sp. NPDC005898 | reverse complement strand
GGAAACGTCAACGACTGCACCCAGTTCGAGCCGGTCATGGCCCGTATCCGCATCCAGCGGTGCGGGCCCGGCCGGCCCAGGACCCGGCCGGAGCGGGTCGTTGCCGACAAGGGCTACTCGTCCGTGAAGATCCGCTCCTACCTGCGCAGACGCGGCATCAAGGCGGCGATCCCCGAGCGGATCGACCAGATCAACGGCCGCCTCCGCCGAGGCGAGAGCCTCTGCCGGCTCGACCGGGCCGCTTACCGGCGCCGCAATGTCGTCGAGCGCTGCTTCAACAGGCTCAAGCACCACAAGGCCCTGGCCACGCGTTACGACAAACGCGCCCGCCACTACGAAGCCATGGTCACCCTCGCCTGCCTACTGGTCTGGCTGCCCTGACTTTGCGGACACGCCCTAGGGCATGTTTCGGATCTCGCCGGGCTCACCCGGCGAGCCCCTCGCGCCCCACGTGACACACCCCACACCCTCCGACGGATCCTCCGTGCGGGGTTCGGCATCCGGGGTCACGGCGGCATGATGAGGCGGACCATCCGCTTCCAGCGTTCACCAAGCGTTCTCTATGCACCGGGAGTCACGCCTTTGTCCGCATCTCTGCCCGTGCCGCGACCGTCCGCGCCACGTCCGCCCGCACCGAAGGCGACCGTCGCCCTCGCCCTGGTCGGCGCGGGCCCCCGCGGCACCAGCGTGCTCGAACGGCTCTGCGCCTCGGCGGGCGAGCTCCTCGCCCCGGGGACACGGCTGACGGTGCACGTCGTGGACCCCGCGCCGCCGGGCGCCGGGCAGGTCTGGCGGACGGCGCAGCCCGAGACGCTCCTGATGAACACCGTCGCCTCGCAGGTGACCCTCTTCACCGACGAGAGCGTGGACTGCTCGGGCCCGATCCGGCCGGGACCGAGCCTGTACGAGTGGGCGGCGGCCGGCCGCGTCCCGGGGCTCGGGCCCGACGACTACCCGAGCCGCGCCTGCTACGGCCGCTACCTCGAGTGGGTCTTCGCCGAGACGGTGCGCGGCGCCCCGGGGCCGGTCCGCGTGCAGGTCCACGCGGCGCGCGCCGTGCGCCTCGACGAGACCGCCGCCGACGGCACGCAGCACCTCGTACTGGACGACGGCCGCGAGCTGACCGGCCTTTCGGCCGTCGTCCTCGCCCAGGGTCATCTGCCCACCCGCGCCGACCGCGAGGAGGAGCGCCTGGCCGGGCACGCCGCCGCGCACGGCCTGCGCCACTTCGCGCCCGCCAACCCCGCCGACCTCGACCTGACGGCGATCGCCCCCGGCGAGCCCGTCCTGCTGCGCGGCCTCGGCCTCAACTTCTTCGACCACATGGCGCTGTTGACCGGCGGTCGCGGCGGCCGCTACACCCGCACCCCCGACGGCGCCCTGCGCTATGAGCCCTCCGGTCGGGAGCCGCGGCTGTACGCGGGCTCGCGGCGCGGCGTTCCGTACCAGGCGCGCGGGGACAACGCGAAGGGCCCCTACGGGCGGCACGAGCCGGCCGTCCTCACCGACGACGTCATAGCCGGCTTCCGCAAGCGCGCGGACAGCGGTGACGCCCCCGACTTCCTGGACGAGATATGGCCCCTGGTCGCGAAGGAGGTGGAGACGGTCCACTACGCGGCGCTGATCGCCGCGCGGGGCGGTGACCCCGAGGAGTTCCGGGGGAGGTTTCTCGCCACCGCCCACCGCAGCCCCCAGGAGGCCGCGCTGCTGGACGCGGCGGGCATCGCCGAGGCCGACCGCTGGTCCTGGGACCGGCTCTCGCGGCCGCACCCCGACCGGCCCTTCGTCACCCCCCAGGAGCACCGGAGCTGGCTCCTCGCCCATCTGCGCGAGGACGCCGCGCAGGCCGCGCTCGGCAATGTCGCGGGCCCGGTGAAGGCCGCGCTCGACGTCCTGCGCGACCTGCGCAACGAACTGCGCAGGATCGTCGACCACGGCGGCCTGTCCGGCGCCTCCCGCCGCGCGCACCTGGACCGCTGGTACACGCCGCTCAACGCCTTCCTCTCCATCGGCCCGCCGCGCCGCCGCATCGAGGAGATGGCGGCGCTCGTCGAGGCGGGCGTCCTGGACGTGCTCGGCCCGCGCCTGGCCGTGCGGCCCGACGGCGGCGCGTTCCTCGCGTACTCGCCGGACGTGCCGGGTTCCGATGTGCGCGTCACCACACTGATCGAGGCCCGGCTGCCCGAGCCGGACGTGCGCCGCACCGCCGACGAGTTGCTGCGCGACCTCCTCGAAGCGGGCCGGTGCCGCCCCCATGTGGTCGACGGCTACGAGACCGGGGGCCTGGACGTGACACCGCGCCCCTACCACCTGATCGACCGTCAGGGGCGGGTCCACACGCGGCGTTTCGCGTTCGGCGTGCCCACCGAAGGGGTGCACTGGGTGACGGCGGCCGGCGCCCGGCCCGGGGTCGACTCGGTCACGCTGTCGGACGCGGACGCGGTGGCCCGGGCCGCGCTGCGCGCCGCCGCCGAGGACGCCGGCGCGGCCCTTCCCGAAGGCGGACAACCGCGGCCGGCCCCCGAAGCGGAATCCCCGGAGTCCCAGGCTGACCAAATGTTGAACTTGCAAGCACTAATTAGGTACCCCTAATCTTGGGCCTCCGCTCGGTTCCCGTCCCCAACCGAAGGAGTCCCCTGCCATGACCGAACACCTCAACAGAGCCCAGCCCTACGCCCTCGGGCTGTTCCGCATCGTGATCGGCCTGCTCTTCGCCTGCCACGGCGCCGCCTCCCTCTTCGGCGTCCTCGGCGGCGCGGGCGGCGACGGCAGCACCGTCGACGCCGGCACCTGGCCCGGCTGGTACGCGGCCGTGATCCAGCTCGTCGGCGGCGGCCTGGTCCTGCTCGGCCTCGGCACCCGCGCCGCGGCGTTCATCTCGTCCGGCTCGATGGCCTACGCCTACTTCAAGGTCCACCAGCCGGAGGCCCTGTGGCCCATGGAGAACGGCGGCGAGGCCTCGGCGATCTTCTGCTGGGCGATGCTGCTCCTCGTCTTCACCGGCTCCGGCGCGTTCGGCCTGGACCGGCTCCTCGCCGCGCGCGGCGCCCGCGAGGACGACAAGCCCTCGGAGCCGGCACCCATCGCGGCCTGAGCCTCTCCCGACCGCCAGCACCCTCTCGTACGCCTGTACACGTCCGTCCCTACGTACGAGAGGGTGCTAGCGCGGCTCGAACGGCACCGTGAAGCAGGCCAGGCGGTCGCCCGCGCCGCCCTGCTCGCGGTGCAGGACCACGGAGGCCGCCTCGCCCGGCCGGAAGCCCCAGCGGTGGTGCGCGCGTGCCGAACCGGTGCCGTCCGCCTTGGCGGTGAAATCCAGCCACACCTCGTTGCGCGGGTTGAGATAGGCGGGGTCCTTCGACGGCTGCACCGGGTCCACGCGATGCTGGTAGTGGCCGCCGGAGGCCTCCGGGCGCGCGCCGCACGGCTTGCGGTGCACATGGACGCCGTACGCGTGTCCCGGCTTCAGTCCCCTGACCCGCAGCGTGACGGTCGTTCCGCGCTCGTCGCCGTGCTGACGCACCAGGATCCAGGACGCCGCGGGCACCAGCCGCATGTCGTAGGTGACCGCGGGCGAGGGGATGAACGCCGTGGGCGGCGCGAACCGCCCCTCCGCCAACACCTCGTGGGATGTGGCTCCGCCGCCGCCGAGGCCGCCCGCGGCCAGTACCGCCGCCGCCACGGCGCCGACCAGTGTCGCTGCCACCATCACTAACTCCTGTCGTTCGCGCCTGCCGTGGGTGGAATCGCGCGGCCACCTTCGTCCTGCCTCGTTCGTACGGGATTCCGAGGCCGCGCGCCCCGCCGGAGGGGGCAGCCGGGTGAACGTGATGCGGCGGATACCCGGGCCCCCAGTGGATCTACGGCACGGTGTGCGGCGTACGCTGTACAGCTGTCATCAGGCCGCCCCTGCCGTTTCCCCGGGACACAGCGGCAACGCGCTGCCGATCGGGGAGTCACGGGGAGTTGTGGTGCTTGTCGAGAGTGTGGGGGCGCTGACCGGCAGTCCATGGATCTACGCGGTCGTGGCCCTGTCCGTCCTGTTCGACGTGTTCGTGCCGGTCCTGCCGAGCGGCGTCCTCGTCATCATGTCGGCCACCGCCGCGGCCGCCGCGGGCACGGGTCGTGTGCCGCACAACGTCCCGGACATCCTGCTGCTGACGCTCAGCGCCGCCACGGCCTCGGTGCTCGGTGACATGGCCGCCTTCCGCCTCGCCTGGCGGGGCGGCGAGCGCCTCGACCGCGCCATCGCCCGCTCCCGCCGGCTGACCAGCGCGCAGGAACGTCTCGGCGCGGCGCTCTCGCGGGGCGGCGGCGCGCTCGTCGTCCTCGCGCGCTTCGCCCCGGCGGGCCGCTCGATCGTCTCGCTCGGCGCGGGCGCGGCCCATCGCAGGCTGCGCGAGTTCCTGCCCTGGTCGGCGCTCGCGGGTCTGGCCTGGGCCGGTTACAGCGTGGCGCTCGGCTACTTCGGCGGCCAGTGGCTCGGCGCGACCTGGCTGGCCACGGGCGTCTCACTGCTGCCGCTCTTCGCGGCGGGCGCGGCAGCGGCGTTCCTGGTCCGCCGCCCCCGGACGAGGGCGGTCTGACCCTCGCCGACTTAGGCACGGGCCGGGGCGAGGGGTGACTGGCGCCGCCCATGATGTGCGGGCCCCGGCGAGAGCTGGCTGACCCCCGGTCTACAAGGCGCGGGCCCGGATGACGACCGGCTGACTCCCGCCTATGAGGTGCGAGTCCCGGGCGGCGGCCGGCCGGCCTCCATTTACGGGGCGCGCGGGCCGAGCGACGGCAGGTTGACCCCACTTATGAGGCGCCGGGACCGGGCGACGGCCAGCTGACCCCTCGCTCCCGAGGCGCGGGCGCCGGGGACGGCAGGCTGACCCCCGCTCTACTAGGCGCGGGCCCGGACGACGACCGGCCGATCCCCGCTCTACGAGGCGCGGGCGCCGCGTACCTCCAGGTCGTCCAGCAGGTGCGCGGTCGCCTCGGCGACGGCTTCGACGGCGCGGTCGAAGACCTCGCGGTTGTGCGCGGCCGGGGCGCGGAACCCGGACACCTTGCGCACGTACTGAAGCGCGGCGGCCCGGATCTCCTCCTCGGTGGCGTCCTCGGGGATGGCGGGCGGGCGGAGCGTCTTGATGCTTCGGCACATGCCTCCAGCTTGCCACCGTGCTCCCCCGGCCTCCATACGCCCGGATGGGGCGAACTCCGGCATGACCCGGGTGTCACTCGCACAACAAATTCGAACAGGAGTACCATTCTCCTCGTGCCCGCATCCCCTTCCGCCCGTGACTTCCCGAGTGACCTCCTCGCCGGTCAGGAGGAACTGCACCAGGTCCGCTCGGAGCTTCTCGCGCTGCTCAAACGGCTCCCCTGGTCGGTCGCGCCCCACGACGGCTTCAGCGACACCGGCGGCTGGCGCAGCGTGGAACGGTCCGCCTCCCCCGGCTGGACGTCGGAGGAACAGGCCGAGGTGGAGAAACTGCGGGCGCGGGAGCGGGAGTTGGCGGTCTCCGTGACCTGCCACCGCTACTGGCAACAGCTGTCCGGCCCCGACGCGGTCGCGGCGCGGGCCGCCCTCAAACACGCCCACGAGGCGCCGGACGAGCCCGGGCCCGCAAGCTAGGGGGCGGCGGCGTAACGCGTAACGTCGATGATCCGGCAGGTCACCTGCCCGGCCGCCTCCCGCGTACCGGTGGCCGTTTCGTTGGCCACCGGTACGCGGGACCGGGCCGCCGCCCCCAGTCCGGGGGCGGGGGAGGTTGCCGAGCTGACATGACGCCCCCAACAACTCACGACTCACGGCCGAGAACCGTGGATTTATCCCTCCGCCGCTCGCGCGTAGTCCTGTGCCATGCCGCCGGCGAAGTCGTACAGGACGACCGCTTCGTCGCCGACGACCCAGGCGTCGTGACCGGGCGAGCACACGAAGACGTCTCCGGGTCCGACCTCGCTCTCGGCCCCGTCGTCCATGCGCAGATGCATCCGCCCCTCGACGACGTAGCCGTTGTGGTGGATCTGACAGCTCTCGGTGCCCGCGAGCGGGGCCACGGACTCCGACCAGCGCCAGCCGGGCTCGAAGGTGCCCACGGCGAAATCCAGCCCCGTGAGATGGACGGCTTCCAGATGCCCCCGCGGAAAATCGCGCCGCTCATCCGGCTTCTCGACCGTCTTGACCTCCATCATGACGATCTCCTCCTCCACTCGGGCCGCCCCTTTCACTCCATCGTCCGTCTGTCAAACGGAGGGCGCCACTTGGGGGACTTACAGCGGCTTTGTGGCGCGAGCGATCAGGGTGCCGATGTGGCCGGGCGTGGGGGCGTCGAGGATCTGCACGTCAGGGTCGGCAAAACCGGCTTTGCGCAGGAAGCCGGTCCACCTGCGGGGCGTGTAGCCGTACCGGTACGTGTACATGGCCTTTCCCGCGAACCCGCCCTTGTACATGCCCTGGGGGCCGTACGCCCCGGGGATGGCGGGCGGGTGGGAGAACGCGAAGACTCCACCGGGGGCGAGTCGCTGCGCGACGAGCGGCAGCAGCTTGGCCGGGTCGGTGAACCAGACGGCGCCGAAGATGGAATAGATGGCGTCGTACGTCTCGGTGCTTTTCCGGAGATGGTCCAGGACTTCACCGCACACGAGTTGTGCCCCCAGCGGCCCCCAGCGTTCGGCGGTATGGGCGACCATGACGGGCGAGAGATCCAAGCCGGTCACCTTGACCCCCCGCTGTGCCAGGTAGGCCAGTGCTCGCCCGGTGCCACATCCGATTTCGAGGGCTGTTGTCGGCGTGCCGAGGAGTTCGGGCCCCGGACCGTGGCCGGAGTACTGGGTCCAGCAGAACGCCGGATCGGACTCGAACACCTTGTTTTTCGTGCTCTCGGCGAAGGTGTCCCAGAGTTCGCGTTCGGCGTCGATGTCGTGTTGTGCGGGCAACGGGCTTCCTCGCTGTGTGGTGGGGAGCGCGGCGGCGCCCCCGTCCTCGGGGGGGGAGGGCGGGGGCAGGCACTCTAGTGCCGGTTCAGTGGCTGTCGGGAACCTTGTTGTCGCACGGGGAGCAGTCGGACGCGTCGACCGACCACAGCTCGCCGTCGACCGTGAATCCGTTCCGCCGGATCAGTTCGGCGGTGCGCGTCACCGTGCCGTCGCGCCGCCGCTCGATGAGCGGGGCGTGGTGCTTGTAGTTCCCGCCGTTGTACTCCTCGCAGAGCGCGAAGTAGAGCGGCGTGTCCAGGATCAGCTGGTGCACGCCGATATCGACGGTGTACCCGACGCCCATGTCCACGCCGGGGTTCTCCATGGCGGTGACCAGGTACGCGATGCCCTGGCCCAGAATGCGTTCGGTGAGGCTCCGGACGGCGACGCTGTCACGCAGCAGAAGCTGGACCTCACGCTCCCAGAGGTCGGGCACGCCCACGCCGGCGACCAGGTGGGGCACCCGGGATTCGAGCATATTCAGGATGTTGCGCGGATCGCGGGTCCGCGTCTGCAGTGCGGTGGTCATGGTGTGGTCTCCTCCTGCGATCGGGAATTGCTGCACTTGCCGACCCGCCCATTGCTTCCCTGGTTGGACGGGGAGTTCGTAGGTTGTGCTGCGAGCCGGCCTATACGGCGAGACCCGTGCAACGCGTGCGGTGGAGCTTGGCGAGGGCGGCAAGCTGGCGCTTCTCGCGGTCGGTGGCGGGGCGCACCCGGGTCCAGGGGGACGACCAGGCGTAGCCGGTCGGCCGGATGAGGCGAACGATCCCGCCGGGGGCGAACCCGGCGATCACGCCCACCATGTCGTGTGAGGACTCGTACACCTTGAGCCCGACAACGAGACCGGTGTTCCCGTACGGCTCGGGCCGACGGCTCACCATGCCCGGGCGCCCCGCACGACCCGTCCGCGCGTCCTGGACGGCTTCCCCCGGCTCCCACACACGCGGGTGCTCACGGGGGTTCTCAGGGGTGTTCACAGCGGCCCCTCTCGCTCCAGACCGTCACGGACTGCGAGCAGGACCGGCCGGGTGGGCATCACGTAACCGCTTCGAGGCACCCACTCCGGCGCGAGACGCCAGAACCCGCCCGCCTGTATCAGGGCGACCAACTCGGCCAGGTCATCAGTCTCGTGGGCGGGGTGATGATCCATATCGGGGGCCCTTCGCTGTGGCGGCGTCCCTTGCGGGCTTCTCTGTTCGCACCAGGTAACCGTGCCACTACACACAGCGGTTCCGTGGCGGCAGAGAGCAGACCTTAAGAGCTTTAAGCGACCTTCACAGTGCGGGAGTTGAGGACCGGTGGGCAATCCCGAACCGAACGCGGGGCTTGAGCGGCTGCACCGGGAAAGCGGGTGGACGCTGAGGCAGTTCGCGCAGGAGATCAACCGCTTGGGCACGGAGCGCGGGACACCCCTCCGGTACCGAGAGCCCTCGGTTCATCAGTGGCTCAAAGGACACCTGCCGAAAGAGGATGTGCGCCCGCTGATCCTGGAAGCGCTCGCACGCCGGTTGCGGCGCCCGGTGACGCACAGTGAGGCCGGGTTCCCGGCTCCCGCCGATCGGCACCTCACGCATCCCAGTACGGTGGAGGGGTTGTTGGACCTGGGGAGGCAAGACATGGACCCGTCCCGCAGGAGCGTTCTCGGGGTCGGTCTCTTCTCCGTTGCGCTGACCGTCCCGAATTGGCCGGACGTCGTCGGCAGGATGGAAGCCGTCCAGAAGAACGATGTCCAGCGCATAGGGATGGCTGACGTCCAAGCCGTTTCCGCCATGACCGAGCGGATCTCTGAACTGGATGACCAGTTCGGGGGGCGCGCGGCCCGGCCCATGGCTGCCGCGTTCCTGGCTAACACGGCGGCTCCCTATCTCCGGATGGAAGCACCTCAATCCGTCCGCAAAGCGATGATGGGCGCGGTCTCGGATCTCTGTTATCTCACGGGCTATATGGCGGTGGACGAGGGGCTTCACGGACTGGCCCAGCGGTATTACCTGAAGGCACTTGAACTCGCCGGGGCCTCTGAGGATCATTTGACGTTCTGCACCACCCTCCGAGGGATGAGTGTTCAGGCGGTCGATTTGGGGCACGGCGCCCAAGCGATGCGTCTCGCGGACGCCGCAGCGGCTGCCGCACCGCAAGCCGGCCCGCGCATGCGCGCCTTTCTCGTCGGGCAGCAAGCCCATGCGGCAGCGCAGACAGGCGAGCGGGTGCAGGCACAGCGGTACCTACGGGAAGCCGAAGTGGCCATGGAAAAGGCAGAGTCGCAATCAAAGGCCTTCGGTTCCTACGACCCGTCGTCGCTGCTCTATCACACGAGCCAAGTGCGCTATGAACTCGGCGACGTCGCCGGGTCGATCGAAGCCATGGAACAGTCGGACCGGATTCGGCAGAGCATCTATCGCCGTGCCAGGGTCCGGCATCGCTGCACCCTCGCCGAAAGGCAACTCGAACGAGGGCACCTTGAAGCCGCCTGCCGGACCTGGACTCTCGCCTTGGAGGATTATCCAAGCCTGCAATCCGGGCGGGCGGACGAGCGTATCCGGACCATGCACAGCCGCATCCGACCGTTCATGAAGAACCATGCGGCCCGTGACCTGTTCGAGCGGGCCCGTCCGATTACCCCGGCAAGGCTGCTGCCGCGGTAGGCGCGAGATCTCCAGGCAGACGCGAAAAGGCCCCCCGACCGATCGCGGTCGAGGGGCCCCGAGGCAGGCTTTGCCTGCTTCCGTACTTCCCGGTGGGCGCGGACGGTTTCGAACCGCCGACATCCTCCTTGTAAGGGAGGCGCTCTACCCCTGAGCTACGCGCCCGGGACGAGTGGACAGCCTACCTTGCCGCAGGCGGTGCCCCGCAAACCCGTCCGCCCGTCGCGAAGGCCGCGGGCCCATCGCGCGCGCCGCGAACTGATCGGCCCGTGTGTTCGTCCCTCACCGGTGGGAGAATGTGACACCGGGGCAGGGCGGACAGGGCGGAACAGCACGGGAGAGGGATAGTGACGGCGACACCTTGGCAGCCGTACACACCGGACGGATCGGAGACCGAGAGCGGGAGCGGGAGCGGGAGCGGGTCCAGGGAGGGCGTCGGCTTGAGTGGCGGGAGCGTATGCCCCCGTGCCCCCCGTGCCCCCCGTGGTGGCGCCCGCGGAGCTCTGCGGGACGTTCTCGCCCTCGCCCTGCTGCCCCTGCCGCTGCTCGCCCTCATCGCCCCGGCCGCGTTCGCGGGCGGCGGCACGCGCCGGTGGTTCGGCGGGCGCGGCGAGAGCGAGCGGGCCGAGGCGCAGGCCGCGAAGGACGCCGCGGCCGCCGCCTTCTACGAACTGGACACCGCCCAGCGCGATCTGCGGATCTCCATCGAGACGATCACCGCGGTCGACTCCTCGCCCGCCGCTCAGCGCGCCGTCTCCGACTTCGCGGCGATCGGCCGCCGCATCGACGAGGCCAGCGGCCGGTACATCAGCGCGGTGGACGCCCACGACCTCGACCGGGACGATCTGGAGGCCTCGGTGGCGTCCCGGGCCCGGGCCGAGCTGACGCGGGCCACGGACGAGCTGACCCAGGTCCGCGCCGACCTGGACCGCTTCCAGCAGGGGCTCGGCCCGCTGCTGGACAAGGCGGAGACCCAACTGGCCCGCCTCGCCCCCGCCGTCGAGCGGGCCCGCCAGACGCTGCTCGCCGCGAGCAACGCCCTGGACGCGGTGCGGGCCGCGGGCCTGAAGGCCGACGACCTGGCCGCCCGCCTCGCCGCCCTCGGCCCCGAGCTGACCAAGCTCAACCAGGGCGCTGGCCGGCACGGCGTACCGGAGACCCTGCAGCGCGCCGACCGCGTGCTGCGCGACGCCGAGGCCGTGCGCGCCGAGGCCGAGCGGCTGCCCGAGCGCGCCGCCGAGATCGACCGGCGGCTGGTGTCCCTGCGTACCCGCGCGCAGGCGCTGACCACCCGCAGCGGCCAGGTCGAGCCGATCCTCAGCGAGCTGCGCCGGCGGTTCACGCTGGCCTGCTGGCAGGACCTCCAGCACGTGCCCGAGCAGGCGGCGCAGAGCGTGCACCAGGCGGAGGCCAAGCTGACGGAGGCCCGTCAGGCCCGCGAGGAGCAGCGCTGGCCGGACGCCACGGCGCTGCTCTCCACGGTCCGGGCCCTGCTGAACTCCACGGACGAGGCGGTCTCCGCCGCCGGTGACCGGCTCCAGCGGCTCAACGCCGTGGCGAAGGACCCCCAGCAGGAGATCGAGCGGACCCGGTTCGCGATCCGCGACGCCCAGCGACTGGCCATGGCGGGCCGCCAGACCCCCGAGCCGCGCCACGCCCGCCCACTGGACGACTCGGTGGCCCGCCTCGACCGCGCGGTGGCGTCCCTGGAGGGCCGCCACCCCGACTACTGGCACTTCCTGACCGAGACGGAGGCGGTCCGCGCCACGGTGGCCCGCGTGGTCACGCAGATCCGCGAGGAGCGCGGCCACGGCGCGTGAGGGACACGCGCCCATAAGACCCATAAGGGACACGCACCCTCACGCACCCGCACGTGCCCGCACAGGGGCTCCCTCGGACCCTCGTAGGGGCGCCCCCGGACAGCCGCAGCCAGCCCTCAGGCCCCCTCAGCCGCAGCAGCCCCCACCGCAGCAGCCCCCGCCCCCGCCGCCCCCGCGAGGCGCGGACGCGGGCGCGGAGGCCGAGGAGGACCCTCCGACGGCCACGGTCGACAACAGCTTCACCGTGTCCTCATGCCCGACAGGGCACACCGCGGGATCGGCGGACTCCGCCATCGGACGGCTCAGTTCGAACGTGTCGCCGCAGGACCGGCACCGGTACTCGTATCGAGGCATGCGCACAGGCTAACCGGGCTTCCCCGCCCCGAGGAATGCCCGCAGGATCTCCTCCCCCGCCGCGATCCCGCGCTGCGGCAGCACCGTCAGGCCCGGCGCGACGAATCCGGTGTCGGCCAGTTCGCCGTGGCCGGGGCGCCAGGAGCGGTCGCCGGCGAGCAGCAGGTCGGTGTCGAGCAGCGAGTCGCCGGCGGTGAGGATCTCGTCCGCGCCGATCCGCCGCGCGACCTCCCGGACCGCCGCGCTCTTGGTGAGCGGCTGCGGCACGGCGTAGATCTTGCGGCCCTGGAGCGAGACGGTCCAGCCGCGGGCCAGGGCCCACTCCCCCAGCTCCTTGACCCAGCCCTCGGGCAGGATCGAGCGCTCGACGACGAGGTACGCGAAGAGGTCCTCGGCGACGCGTTCCTTGAGGAGCCAGGCGGGGTCGGCGGTGCGCACGAGGTGCGCGCGGACCTCGTCGAGCGAGGCGCACTCGTCGGCCAGGCGGCGCGCCACCCGCGCACGCCACTCGGGGTCAGGGGCGCCGTCGACCAGGATGTGCCCGCCGTTGGCGCAGATCGCGAAGCGCGGGGGCGGGCCCGGGAGATGGATGCGGCCGTACTGTTCGCGGGTGCGGGTCGTGGTCGGCACGAAGACCGTGCCGCGGCCCAGTTCCTCGAGGAGGCCGGCGGCGGTCTCGGTGAGGTAGGAGAGCGGCCTGCCCTCGTACACCTCGACGCAGAGCAGGCGCGGCGCCTCGGCGTCGGGCATGGTCAGGCCGAGGGCTGCGGCGGAGTAGATGAGGGTGCGGTCGAGGTCGCTGGCGACGAGTCGGGTCACTGGGACGCCACCGCCCTGCCGTCCGCGCCGGTCGCGCCGCGCGTGTACTTGGGGTGGATCAACCCCACACAGCTGTACGGGAGTTCACCGACCTCCTCGACGGGTACGCCCCGCTGTTCGGCGAGCAGCCGGATGTGGTCGAGGTCCGCCCCCGCTCCGGTGCGGGCCAGGATCTTCCAGGGGACGCGGCGCAGCAGCACCCGGGTCGTCTCGCCGACGCCCGGCTTGACGAGGTTCACGTCGTGGATGCCGTACTCCTCGCTGATGCGCTCCACGGCGGCCCAGCCCTCCCAGGTCGGCGCCCTGTCGGCGGACAGCGCGTCCTTGACCTGGACGTCCACCGCGCCGGCGACCGCGTCGAAGTGGGCGGCGACCGTGTCGACGAAGTGTCCGGACACATCGGCGTCCGCCAGTTCGCGGTAGAACTTCGCGCCGTGGAAGTCGTCCGGGCCGACCAGGTCCGCGCGCAGCACGGTGCGCGAGATCAGGCCGGACACCGTGGAGTTGAGGCAGGCGGAGGGGATGAGGAAGTCCTCGCGGGTGCCGTGGGTGCGCACGCACGAGCCGGGGTCGGCCAGCACCGCGATCTCGGGGCGGAAGCCCACCGCGCCGCCGTCTGCCTCGAACTCCCTGATGGCGTCGGCGAGTTCGCGGGTGATCGCGCCCTTGCCGGTCCAGCCGTCGACGAAGACGATGTCGGCGGGGTCGTGATGGGCGGCGAGCCAGCGCAGCGCGTTGGCGTCGATGCCGCGGCCGCGCACGATGGAGACCGCGTAGTGCGGCAGGTCGATCCCGTGCCGGTGGGCGGCCCAGCGGCGCATCAGGACGCCGACGGGCGTGCCGGCGCGGGCCAGCGACACGAGGACGGGGCGGGGCGGCCGCTCGGCGAGGACGATGTCGGTGACGGTGCCGACGGCCTGGGCGATGCGGGCGGCGGAGGTGTCGAGCGCGGCACGGAACAGGTCCTGGTAGCGCTCGCTCGGCTGGTATTCGACCGGCAGCGACTCGGCGTAGTGCGCGCCACCGCTCTGGATCGCCTCCTCGCGCTCCTCGGTGGGCGCTTCGAGCGTCACGCCCGAGAGGTCCTGGAGCAGCCAGCCCACGTCGTCGGGCGCGTACGAGGAGAAGGCGGGGCCACGGAGCGGCTCGGGGAGCATGGGGGACCTTTCGGGGACGTCCGCGTCCCGCGTCGCGGCGACGCGGGAGGGGACGTACGAGGGGACGACGGCCAGCAGCACCTGTGCGGTGTGCGCGGAGAGCTGCGCCAACAGGCCGTCGGCGGCGTGCAGTGACGGGGTGTCCGCGACGGAGTCCACCACCGCGACGACCGCGTCGAAGCCGCCGCCCGCGACGTTGTAGGCGAACCGTGGTCCGGCCCCGTCGGCGGGCGCGTCGTGCGCGGGGAAGACCAGGCGGGTGCGTATCGCGTAGCCGGGGTCGTCCACAGCGAGGACGGGCGAGCGGGTCGTGGTGGAGTACCGCACCTCGGCCCCCACCTGCCGCTCCAGCTCCACGCCGAGGGCGAGCGGCGCGTACATCAGCTCCTCGAAACCGAGGACGAGAACGCGGCGCGCGCCGTCCGGCAGGGCCCGCGCGATCCGCTCGGCCATGCCGGGCAGCGCCGCGCGCAGCCGCTCCCGGTGGGCGGGCGTGAAGCCGTGCCGCCCGCCGTCGGGCACTCCGGCCGGCCAGTCCAGCTCGACGCGGGAGACCGTGCCGCGCTCTTCGCGCGGGGGCGGCGGGGCGGGGTCCGTCTCGTGCTCGGCGACCAGGCGCCGCCCCTTCTCCAGGACGTCGTCGGGCAGCCGCACGGTCCCGGACGCCAGGGCGACCAGGTCGACGCGGGCCCCTATCTCGTCGGCGAAGGCGGCGAGGCGGCCCTGGTCGTCCGGCGAGCGCATGTCGACCAGCGCCACGATCACGTACCGCTCGCGCGGGAAGCTCCCGTGCAGGTCGCGGATGGTGTTCAGGACGGTGTTGCCGGTGGAGAACTCGTCGTCGACCAGGACCAGCGGGCCGTCCCCGGCGAGCAGGCGGGGGTCCTCGGGCAGGAGCAGGTGCGAGGTGGCGTGCGAGTGGGCCTCCTCGAAGCCGCCCGCGCGCGCGACGCCCTCGACGGGGCGCCGGGTGGAGTGCAGGTAGGGCGCGAGGGCGAGACCGTCGGCGACGGCGTGGCCGAGGCCGGTCGCGGTCTCCGCGTAGCCGAGGACGACGGCCCGCCCGGCCTCGTCGTCGCCGAGCAGGGCCCGCACCCGGACCCCGAGGTCGTGCCCGGCCGCGTACACGACCGAAGGGTGCTGGGGCACGTGCTTGCCGAGCACGTTGGACACCAGGAGGTGCGCCCGCTTGGGGTTGCGGCGCAGCGCGAGGCCGAGCAGGCCGGGCAGCGCCTCGTCGCCGTCGAGATCGACCCCGAGCCGTTCGGCGACCCAGCTCCCCGACCACACCGCGTCTTGTCTCACGTACGTCATGTTCCTCACGTTCATCAGCCGGGCAACCCGGCGGTGAGCAGCTCCACGAAGCCGATGTCCTCCCTGGCGACGCCGAAGACCTCGGCCCGCCGCAGGGTCCGCTCGGCCCAGGCGCGGTGCGGCTTCACCTCGTTCATCTTGTTCGTGTACGAGGAGCGCAGGACGCCGCCGCCACCGCGCTCCGGGCGCAGGATGTCCTCGGCGTCGCTGAACTCCTCGTGGCTGACGACGGACAGGGCGTGCACGGGCAGCACGTGCGAGGGGTGGATGCAGGTCTTGCCGAGCAGGCCGTTGGCGCGGTCCAGCTCGATCTCGCGCAGCAGGCCGTCCATGTCGTGCTCGATCAGGGCCTGCCGCAGTTCCTCGGCGCGGCCCGCCAGGAAGGGGCTGCGGCGCAGCTGCGGCTTGAACATGCGCTCCTGGGCGCGGAAGTACTCCCACACGGGCCCGGTCACGGTGAAGCCGGTGCCGTCGGCCCTGCCGAGAACGTTCACCACGTCCGCGATGACGGAGGCCACGATCCGCACGTCGTAGGCGGTCATGTCCGGCGGTCTGCGCAGTCCGTAGGCCGAGCAGAAGTCGGTGACGCCGAGGCGCAGCGCGAGCACCCGGTCGCGGTACTTGTCGACGGTGCGGGCGATCCCGGCGAGGGTCTCGGCGCGGCTCTCCAGGTGCAGCAGCTCGGGCGACTCCAGGACCGGCATGGCGAAGAGCCGGCGCCCCCCGTCCGCCTCGGCGGCGACGATGGCCTCCAGGAACGGAACCCCGCGCTCCTCGGTGAACTTCGGCAGGACGAATCCGGACAACAGCCGAAGGCTCGGTCCGAGCCTTCGGGTCAGGTCGGGGATCTGCTCGGCGGCCCGGACCCGGATGAACAGCAGCGGGGGTTCCTGACCGCGTTCCGCCAGGTCGGAGAAGTGCCGGACGAGGTTCTCCTCGGCGTCGGCCACCTCGGAGTCGTCGATGGAGTCCTCCAGGCAGATCACCATGGAGGTCACGCCGCGGCCGGCCTGCTTCAGGATGTCGTCGGCGAGGCGGGGGCGGGTGGCCGGGCTGTAGAGCGTGGCGCCGAGCGCGGATGCGAGCAGGTGGGGCGGGGAGTCCGCGCCGAAGGCACAGGGCTCCCGGTGGAAGATGCGCTGTCGCACCTCTGGGGCGATGTGCCCGAAATGACGCATGAGATTCCCTTTTTCCGCCGTTATCGCCTGTTTCGTCGGCATGGACCGTTGTGATGTGGCCGGTAATAGTACGTAGGGACGGGTGCCGGGGGTTCCCTCCGGGCATGAACTTCAGGTAACCCGGCCATGTCGCACACCCTCACCACACAACCGTCGCACGCTCGCACCACCCGCAGGTCAGGGGTCTGTCGACGCGGTCGGGACCGGGAAAGCCCCCGCGTTGTCCCGCCCGTGCGGGGGAAGGCAGGATGACCGCATGACGCACGCGATGTTGAAGGGGTCCAACGTCCCTCTGGAGGCCTCGGCGGTCCGCGCCGTGCTGCGCTGGACCCCCGGCCACGGCGTGCCCGACGTCGACGCGTCGGCGCTGCTCCTCGGCGGCGACGGCAGGGTGCGCTCGGACGAGGACTTCGTCTTCTACAACCAGCCGCGCCACCCCGGCGGCACGGTCTGGCGGCTCGGCAAGAAGCGGGCCGCCGAGGGCCTGACCGACACGATCCAGGCGGATCTGGCCGGTATGGAGGCCGGCGTGAGCCGCGTCCTGCTGGCCGCCTCCGCGGAGGGCGTCGCCTTCGAGCACGTGCCGTCGCTGCGCATCCTCCTGTACGACGCCGCGGTCACCGAGGGCGAGCCGCTCGCCTACTTCGACATCACCCCGCAGACCGGCGAGGAGACCGCGCTGATCTGCGGAGAGCTGTACCGCCGCGGCGAGGGCTGGAAGTTCCGGGCGCTCGGCGAGGGCTACTCCAACGGCCTGGAGGGACTCGCCTCCGACTTCGGGATCTCCGTGGACGACACGGACTCCGGCGCGACGGCGCCCACCGCGGCCGTGCCCGCCGCGCCCGCGGCGTACTTCCCGCTGCCGCCCCAGCAGAGCGCGCCGCAGCCGCAGCCGTCCCTGGTCCAGCCGCCGCCCTCGGTCGCGCAGCCGCTGCCCCGGCCGGCCGCGGCCCACCCCGGCCCGCGGCCGTCCCCGCAGCCCTCCTACGGCCATCCCCCGGAGCCGCCCCGGTACCCGGCGCCCCAGCCCGCGTACGGCTACCCTCCGGCGGCTCCCACGCATCCGGCGCCGCTGGGCGGACCGCCACCGGCGCCGGCTCCCTCGTACGGCTATCCGCAGCCGGCGGCCTTCCTGCCCGACCCGAATTTCCGGCTGCCTCCCCAGGGGCCGCAGTTCCTGCCCCGCTGAGGTCGGGGGAGGACCGGCCCGGACGCCCGGGGCGCTCGGGCTCAGCCGACCTTGGTCTTGTAGCCCCGGCCCCACTGGAGTCCCCAGCCGTAGAGCCGGTCCAGCTCGGCCTGGAAGCCGTAGACGAACTTCACCTCGCGCCGCACGACCAGCTCGCCCTTGACGTTCTCGACGGACACCACGGCGCACGAGCGGGCCTGCGGCTGGCGCTCGTCCAGGTCGATCTCGATCCTCGGCCCGTTGCTGGGATAGAGCGTGACCTTGGCGTGCGTGCGGTCGAAGGCGGGCGTCTGGTCGTAGATGTACGCGAAGACCAGCAGCCGCTTGATGGACTCGCGGTGGTCGAGATTGACGTAGATCGTCTCGCCGGAGGGCGAGCCGAACCGGTCGTCGCCGCTCAGCTTCACGTACGGCGGCGCGTTGAGGCTGCCGAAGAAGCCTCCCAGCGGCTGCACGACCCCCTTGGTGCCGTCCATCAGCTCGTACAGGCAGCCGATGTCGAGGTCCACGTTGACCACGCCCTGGGTGTGGGCCTGGACCACGTCGGGCTGGAACAGCTTGAGCGGGTGCCGCAGCAGGCCGCCGCGGCGGCGCTGCTTGCCCATGAAGTCGGACGTGCGCATCTGCCAGGAGAGGTTGACGCGCAGATTGCCGGTGGCCGCGCCCTGCTTGCTGAGCGAGACCGTCGGGTTGCGCTTGGTCAGTTCGATGGAGTTGGTCGCGGCGCCGCCCGAATCGAAGTCCATCGATCGTCCTCGCCACAGACCGTCCCAGAAGGACATGCCGCCCCCAAGTGTCCTCGTGCCCCATACGTACGGCGAAGGGGCGGCCATGAGGACTCCTCCTCGACGGCCGCCCCGCACAGAGCGTTCCTCACCGGGGCCGCCGTCACACTCCGCGGTGCGGAATCGGCCGGCCCGGTGCGGGAATCGGTCGGTGTCAGACCCCGGACGGGACCTCGGTCTTCTCTCCGGAGCTGCCCTGTCCCTCGCTCGCCGCGAGCCGCTTGTTGCGCCGCACGGAGGAGAGGAACGACCAGGCGATCAGGAGGACGCCGATGGAACCGGTGATGACCTCGTGGATCTCGTACTGGATGGTGACCAGGAGGAGGGCGGCGAGGGCACCGATCGCGTAGTGCGCGCCGTGCTCCAGGTAGACGTAGTCGTCGAGGGTGCCCTGGCGGACCAGGTAGACCGTGAGCGAGCGGACGTACATGGCGCCGATGCCGAGGCCGAGCGCCATCAGGACGATGTCGTTGGTGATCGCGAAGGCGCCGATGACCCCGTCGAAGGAGAAGGACGCGTCCAGGACCTCCAGGTAGAGGAACATGAAGAACGCGGCCTTGCCCGCCATCACGACGGCGGGAACCTTCTTGCCGCTCCGCTTGGCCTCTTCCTCGGCCTCGTGCTCGCGCTCCTCGTCCTCCTCCAGCTTGTTCTCGAAGTAGCTGGAGAGGCCGCCCACCACGAGGTAGGTGATGAGGCCGGCGATACCGGAGATCAGGACGGTCTGCGCCTTGTCCACATGGATGCCGCCGTGCTGGTGGGCGTGGGTGGCGACGGTCATCGAGCTGATCAGGAGCACGACGAGCGCGATGCAGACCGACAGCATGTCGACCTTGCCGAGCTTGGCGAGCGGGCGCTCGATCCAGCCCAGCCACTTGATGTCACGGTCCTCGAAGATGAAGTCGAGGAAGATCATCAACAGGAACATGCCACCGAAGGCGGCGATCGACGGGTGAGCGTCGGTGACCAGCTGCTGATACCGGTCCTTGTCGTTGAGCGCGAGGCGGACCGCCTCGATCGGACCGATCTTGGCACTGATGGCCACGATGACGACGGGGAAGACCAGCCGCATGCCGAAGACCGCGATCAGGACACCGACGGTGAGGAAGATCTTCTGCCAGAAGGCACTCATCTTCTTCAGGATTCCGGCATTGACCACCGCGTTGTCGAAGGACAGCGAGATCTCGAGGACGGACAGGATCGCGACGACGCCGAACCCGGTCCACCCCCCGTAGAGCACCGCGGCGACAAGGCCGAGCGCGGTCACCGCGAACGACCAGCCGAAGGTTTTCAGAATCACTGGTTACCCAATCGTGTGTGTACGGGCTCCCGTTCAGCGGTCTCCCCCGCGCCGGTCCCGGCTTTACGAAACGTTGACCCCGAAGTCTAGAGCGATACCACGCAGGCCCGACGCGTACCCCTGCCCGACGGCGCGGAACTTCCACTCGCCGCCGTGGCGGTAGACCTCCCCGAAGATCATGGCGGTCTCCGTGGAGGCGTCCTCACTGAGGTCGTAGCGCGCCAGCTCCTGCCCGTCCGCCTGGTTCACCACCCGGATGAACGCGTTGCTGACCTGGCCGAAAGCCTGACCGCGCGTGTCCGCGTCATGGATCGAGACCACGATGACGATCCGGTCGCAGTGGGCCGGCACCCGCGAGAGGTCGACCAGGAGCGACTCGTCGTCGCCGTCGCCCTCACCGGTGAGGTTGTCCCCGGTGTGCTCGACGGAGCCGTCGGGGCTCTTCAGGTTGTTGTAGAAGACGAACCAGTCGTCGCCGAGGACCCGGCCCGCGCCGCACAGCAGCGCGCTGGCGTCGAGGTCGAAGGGGGCGCCGGTGGTCGAGCGCGCGTCCCAGCCGAGGCCGACGAGGACCTGGGTGAGGTTCGGTGCGGCCTTGGAGAGGGAGACATTGCCTCCCTTGGCGAGTGTGACGCCCATGTTCGTGGTCCTCCCCGGTGGTGACGGCGGTGTCCCCGCGGTGGCGGGGGCACGGGGTGATGAGCGCGTCCGGCGCCGCACCTTCGACATGTGCGGCGCCGGACGGGACGGCGGAGGGGCTGCTCGGCTCAGACGTTGACGCCGAAGTCCTGCGCGATGCCGCGCAGGCCCGAGGCGTAGCCCTGGCCGACCGCGCGGAACTTCCACTCCGCGCCGTGGCGGTACAGCTCGCCGAAGACCATGGCGGTCTCCGTCGAGGCGTCCTCGGAGAGGTCGTACCGCGCGATCTCCGCGCCGCCCGCCTGGTTCACGACGCGGATGAACGCGTTGCGGACCTGGCCGAACGACTGCTGGCGCGTCTCCGCGTCGTAGATGGAGACCGGGAAGACGATCTTCTCGACGTCGGCGGGGACCGCCGAGAGGTCGACCTTGATCACCTCGTCGTCGCCCTCGCCCTCACCGGTGGTGTTGTCACCGGTGTGCTCGACGGAGCCGTCGGGGCTCTTCAGGTTGTTGAAGAACACGAAGTTCTGGTCACTGCTGACCTTGCCCTCCGCGTTCGTCAGGATCGCGCTGGCGTCCAGGTCGAAGTCCGTACCGGTGGTGGTACGCACATCCCAGCCGAGGCCGACCAGAACCGCGGTCAGGCCGGGCGCCTCCTTGCTCAGCGATACGTTGCCGCCCTTGCTGAGGCTGACTCCCACTAGTCCTCCCAATTGGTGTCCAGGGGCGGGGAGCCCCAAGCGTTGCGTTGCCATCGGATCAACGAGTGGATCCTAGTGACCGGTTCCCGGCGACCCCGGGCTCTGCGGCCGAAGTGTCACAGGGTGTCGAGCGCCTCGAGGTACTCGTTCAGGTCACGCGCGTCGGGCAGGTCGTTGACGACGCTCCAGCGCACGACGCCTTCCTTGTCGATGATGAAGGTGCCGCGCACCGCGCAACCCTTGTCCTCGTCGAAGACGCCGTACGCCCGCGAGACCTCGCCGTGCGGCCAGAAATCGGAGATCAGCGGGTACTCCAGGCCCTCCTGCTCGGCGAAGACGCGCAGGGTGTGGATGGAGTCGGTGGAGACGGCGAGCAGCTGCGTGTCGTCGTTGACGAACTTCGGCAGCTCGTCGCGGAGCGCGCACAGCTCGCCCGTGCACACGCCGGTGAACGCGAACGGGTAGAAGAGCAGCACCACGTTCTTCTCGCCGCGGAAGTCGGACAGTTTCACGGACCGGCCGTGGTTGTCCTTCAGCTCGAAGTCCGGGGCCTTGGTGCCGGTGGCGATTCCAGCGAGCGCCATGGGTACGCATCCCTTCGACGGGGCCCCTCGGATGGGGCCGTTCGGGTGACACCACCCTACGTGCGCCGATCTGTGCCCCTTGTGGGCCCGTACTCACGCGCGTGAGGCCCTCGCCGACGGATGGTCGTCGGCGAGGGCCTCACGGTTGACTCTTCTGGGGTCGCGGCTCGGCGCGCGGGTGGCTAGCGCTTCTTGGCGGCGCCCTTGGGGGTGCTCAGCCGGCTGCCGTTCCAGTCCTTGCCGGCGTTGATGCTCTTGGTCTGGGAGAGGCCCGCGGTGGTGGCCGCCTCGCCGATCTCGCTCGGCTCGACGTACCCGTCACGACCGGTCTTCGGAGTGAGCAGCAGGATCGAGCCGCCTTCCTCCATGTAGGCGATGGCATCCACCAGCGCATCGGTCAGGTCCCCGTCGTCCTCACGGAACCAGAGCACCACGGCATCGGCCACGTCGTCGTAGTCCTCGTCGACGAGCTCGGAGCCAATGGTCTCTTCGATGAGCTCGCGGAGCTCCTGATCGACGTCGTCGTCGTAGCCGATCTCCTGGACCACCTGGTCGGGCTGGAAACCAAGCCTTACGGCAAGGTTCGTCTCCGCGTGGTCCGCGGTCGCGCTCACGGATTGCCTCCTGATCATGTTTCTGAGAATGCCTGTCAGCCACGCGCGGGCGCGGGGCATTGGCCGTAGTCCACACGGGCGGGGCGGATCGCGCAAGTACCCGGCCGCCGAGACCGCCGAAACGGTGACGTTCCCCGCCGTGTCGCCGCAACTGCCGCCTCATCCGTACGGGACCGAACGGCTCTGCGAAGCGGCTAGGCAGGATGGGCGTATCGTTGCGATTTGGTCGAGCCTACCCCAGGGACACTGGGCGATCGCCTCGGTTACCCATTGGTAGAGATGACGTTCGCGTCAGCCGGGTACACGATGGGGAGCGGTGTACGGCCAGGCAGAACCCAGGCGAGAGCCCCAACAGCGAAGGAACAGCGTGGCTTCCGGATCCGATCGCAACCCGATCATCATTGGCGGCCTGCCGAGTCAGGTCCCGGACTTCGATCCCGAGGAGACCCAGGAGTGGCTGGACTCCCTCGACGCCGCGGTCGACGAACGCGGCCGCGAGCGGGCCCGCTACCTGATGCTCCGGCTGATCGAGCGCGCGCGCGAGAAGCGCGTGGCCGTCCCCGAGATGCGCAGTACGGATTACGTCAACACGATCGCCACCAAGGACGAGCCGTTCTTCCCCGGCAACGAGGAAATCGAACGCAAGGTCCTGAACGCGACCCGCTGGAACGCCGCGGTGATGGTCTCGCGCGCCCAGC
The DNA here is from genome assembly GCF_040629635.1 of Streptomyces sp. NPDC005898. Taxonomy (NCBI): domain Bacteria; kingdom Bacillati; phylum Actinomycetota; class Actinomycetes; order Kitasatosporales; family Streptomycetaceae; genus Streptomyces; species Streptomyces sp. NPDC005898. The sequence goes on along the minus strand of NZ_JBEXWC010000004.1, from coordinate 380,160 downwards.
GCCCCGGCATCGGGGTCGGTGGCCACATCGCCACCTTCGCCTCCTCCGCCTCGCTCTACGACGTGGGCTTCAACCACTTCTTCCGGGGCAAGGACGAGGGCGACGGCGGCGACCAGATCTTCTTCCAGGGGCACGCCTCCCCCGGCATCTACGCCCGCGCCTTCCTCCTGGACAGGCTCTCCGAGCAGCAGCTCGACGCGTTCCGCCAGGAGAAGTCCAAGGCGCCGCACGGCCTGTCCTCGTATCCGCACCCGCGCCTGATGCCGGACTTCTGGGAGTTCCCGACCGTCTCCATGGGCCTCGGTCCGCTCGGCGCGATCTACCAGGCGCGGATGAACCGCTACATGGAGGCGCGCGGCATCGCCGACACCTCCAAGTCGCACGTCTGGGCCTACCTCGGCGACGGCGAGATGGACGAGCCCGAGTCGCTCGGCCAGCTCTCCATCGCCGCCCGCGAGGGCCTGGACAACCTCACCTTCGTCGTCAACTGCAACCTCCAGCGCCTCGACGGCCCGGTGCGCGGCAACGGCAAGATCATTCAGGAGCTGGAGTCCCAGTTCCGCGGGGCCGGCTGGAACGTCATCAAGCTCGTCTGGGACCGCAGCTGGGACCCGCTGCTCGCCCAGGACCGGGACGGCATCCTGGTCAACAAGCTGAACACCACCCCCGACGGCCAGTTCCAGACGTACGCGACCGAGACCGGCGCCTACATCCGCGAGCACTTCTTCGGCGACGACCACCGCCTGCGCGCCATGGTCGAGAACATGACCGACGAGCAGATCCTGCACCTGGGCCGCGGCGGTCACGACCACAAGAAGGTCTACGCGGCCTACGCGGCGGCCAAGGCCCACAAGGGCCAGCCGACGGTGATCCTCGCCCAGACGGTCAAGGGCTGGACCCTCGGCCCGAACTTCGAGGGCCGCAACGCCACGCACCAGATGAAGAAGCTGACGGTCGACGACCTCAAGGGCTTCCGCGACCGTCTGCACATCCCGATCACGGACAAGCAGCTGGAGGACGGCGCCCCGCCGTACTACCACCCCGGCCGTGACTCCGAAGAGATCCAGTACATGCACGACCGCCGCAACAGCCTGGGCGGTTACGTCCCGACCCGCGTCGTGCGCGCCAAGCCCCTCCAGCTCCCCGAGGACAAGACGTACGCGACCGCGAAGAAGGGCTCGGGTCAGCAGTCGATCGCCACCACCATGGCGTTCGTCCGCATCCTGAAGGACCTCATGCGGGACAAGGAGATCGGCAAGCGCTTCGTGCTGATCGCCCCGGACGAGTACCGCACCTTCGGCATGGACGCCTTCTTCCCGAGCGCGAAGATCTACAACCCGCTCGGCCAGCAGTACGAGGCCGTCGACCGCGAGCTGCTCCTCGCCTACAAGGAGTCGCCCACCGGTCAGATGCTGCACGACGGCATCTCCGAGGCGGGCTGCACCGCCTCGCTGATCGCCGCCGGCTCGGCGTACGCCACCCATGGCGAACCGCTCATCCCGGTCTACGTCTTCTACTCGATGTTCGGTTTCCAGCGCACCGGTGACCAGTTCTGGCAGATGGCCGACCAGCTGGCGCGCGGTTTCGTCCTCGGGGCGACCGCCGGCCGCACGACGCTGACCGGTGAGGGCCTGCAGCACGCCGACGGCCACTCGCAGCTGCTCGCCTCGACCAACCCGGGCTGCGTCGCCTACGACCCGGCCTTCGGCTACGAGATCGCGCACATCGTCAAGGACGGTCTGCGCCGGATGTACGGCCCCGAGAGCGAGGACGTCTTCTACTACCTCACCGTCTACAACGAGCCGATCCAGCACCCGGCCGAGCCGGCGGACGTCGACGTCGACGGCATCCTCAAGGGCATCTACCGCTTCAAGTCCGGCGAGCAGGGCGCCATCCCGGCCCAGATCCTCGCCTCCGGTGTCGCCGTCCCGTGGGCGGTCGAGGCCCAGCAGATCCTCGCCTCGGAGTGGGACGTCAAGGCGGACATCTGGTCGGCGACCTCCTGGAACGAGCTGCGCCGCGAGGCCGTGGACGTGGAGCGCCACAACCTCCTGCACCCGGAGGAGGAGCAGCGCGTCCCGTACGTGACGCAGAAGCTCTCCGGTGCCCAGGGCCCGTTCGTGGCCGTCTCCGACTGGATGCGGAGCGTCCCCGACCAGATCTCCCGCTGGGTGCCCGGCACGTACCAGTCGCTCGGCGCGGACGGCTTCGGCTTCGCCGACACCCGGGGTGCCGCCCGCCGTCACTTCCACATCGACGCGCAGTCGATCGTGGTCGCGGTCCTGACCGAGCTGGCCCGCGAGGGCAAGGTCGACCGCTCCGTCCTGAAGCAGGCGATCGACCGCTACCAGCTTCTGGACGTCACGGCTGCCGACCCCGGCGCGGCCGGCGGCGACGCGTAGCCGCATCCGCGGGACGCCTCCGGAGGGCGACGGGCCATGGGTCCCGTCGCCCTTCGGCGTTTCCTACGATGCGCCCATGAAGGAACGACCGCCGCAGGTGCGCGGTGAGCGGAAGTCTCGGGACCGGCGCCGGGAGCGGGAGCACCGGGGATCGGACCGCCCGGGGCGCCGGAGGTCGGGGCGCGGGAGGTCGGGGCGTTGGGCGACGAGCCGCTCGGAGAAGGACCGCTAGAGCAGCTCACCCAGGGGCCGCTCCTCGGGCTCGCCGTGGCGTTCGCCATCGCGTACGCCGTGCCGATCGTCGTGCCCGACGCCGATCCGGCCGTGTCGCGGGCCTGCACGGTCGTGGAGTGGGTCGTCTGGGGTTCGTTCGCCTTCGACTATCTCGTGCGTCTCCTCCTCACCGATCACCGCGGACAGTTCATCCGCACGCACTGGCTCGACCTGTGTGCCGTGATCCTTCCGATGATCCAGCCGCTGCGGCTGCTGCGGCTCGTCTCCACGCTGATGCTCGTCGGCCGGCGTGCCCGCATGGCGTCGCAGATCAGGTTGACGACGTATGTGGTGGGCTCGGTGGTCGGCCTGCTGATGTTCGGTTCCCTCGCGGTGCTCTCCGTGGAGCGGGACTCACCGGACGGGAACATCAAGACTCTGGGTGACGCGGTGTGGTGGTCCTTCACCACCATGACGACGGTCGGTTACGGCGATCACGCCCCGACGACGGGCCTCGGCCGGGTGCTCGCGGTCGGGTTGATGCTGTCGGGCATCGCGCTGCTCGGTGTGGTCACCGCGAACATCGCGGCGTGGTTCATCGCCCGCTTCGAGAAGGACGACGTGGAGGAACGGCGCCAGACGGCCGCCATCGAGGCGTTGACGGCCGAGGTACGGGCCCTGCGGGCGCAAGTGACGGCTCTGTCGGGAGCCGGCTCGGCGCCTCGCCCGGTGGGCGCGGAGGGCGCGGTGGAGGACCTCGTGGCCGGGGAGGCCGCCCCCGGGAAGGCCGCCCCCCGCGAGGCCGTCGCCGGGGAGGCCGAGGCGCTCGGTGGGCGAGGGACGGCCTGACCCCGGGGCGGGGCGGCGGACGCCGGCCCGGTTGCACCTCAGGGCGAGGCAGCAGCCAGGATGCGTCTCAAGGCGGGCGCTGGCCCGGATACGCCTCAGGGCGAGGCGGTCGCCCAGCTGTGCCCCGGGGCGAGGCAGTGAGCCGGCTGCGTTCTCAAGGCGAGGCAGCGGCCCGGCTGTGCCCCAGGGCGAGGCGGTCGCCGGCGGGCCGAGGGGGGCCTCGGCCCGAGGGGCCCGGCGATCGTGTGGATGGCTCGGCCATTTCGGGTGGCGCGCGGTCCGGCCCGCTCCGCGACCACGTGCGGCCGCGTGAGCGAGGGTTCTCGCGCGTGCTGTGCCCGAAGCCCGAGACCCGCCGTCATCGCCCTTGACGCGGCCGGTTCGGGCCCGTCACCGCGAGTACCCCTCCTCAGCTCTCCCAGACCTTGAAGGCCCGTACGCGGTAGGGGGATTCTGGCGCCCAGGTGCCGCTGCCCGGGTAGGTGTTGAATTCACCGGTCTCCGCGCATTTCGCGGACTGGTACGCGGTGACAGGGCGGCCGGTGCGATTGGAGACGGCCTGCGCGCTGCCCCCCTCCGGCAGCGCGACGCAGCTCTCGATGTCGATGTCGGTCAATTCGTAGGCGTGCCGCGCACCCTTGAATCCCGCTTTCTCCCAGAAACACACCGCGCCGGGGTCACACCTGCCGAGCGTCGGCGGAGCGGCGGCCGCGAGGTGTGCGGGAGAGAGGATCAGCGCGCTGAGCCCGGCGAGTGCGGTGAGCGCGGCCGCCGTGACGGCTGCGACGCTCGTGGGCATGGTCCTGGGCATGGTCGTACGCATGTGTTCAACCCCCGTGTGGTGTGGATCAGTTGTCCGCGCCGTGCGGACCTCACGTCAGAACTGTGGACCGCCCGACCGCGCCATCGGAAGGGGTACGAATGTGCGTCACCCGGATAGGCGAAAGCCCCCCAGAACACCCCTTAAGGGTTCCCCCCTGCGCCACACCTCCGGCTCGCGCATCACGCCCGCACGCCGCACACGGAGCGTGACGACACCACTCAAACGCGCCCGCTTTTACCCCGATTACCCACTCGAAACCGTGATCTGTCTCACGCGATGCACGGTATGCATCGGGGTTCTCCTAGGCTGTTCCGCAGTGACTTCCTTCGACTCATCCCCTCAACTCAACGCCTGGCGCACTCTGCTCGCGCTGGCCGTCGTGTTCGTCATGCTGGCGACCACGGGCTGGACCGCCGTACGCGACCACAAGGGCGAATCCTCGCCCCTGGAGGCCGCGCGCTCCGCATGGGAGCGCGGCAGCATAGGCGGACACGCGCTGCCCGACCCCGACGGTCCCGCCGCCCGGCTCGGCCACTTCTTCGCCTCGCTCGACGAGCGGCAGCGCGACCGGCTCGCCCGCCGCTACCCCCTCGCCGTCGGCAACATGAACGGCGCGCCCGTGGACCTGCGCTACCGCGCGAACCGCATCGCCCTGGCCCAGGCCCGCAAGGTGGAGCGGCAGCGCATGCGCGACAAGCGCCTCTCGCCCTTGGGGCAGCAGGAGGCCGAGCGCAGGATGAAGCGGTTCGGGGTCATGATGCGTCCCAGCCGGCACGTCCTCGCCTTCGACCCCATGGGTACCGGGCGCATGGCCGAGGTCTTCGGAGACCTCGACACGGCGCGCCGGGTCTCCGTCGTGGTGCCCGGCGTCGACACCACCGTGCTGACGTTCGAGCGGACGTTCCGCAAGTACTCGGCTCCGGTGGGCATGGCGAAGGCGCTCTACCGCGAGGAGCGCGCCGTGGACCCGCGCGCGCGTACCGCCGTGATCGCCTGGGCCGACTACACCGCGCCCGTGGGCATCGGCGTGGACGCGGCCACGGCCATGCGCGCCGAGAGCGGGGCCGTACGCCTCGACTCCCTGGTGCGGGCGCTGCCCGGACGCTCCCCCGTGGCGCTCTACTGCCACAGCTACGGCTCGGTGGTGTGCGGGGTGGCCGCGCGGACCCTGCCCGACCGGGTCACCGACATCACGGTCGCGGGCAGCCCCGGCATGCGCGCCGAGAAGGCCTCGCAGCTGGGGACCGGGGCCCATGTCTGGGCCGCGAGGGACAGTGACGACTGGATCCAGGATGTGCCGCACCTGGAGGTCGGCGGGCTCGGCCACGGCGCGGACCCGGTGTCCGGCGGCTTCGGCGCGCGGGTGCTGTCCGCGGCGGGCGCGGCCGGGCACACCGGTTACTTCGAGCCCGGCACGCAGAGCCTGCGCAACTTCGCCGAGATCGGCACCGGGACCTACCGCGACGTGCGGTGCGCGAGCGGGGACGGCGCCTGCCGGAAAGGCCTTTTTGGCGGGGCAGCGGCCCGACGCGCGTAGAAATCGTCGAAACAGCGGCCCGCCGCAGGAGGGACGGAGGCACGCGTGCCGCCTACGATGAGCCGCATGGGTGATGTTCTGGCCGGATTTCACGCCGCCTGGGAGTTCGAGTCCGACTCCGTGCTCATCCGCTTCGAACGGGGGATCCGCACACCGAAGCTCTACCAAGCGCTCGGTGAGCGGCGTATCCCGCTTGAGGCGATCGCGGCGGTGACGCTCTCCCCGGGCAAACGCGGGACCGTCGTCCTGCATGCCGTGCCGAGACCGGGCGCCGATCCTCTGATGGAGGCGGCGGCGGGGCAGCTCAAGGACGGCTGCGACCCGTATCGCCTGGTGCTGCCGGCCGAGCGGGAGACGCTCGCCGAGTACTACGCGGACGAGCTGCGGGCGCTGCTCCCGGCGCACGACCGCGGGCCCTGCGATCGCTACCTGGTGACCGCGCCCGAGGCTCCACTGCAGTTCAAGGCGTACGACGGCAAGGCGTCCTTCGACGGCAAGCAGGTGTCCTTCCGGTGGTTCTGGACGGGCGCCTCGTCGGCGAAGTGGAAGGCCGGGGACCAGAGCTTCCCCGTGACGGACCTGTGCGGCATCGAATGGCGTTCACCGGAGGTCTTCGAAGGCCATCTGCGGCTGCTGCGCCGGGAGAGCCCTGTCGCGCAGCCCGCGCAGGCCGACCAGGACCCGGCGGCCGTCGTCTTCGGTCTCGGCTACGGCCCGGTCCACGAGTCGCTGCCGTTCGCCGCGTCGGTCCTGGCCGCCGTACGGGCGTCGGGGCCGCTCGCGCCGGGCGACGGGGTCGGCGCGAGCGTGGCCGTCGCCGCTGTCGTCCGCCGCGACCCGGCCGACATCGCGGACCGCATCCGGCACCTCGGCGAACTGCACCAGGCGGGTCTCCTCACGGATGACGAGTTCACGACGAAGAAGGCCGAGCTGCTGGCGGAGCTGTGAGCGGCCGGCGCGGCGGCGCGATGCGGGGGCGGTGCGGCCCGGTTACTCCCGGCCCGCCGAGGTGAAGGTCATGTCGGCGTACCGGTCGCCCGCGACCTCCGCGGCGATGGGGTCGAGCAGGGCGAGCTCGTCATCGGTGAGGGTGATGCGGGTGGCCGCGGTGTTCTCCTCGACGCGGGTGCGCTTGCGGGTGCCCGGGATCGGGACGACGGACAGGCCGTGGACCGCGGACCGCTGCTGCACCCAGGCCAGGGCGATCTGGCCGAGGCTCGCGCCGTGGGCGTCGGCGACCGTGCGGACGGGGGCCAGCAGGGCCGCGTTGGCGGCGGCGTTGGCGCCGGTGAAGCGGGGCTGCTGACGGCGGAAGTCGTCCTCGGCGAGTTCCTTGTCGGCGTGGACGAACGCGCCGGTGAGGAAGCCGCGGCCGAGGGGTGAGTAGGGCACGAGGGCCACGCCGAGCCCGGCGGCCGCGGGGACCACGCCCCGCTCGATGTCGCGGCTGAAGAGCGACCATTCGGACTGGACGGCGGCGATGGGGTGGACGGCGTGGGCGGCACGCAGCTCGTCGCCGGTGACCTCGCTCAGGCCGAGGTGCCTGACCTTGCCCGCGGCGACGAGTTCGGCCATCGCGCCGACCGTCTCCTCGATGGGGACACTCGGGTCCCGGCGGTGCATGTAGTAGAGGTCGATGACGTCCGTGCCGAGGCGGCCGAGGCTGGCGTCGACGCTGGAGCGGATGTAGGAGGGGGAGTTGTCGATGCGCCGCTTCGCCGGCTCGTTCGGGTCGATGGCCAGGGCGAACTTGGTGGCGATGACGATCTCGTCGCGGTGCGCCTTGAGGAAGGGGGCGAGGAACTTCTCGTTCTCGCCCATGCCGTAGACGTCGGCGGTGTCGTAGAGGGTGACGCCCAGTTCGAGGGCGCGCTCCAGGGTCGCCCGGGCCTCGTCGGTGTCGGTGGGGCCGTAGGCGAAGCTCATGCCCATGCAGCCGAGGCCCTGGACACCGACCTCGGGGCCGTCGGTGCCGAGGCGGGTCGTGGCCATGCCGTGAGCAGTGGTGTCGGGCGTCGTCGTCTTGCCGGGCGTCGTCTTGTCAGGCGTCTTGTCAGGCGTCTTGTCGGGCGTCATCGCAGTTCAGAGCCTCTCCGGCGCCGTGCGGGCGCCAGCGTACGTATTGATCTTGTGGTCGAGGACCGCGAGGGTGTCCCGCAGCTCCGCGATGCGGGCGCGGACGTCGTGCCGGGTCCGCTCCAGGAGGTCCTGGCGCTCGGAGAAGGTGTGCTCGCCCTCGCGCACCAGTTCCGCGTAGCGGACCATGTCGGCGACGGGCATGCCGGTCAGGCGGAGTTTGCCGACGAAGGCGAGCCAGTCCAGGTCGCGGTTGCGGTAGCGGCGCTGGCCCGTGTGGGAGCGGTCGATGTGGGGCATCAGGCCGATCCGCTCGTACCAGCGCAGGGTGTAGGCGGTGAGGCCGGTGAAGGCGGCGACTTCGCTGATCGTGTAGTGGTCCTGCCCGTCCGGGCGGCGCGGCCCGGCGGGCGCGGGGGCGCAGGGGTCGGCACCGCGGGCCGGGCGGGCTGGTGCAGGCGTGGTCTCCATCACCGTCATGTCCCTCACGCTATGACCTTGGAGTGCGCTCCAAGCAAGTGGGTCAGGAGGAATTCCCGGGAACGTCTCACCTGACGAGCGGGCCCAGGAGCCCGGCCTCCACCGGTGCCCGGCGCCCTCCAAGTCCCCGGTGTCCCCGGTGTCCCTGGAGTCCCCGGGAGGAATTAGGCTCGGCGGCATGCAGAGCTTGGCGATGATCGAGAACTGGCCGGTCCCCACCGCTGCCGCCGCTGTCGTCCGCGCGGACGGGACGATCGCCGGGGCGCACGGGCCGACGGACCGGCGCTTCGCACTCGCCTCGGTCACCAAGCCGCTCGCGGCGTACGCGGCGCTGGTCGCGTACGAGGAGGGCGCCGTCGAGCTGGACGAGCCCGCCGGGCCCGAGGGGTCCACGGTGCGGCATCTGCTCGCGCACACCAGTGGCCTCGCCTTCGACGAGCACCGGGTGACGTCGGCGCCGGGGACGCGGCGGCTGTACTCCAACGCGGGCTTCGAGGTCCTCGGGGAGCACATCGCCAAGGCGACGGACATCCCGTTCGCGGAGTATCTGCGGCAGGCGGTGCTGGAGCCGCTCGGGATGAGCGCCACGGCGCTGGAGGGCGGCGGTTCGCCGGCCAAGGACGGGGTGTCGAGCGTCGACGACCTCGTCAGGTTCGCGGCGGAGGTGCAGGCGCCTCGGCTGCTGGACGCGCGGACGGTGGCGGCGGCGATGACGGTGACGTATCCGGGGCTGAAGGGTGTGCTGCCGGGCTACGGGCACCAGAACCCCAATGACTGGGGGCTCGGGTTCGAGATCCGGGACGGCAAGGCGCCGCACTGGACGGGCAGTACGTCGTCGCCTCGGACCTTCGGGCACTTCGGGCAGGCGGGGACGTTCCTGTGGATCGACCCGGACGCGGGTGCGGCCTGTGTCGCGCTGACCGATCGGCCCTTCGGCCCCTGGGCCGTGGAGGTCTGGCCCGCGTTCACCGACGCGGTGCTCGCGGAACTCTAAGGACGGCCGCACGGCAAGCACCCCGCACGGCCAGGACCCCGCCCGGCGAAGACAGGCGCACCCCCGGCCCGTCAGCCCCGCTCGGCCCCCGCCATCTCCCACACCAGCAGCTCCGCCGGGGTACTCGCCCCGGCCACCGCCTCCAGGGCCCGCTCGTCCGTGGCCCGCGCCGAGTCTCCCGGCCCCAAGTGGTGCTCGCCGAGCCGTATGTCGCCGCGGACGACGTGGACGTAGGTGAAGGGGGCGTCCGGCAGGGCGGTGCGTTCGTCCGGGGCGAGGCGGCGGACGTGGAGCAGGGCACCGGCGCCGGGGATCTCGTACGGGGTGGAGTCGGCGATCCCGTGGACGACCGCGTAGGACGGGTCGCCGCCCGGGGAGAGCGGGGCCAGCCACATCTGGACGAAGACGAGGGGGATGTCGCCGTCGTTGCGCTCCACGTGCCGCACGCCGCCCGCCGCCGAGAGGTGCTGGAGGTCGCCGGGGCGCACGAGTGACTCGCGGCCCGTCGAGTCGCGGTGGGTCAGCTCGCCCGCCACGACCCAGGTCACGATCTCCGTGTGGCTGTGGGGGTGTTCGTCGAAGCCCGCGCCGGGTGCGAGGCGTTCTTCGTTGCAGGCCAGGATCGCGCCGAAACGGAGGTTGTCGGGGTCGTAGTGGGGCCCGAAGGAGAAGGCGTGGAAGGACTCGATACCGGCCTCCGCCTCCCCGCCGCGGTACCGGTCGCCTGAGCGCCGCAGGTCTATCACGGACCCCACGTTAGCCCCGGCACCGCATGTCCCCGCCCCGATAAGGCAGTCTTGTCCCCGTGCCCGAACCCTCAGCGAACGAAGACCGCCAGGAGTCCCCGCCGGGGTCCGCCCCCGGGTCCCCCTCGGATCCGGGAGCCGCCGGCCGGGACCGCCGCACCCCGCACGCGCACACCGCGACCCTCAAGCGCCTGGAGAAGTCGTCGGGGAGCCTCGCGGCGCAGGCGATCGCGCGCATGGACGAGACGCTGTCCTGGTATCGGGCCATGCCGCCGGAGAACCGCTCCTGGATCGGCCTGGTCGCGCAGGCCGGTATCGCCGCGTTCACCGAGTGGTTCCGGCAGCCGGACGCCCCGCAGGCCATCTCCACCGACGTCTTCGGGACCGCCCCCCGCGAGCTGACCAGGGCGATCACCCTGCGCCAGACCGTGGAGATGGTGCGTACGACGATCGAGGTGATGGAGTCCGCGATCGACGAGGTGGCGGCCCCGGGCGACGAGTCCGTGCTCCGTGAGGCCCTGCTCGTCTACGCCCGCGAGATCGCCTTCGCCACCGCCCAGGTGTACGCGCAGGCCGCGGAGGCACGCGGTGCCTGGGACGCCCGGCTCGAATCGCTCGTCGTGAACGCGGTGCTCTCCGGGGAGGCCGACGAGGGTGCCGTCTCCCGCGCCGCCGCGCTCGGCTGGAACTCCCCCGAACACGTGTGCGTGCTCCTCGGCACCGCCCCGGACGGCGACAGCGAGCTGACCGTGGAGGCCATCCGACGCGCCGCCCGGCACGCGAAGTTGCAGGTCCTGACGGGCGTCCTCGGGTCTCGCCTGGTCGTGATCGCGGGCGGCAGCGACAATCCGCTGGCGGTCGCGAAGGCGCTGATCGGGCCGTACGCCGCGGGTCCCGTGGTGGCCGGGCCGATCGTGCCGGACCTGCTCGCGGCGACGCGTTCCGCGCAGGCGGCGGCCGCCGGGCTCAAGGCGAGCATCGCCTGGCAGGACGCCCCGCGGCCCGTCCTCGCGGACGATCTGCTGCCGGAGCGCGCGATGGCCGGGGATCCCTCGGCCCGGGAACAGCTGGTGGAGGAGATCTACAGACCGCTGGAGGAGGCGGGCTCCGCGCTCCTGGAAACACTCAGCGTCTATCTGGAGCAGGCGAGCAGCCTGGAAGGCGCCGCGCGGATGCTGTTCGTTCACCCCAACACCGTGCGCTACCGGCTCCGACGTGTGACTGACGTCACCGGATGGTCGCCCTCCGATGTGCGCTCCGCGTTCACGCTGCGCATCGCGCTCATCCTGGGGCGTCTGGCCGACGGGGATGCTCAGTCGTAGGGTTTTGTGGGGCCCCTACAATTCCCCCACCCGTTCTTCGTCCCTGTCCCCACGGGCGGCTCAGGCCGTCGACAAGAGAGAGTGTGAGAGTGCTCGTACTCGTCGCTCCCGGCCAAGGCGCTCAGACGCCCGGCTTCCTGACCCCCTGGCTCGACCTCCCCGGCGCCGCGGACCGCCTCGCCGCCTGGTCGGACGCCATCGGGCTCGACCTCGCCCACTACGGCACGCGGGCCGACGCGGACGCGATCCGCGACACCGCCGTGGCCCAGCCGCTGCTGGTGGCCGCCGGACTGCTGTCCGCCGAGGCACTCGGTGACATCGCGCCGGGCGCGGTCGCCGGACACAGCGTCGGTGAGATCACGGCCGCCGCGTACGCGGGTGTGCTCGGCGACGACGACGCCCTGCGTCTGGTGCGCAAGCGCGGGCTCGCCATGGCCGAGGCCGCGGCCGTCACGGAGACCGGCATGGCGGCGCTGCTCGGCGGCGACCCCGAGGTCACCGTCCCGCACCTGGAGAAGCTGGGCCTGACCCCGGCGAACATGAACGGCGCGGGCCAGATCGTGGCCGCCGGCACCAAGGAGCAGCTCGCCGCCCTGGAGGCCGACAAGCCCGAGGGGGTGCGCAAGGTCGTCGTCCTCAAGGTCGCGGGCGCCTTCCACACGCACCACATGGCCCCGGCGGTGTCCCGCCTGGAGGAGGCCGTCCAGGGTCTCGCCCCCGCCGACCCGAGGACCACCTACGTCTCGAACCGCGACGGCCGGGCGGTCACCACCGGCGCCGAGGTGATCGAGCGCCTGGTCGGCCAGGTGGCCAACCCGGTGCGCTGGGACCTGTGCATGGAGACCTTCCGCGAGCTGGGCGTCACCGCGCTGATCGAGGTGTGCCCCGGCGGCACCCTGACCGGCCTGGCCAAGCGTGCGCTGAAGGGCGTGCAGACGCTCGCGGTGAAGACCCCCGACGACCTCGAAGCGGCCCGCGCGCTCGTCGCCGAGCATTCCTGAGCCGACGACAGACAAGGAGCCGTTGCGCATGTCGAAGATCAAGCCCAGCCAGGGCGCACCGTACGCGCGGATCATGGGTGTCGGCGGCTACCGGCCCACCCGTGTCGTGCCGAACGAGGTGATCCTGGAGACGATCGACTCGTCCGACGAGTGGATCCGTTCCCGTTCGGGCATCGCCACCCGCCACTGGGCCTCCGACGAGGAGACCGTGGCCGCGATGTCGATCGAGGCGGCCGGCAAGGCGATCGCCGACGCGGGGATCACTCCCGAGCAGATCGGCGGCGTGATCGTCTCGACCGTCTCGCACTTCAAGCAGACCCCGGCCATCGCGACCGAGATCGCGGACAAGATCGGCGCGGGCAGGCCCGCCGCGTTCGACATCTCCGCGGGCTGCGCCGGCTTCGGCTACGGCCTGACGCTGGCCAGGGGTATGGTCACCGATGGTTCGGCCGAGTACGTCCTGGTCATCGGCGTGGAGCGGCTGAGCGACCTGACCGACCTGACCGACCGCGCCACGGCGTTCCTGTTCGGTGACGGCGCCGGCGCCGTGATCGTCGGCCCCTCCAAGGAGCCGCGGATCGGTCCGACGGTCTGGGGCTCGGAGGGCGACAAGTCCGAGACCATCAAGCAGACCGAGTCCTGGGAGGCGTACCGCAACGGCGCGCCCGACAAGTTCCCGGCCATCACGCAGGAGGGCCAGGCGGTGTTCCGCTGGGCCGTGTTCGAGATGGCGAAGGTCGCCCAGCAGGCGCTGGACGCGGCCGGGATCAGCGCGGACGACCTGGACGTCTTCATTCCGCACCAGGCCAACGAGCGGATCATCGACTCGATGGTGAAGACTCTGAAGCTGCCCGAACACGTCACGGTCGCCCGTGACGTGCGCACCACGGGTAACACCTCGGCCGCCTCGATCCCGCTCGCCATGGAGCGGCTCCTGGCGACCGGCGAGGCCAAGAGCGGCGACACCGCGCTCGTCATCGGCTTCGGGGCGGGTCTCGTGTACGCCGCCACGGTCGTTACCCTCCCCTAGGCATCACGTCCGGATCGCGAGGTCCGGACGGTCCCACCAACCTGCCGCTGCCGCGGCGGGCGCCACACCCTCTGGATACATACGAAGGAGCGCCAACATGGCCGCCACTCAGGAAGAGATCGTCGCCGGTCTCGCGGAGATCGTGAACGAGATCGCCGGCATCCCGGTCGAGGACGTCCAGCTGGACAAGTCCTTCACCGACGACCTGGACGTCGACTCGCTGTCCATGGTCGAGGTCGTCGTCGCCGCCGAAGAGCGTTTCGACGTCAAGATCCCGGACGACGACGTCAAGAACCTCAAGACGGTCGGCGACGCGACCAAGTACATCCTCGAGCACCAGAACTGACCGAGCCCGAGCTCAGTCGCCACCCGGCGGTGGCGCCGTTGATCCCCTCAACACCGTGGAGAAAATTCCTGTGAACTCGACCAATCGCACCGTGGTCGTCACCGGTGTCGGCGCAACCACACCGCTGGGTGGCGACGCGGCCTCGACGTGGGAGGGCCTGCTCGCGGGCCGCTCCGGCGTCAGTCTGCTGGAACAGGACTGGGCGGCCGAGCTGCCGGTCCGCATCGCCGGCCAGATCGCCGTGGAGCCCGGCGAGGTCATCCCGCGCCCGCAGGCGCGCAAGCTGGACCGCTCGGCGCAGTTCGCGCTGATCGCGGCCAAGGAGGCGTGGGCGGACGCCGGCTACACCGCCAAGGCGGGCGAGGACTCCTCCGTGGACCCGGACCGCCTCGGCGCGGTGATCGCCTCCGGCATCGGCGGCGTGACCACCCTCCTGGACCAGTACGACGTGCTCAGGGAGAAGGGCGTACGCCGCGTCTCCCCGCACACCGTGCCGATGCTGATGCCCAACTCCCCGGCGGCCAACGTCGGCATCGAGCTGGGCGCCCAGGCGGGCGTCCACACCCCGGTGTCGGCCTGCGCCTCGGGCGCGGAGGCCATCGGCTACGCGGTCGAGATGATCCGTACCGGCCGGGCCGACGTCGTCGTCGCGGGCGGCACGGAGGCGGCGATCCACCCGCTGCCCATCGTGGCCTTCGGCAACATGATGGCGATGTCCAAGAACAACGACGACCCGCAGGGCGCCTCGCGCCCCTACGACGCGAACCGCAACGGCTTCGTGCTCGGCGAGGGCGCCGGTGTGATCGTCCTGGAGTCCGAGGAGCACGCGAGGGCCCGCGGCGCCAAGATCTACGCGGAGGCCGTCGGCCAGGGCATCTCGGCCGACGCGCACCACATCACGCAGCCCGAGCCGTCCGGCAACGGCATCGCCGCGGCGCTGCAGAACCTGCTCGACACGACGGACCTCAAGCCGGCCGAGATCGTGCACGTGAACGCGCACGCCACCTCGACGCCGCAGGGCGACGTCGCCGAGATCAAGGCGCTGCGCAAGGCCTTCGGCGACGACGTCGACCACATGGCGATCGCCAGCACCAAGTCGATGACGGGTCACCTGCTCGGTGGCGCGGGCGGCGTGGAGACCGTGGCCACGGTCCTCGCGCTCAAGCACCGCATCGCCCCGCCGACGATCAACATCGAGAACCTCGACCCCGAGGTCGACGCGGACGTCATCCGTGACGAGGCCCGCGCGCTGCCCGAGGGCCGCATCGCGGCGCTGAACGACTCGTTCGGCTTCGGCGGCCACAACGTCGTCCTGGCGTTCAGGACCGTCTGACCCGGATCCGATGTCACCCGAAGGGGCCTCCACCGCATGGTGGGGGCCCTTTCGGGTTACCCGGCCCAGATGTCAGACGACCTGGTGCAGCCACCGCACCGGCGCGCCCTCGCCGGCGTACCGGAAGGGCTCCAGTTCGTCGTCCCAGGGCTTGCCGAGGAGCTTGGCCAGCTCGGCCTCCAGGTCGCTCTCGCCGCGCTGCGAGCGGGCGAGGGCGGCGCGCAGCCGGTCCTCGGGGATGAGGATGTCGCCGTGCAGGCCGGTGACGGCGTGGAAGATGCCGAGGGCGGGTGTGGCGCTGTACCGCTCGCCCTCGGCGTTCTGGCTCGGTTCGGCCGTGACCTCGAAGCGCAGCAGGGACCAGCCGCGCAGCGCGGAGGCGAGCTTGGAGGCGGTGCCCGCCGAGCCCTGCCAGGAGAATTCGGATCTCCAGGTGCCCGGCGCGGCGGGCTGCCTGATCCAGTCGAGGCTCACACGCGCGCCGAGCACGCCCGCGACGGCCCACTCGACGTGTGGGCACAGCGCGCGCGGGGCGGAGTGCACGTACAGAACTCCACGTGTCGTCACCGGGACCTCCAGTGTGGGTCGAGGTTCGCCTTCCCCCGGCGGCCTCGCGCCCGTGCCGAGCAATTTTCCCCAAATGCTAGAGAAACCTGGGAAAAGGGGACAGATGTGACGTGATGTAATTTAGCGGAACCACGGCAGCGGGGCGTCACCGGGTGGATCTCCCGCCTGTCGCCGCCGTGACAGCGGTGGCCGGGCGGCTACGGGGCGAGGCTACCGTGCGGCGGGGCAAGGAGTGTGACGTACCGTCGGTCCCGGGGCCAGAAAAGTCCGACCTTTCACCCGGCGGGGCGCAACCCCGGGCACGCGCACGGCGTCACGTTGAACGACAGAGGGGACCAGGGGATGCGGAACCGCAGGCACCGTTCGCGTACCGCCGTCGCCCTCGCGGCGGCGGCCCTGCTCGGCACATCGCTCGGCGCGTGCGACGCCCAGGGCGGGAACTCCCCGGCGCCCGGCCCGTCCGCGCACCGCAAGCCCTCCCCCAGGCCCACGCCCGCCTGGGACACCACGCCCCGCTCGCTCGCCGCGGTCGGCGACTCCATCACGCGAGGCTTCGACGCCTGCTCGGTGCTCTCCGACTGCCCCGAGGCGTCCTGGGCGACCGGCACGGACGTCGAGGTCAAGAGCCTCGCCACACGGCTGCTGGGAAAGGAACGGGCCGCCTCGCACAGTTGGAACCACGCCAAGACCGGCGCCCGCATGGCGGATCTGACCGGCCAGGTCCAGCAGGCCGTCACCGAGCGGCCCGAGCTGGTGACGGTGATGGTGGGCGCCAATGACGCCTGCCGCCCCTCGGTAGGCGCCATGACGCCGGTCGGCGAGTTCCGCGCCGACTTCGAGGAGGCAATGCGCACCCTGCGCCGCTCGCTGCCGAAGGCGCAGGTGTACGTGGCCTCCGTGCCGGACCTCAAGCGGCTCTGGTCGCAGGGGCGCACCAACGCCCTGGGCAAGCAGGTGTGGAAGCTCGGGATCTGCTCCGCGATGCTGGCCGACCCGGACGACCTGGGCGCCGCGGCGTCCGAGCGGCGGGCGCGGGTGCAGGACCGGGTGGTGGCGTACAACGAGGTGCTCGAAGAGGTGTGCGACGAGGACCGCCGGTGCCGGTACGACGGCGGGGCCGTCTTCGACTACCGCTTCGACGGCGACCAGTTGAGCCACTGGGACTGGTTCCACCCCAGCAAGAACGGCCAGGCGCGCCTCGCCGAGCTGGCCCACCGTCAGGTGACCTCCAGGAAGCCCGTGGCCCGGTGACGGTGTACGGATGCGCCGCGGGGTGATGTCGGGCGCCGTCCCTCACGCCGTCAGGGGCGCGCACAGGCGCCGGTCCGCGAGGGAGCGGCCCGCCTCCACCTGGTAGGAACCGCCTTGGTGGGCCCAGGCGTTGCGCTTCTCGTCCCAGATCTCGAAGGCGCGGCGCGGGAGTTCCACGCGCGCCTCGACGCTCTCGCCCGGCGCCGCCTCGACGACCTCGCGGCCCGCGCGCGGCCCGTGGTTGCGGACGCGGACGGTGGCCATCGCGGCGTCCACGGTGAGCGACTCGTACGTCCAGTCGGTGTAGCCGAGGCCGTGGCCGAAGGGGTACGACGGGGTGGCGTCGGCCCTGTCCCAGGCTCGGTAGCCGATGAAGACGCCCTCGTCGCAGGCGAGTTCGCCGTCGGTCGGAGCGACCCGGGTGACGGGGGCGGCGGCGAGGTCGCCCCAGGTGGTGGGGAGCCGGCCCGTCGGCTCCTCGGCGCCGGGCAGGACGTCGGCGAGCGCGGCGCCGCCCTCCTGGCCGGGGAACCAGCTCAGCAGCACCGCGGCGACCTCCTCGCGCCAGGGAAGCTCCACCGGGGAGCCGGAGTTGACGACGACGACCGTGTTCGGGTTGGCGGCGGCGACCGCGCGGACCAGGTCGTCCTGGCGGCCCGGCAGCCGCAGGTCCCGGCGGTCGAAGCCCTCGGACTCGACGCGCTCGGTGGTCGCGACGACCACGACGGCGGTGTCGGCGTGCCGCGCCGCCTCGACGGCCTCGGACATCAGTTCGTCGGCGGCGCGCCGCGGCCCGAGGTGGACGAAGGAGAACATGACGCTGGGCAGCGGGGTCGCGAGACCCTTGTCCGGCCGGTGCAGCAGGGAGACCGCGACGGGCTCGCCCGCCGTGAGCGCCACGGTGCCGCGCTCGACGGACGGCCTCGGCGACCGCCCCCTCGGCGACCTCGCCGGCGCGGACGGCGGCGGCCGGGCCCCGGTGCCGTGCGCCTGGATGCCGCCATGGCGGTGCCTTCTCGGTGAGTCCGTCCCGGCCGGCCGCGCCGGTCGCTCCCATCCTGCCCGCGGGGCGGCGCGAGGCCGAGGGGCGGGGAACCGCCCGTGGAGGCCCTTCGGCGGGGTCTACCGTCCGCCGGGGGCGGCCCGGCGCCCCTCGGGCGGGCGCGGTGTCATGGCCCAGGTGGGGCGCCAGACCGGTTCGGGCGGCGGGGTCAGGCCCGCGAAGTGGCCAAGGACCGCCCGCAGCCCCGGGTGGGGGTCGGCCCGGGGGCGGATGAGCGAGAGCGGGTACGCGAGCGTCGGGCCGAGGATCGGGATGCGGCGCAGGTCGTGGCCGGTCGGCCAGAGGTACCGGTCGCGCGAGCCGACGAGCGTGGCGACGTCCGGGGAGTCGGCGAGGACGTCGAGGAGCACCTCGTTGCCGAAGTTCGGGCCCGCCGCGTCCACGCGGAGGTCGAAGGCGGTGGCGAGCTGGTCGTAGAAGTCCGCCCATTCGCTGCGCGGCGCGATGCCGGGCACCCAGATCCGGTGTCCGCGCAGCCGGGAGGGCGTCAGGGTGCGCGCGGAGGCGAGCGGGTGCCTCGGGCCGACGAGGAGTTCCAGCGGGGAGTCGCACGCGTGGACCATCCGCACGTCGCGCGGCAGCGCCGCCGGGTCGGTGACCGAGCGGAAGGAGGCGTCGATGTCCCCCGCCCGGACGGCGGCGACCGCCTCGCGCGGGTCGTCGACCCTGAGCGTCACCACGTCGAGGTCGGTCCCGGGGTGCGAGCGCCAGTAGTCGTGCAGGACGACGGCCTGCGCGGAGCGCAGGCCGAGCACGTCGATCCGCAGGGCCCGCGAGCCCGGTCCGAGCGCGGTGACGGCCCGGTCGGCGGCCGCGACGATGCTCCGGGCGTGCGGGAGGAAGGCCTGGCCGTCGAGGGTGGGCTCGACGCCCCGGGCGGTCCGCGTGAACAGGCGTACGCCGAGCCGCCGTTCCAGGGCCGCGATCCGCTTCGACACGGCTTGCTGGGTGACGCCCAGCTCGTCGGCCGCGTGCTGGAGCCGGCCCAACTCGGCCGCGCGGACGAAGGAACGCACCGCCTCGGTATCCATGGGCTCAGCCTATGTGTGCCCAACCGATGGTTGTGGCCGGCGCGTGGCCGGTTGTTTGATCTGGAGCCGGTCCGGGCGGTGGGATGCCGGTGCACGAACATCGGTTGTCGGCGAAGAGGGGCGGATCCCTGTGCCTGTGCGTCTGGGGCGCGATGTCGACCGGCTGTGGTCGGCCTACGCCGTCAGCACCTACGGGACCTGGCTCGCCTTCGGCGCCTTCCCGCTGATCGCGGTCCGGGTCCTGCACGTGTCGGCCTTCGCCGTCTCGCTCCTGGAGGCGGTGGGCCCCGCCGTCGCGGCGCTCGTCGCGTTCGCGCTCGGGCCGTGGATCGAGCACCGCCCCAAGCGGCCGGTGATGATCGTGCTGGACCTGGTCCGGTTCGCCGCGCTGGCGAGCGTGCCTCTCTCGTACATGCTCGGGCTGCTCGCCTACGGGCAGCTGCTGGGGGTCGCGGTCGTCTGCGGCACCGCGAACATCGCCTTCGGTGCCGCGTCCGGCGCGTATCTGAAGCATCTCGTCCCCGGCGAGCGCCTGCTGGTGGCGGCCGGGAGGTTCGAGGGCACGAACTGGCTGGCGACCGCGGCGGGGCCGCCCCTCGGTGGCGCGCTCGTCGGGCTGCTCGGCCCGGTCGTCACGGTCACGGCCGACGCCGTCAGCCACCTCTTGTCCGCGCTCGGCGTCCTGCGCATCCGCGGGACCGACGTCGCGGTGGCCCGCGAGGAGGGCGCGGGGGCGCGCGGCGGAACGCGCCGTGCCGCTCTGCTCGCCGGGCTGCGGCGCATTCTCCGGGACCGGGTGCTCAGCCGGCTCTTCCTCAACTCCACGCTGGTCGGGGGGCTGATCATGGCCACCGCCCCGCTCCTCGCCGTGCTGCTGCTGGGCCGCTACCACCTGCCGGCCTGGCAGTACGGCCTCGCCTTCGGCGTTCCCGCGCTCGGCGGGTTCGCGGGCGCCCGCCTCTCCGCGCGCCTCGCGGCCCGCCACGGCCGCCACCGGGTCCTGATCGTCTCCGGCCGTCTGCGTTCGCTCTTCCCGCTCGGGCTCGCGTTCGTCGGCCCCGGGGTCCCCGGGCTCCTCACGGTGATCGCCGTCGAGGGCCTGCTGATCACGTGCATGGGCGTCTTCAACCCCCTCCACGCGGCCGAACGCCTGCGCCGGACTCCCCCGGAGCTGGCCGCCCGGGTCCTGAGCACGTGGAGCGCCGTCAGCAGACTCGTGCAGGCCGCCCTGGTGGTGCTCTGGGGCGCCCTCGCCACGCTCACCGGCCCGCTCACCGCGATCACCGTCTCCGGGGTCCTCCTGCTCGCCACCCCGCTGTTGCTGCCCGTGCGGGAGCTGCGGGCGGCCGCCGTGTCCGTCGGCTGACCGGCCGGGGCTTCGGTGGCTGCCGGGGCGGGGCACGCTGCGGCGACTCATCCGGCGGCGGGCCCGAAAGCGCTCCCGCCCGCCGCCGATCCGGCGGTCCTCGTGGCACGCGCCATGGCGTTCGCCCCGTCCGTCCCGCGATACTTCCGCCATCCACCGGTCACGGAAGGACTCGCGTGCTCTCTCGACCCCGTACCCCCTCTCGCCCCCGTACCCTCGCCCGGCTCGGCGCCCTCGGTGTCGCCGCCCTGCTGGCCGGTCTCACCGCCCCGGGGCCGGCCGCCGCGGACGACGGTGGCGGCGCCGCCACCGTCGAGGAGCGGCGCCTGGAGCGGGCCGCCCCGCAGGAGATCCTGCGGCGCGGCGGATTCGACTCCCTCGCCCCGGAGTTGGCGCGGGCCCTGGGTAAGGCCCGCTCCTACGACCAGGCCCGCCGGATCGTCGTACGGGACGGCAGGGCGCTGTGGCGGCGTGCCGTCGACCGGGCGCAGGGGCGCGGCCCGGCCGGCGGGGACCTGAGCCGCGACGACGACCGGCCGCTGTACTGGGCGCGGCTCGCGATGACGCGGGAGCTGCGGCAGTGGGAGCCGGCCCGGTTCGCCCTCGGCGAAGAGCGGCGGGCCCGGCTCATATCGGCCCTGGAGCGGACGTCCCGGGGGCAGGACGGCGTCCGCTTCCCCGGAACAGGGGACGGTGACGGGCGCGGCGGCAAGGGGCGCCCCGTGAAGCGGATTCTCGTCACCGGCTTCGATCCGTTCACCCTCGACCGGGATGTCCGCATCAGCAATCCGTCGGGTGCCACTGCCCTGGCGCTGGACGGCACGACGATCCGTACCGCCGACGGGCCGGCCCGCGTCGAGGCGGTGACCTTCCCCGTGCGCTGGCGGGACTTCTCCGAGGGGGCCGTGGAGCGGGCGCTGCGTCCGCACCTGCCGCACGTGGACCTGTTCACCACCATCAGCCAGGGACGCGTCGGCCGCTTCGACGTCGAGCGGACCAACGGGGCCTGGCGCGGCGGGTTCCCGGACAACGAGAACGTCTCCCGGACGGAGACCGTGCCGGTGGCCGACCCGGCCTCGCAGCCCCAGTGGACGACGACGACCCTCCCGTACAAGAGGATCGTGGAGGCCGGGACGGGCCGTTTCCCCGTGTACGACAACACGTCGGTGACCGAGATCCCGGCGGGCGGCGGCGCTCCCGTGGTCCGGCCCGACGGGCCCACCGAGGGGTCGACGGCCCGTGCGGGCGGCGGCGGGGACTACCTCTCCAACGAGATCGCCTACCGGGTGACGCTGCTGCGCGACCGGCTCGGGCTGCGCGAGCGGCTGCCCGGCGGCCATGTGCACACGCCCGTCCTCCAGTTCGGCGCGGGCAACACCGACCCGGCGACGGGCGCGGTCACCGATCCGCAGTTCGTGCGCAACCGGCTCGACATCATGGATCAGGTGCGGGGGATCCTGCGGGCCGCCGCCTCGTCCTCCTGACGGCCTCCGAAGTCGCCCTGAAGGCCTCCGGAGTCGCCCCGCCGGCCTCGGGAGTCGCCGTCGTCGCCGTCCGCGCCGTTCTCGCCCATCAGGTCCCGTGCCATCAGCGTCGCGCCCGCGACCGCGCCCGGCATCAGGAACACCGCGACGAACGGCACCAGGAAGGCGACGGCGAGCGGCGTCCCGAAGCCCCAGGCGAGGCCCTTGCGGGAGCGCAACAGGGCGAGCCGGTCGCGCAGTTCGACGCCGCGGCGCTGGAGCGCGACGGCGGTCAGCTCCTCGGTCAGGAAGAAGCCGGTGACGCAGAAGCCGATCACCGGTACGACGGTCTGGCCGGCGACCGGGACGAAGCCGAGCGCGAAGACCAGGACGCCCCAGAGCGCGGCGCGCACGACGATGCGCAGACTGTCGCGTCCGGAGATCCACAGGTCGCGCCAGAGCGGGAGCCCCGACTCGGGGGCGTGGCCCGACTCGGCGATGTCGACCTTCTCGGACAGCGACTCGTAGAAGGGCTGCCCGATCAGGAGCGTCACCGCGGTGAAGGTGAGGACGGACAGCAGCAGCGCGAGGGCGAAGAGCAGGACCGTCAGGAAGCCGCGGAAGAGGCCCTGCCACGGCGCGGACCAGTCGTCGGCGAAGGGCGTGGCCCAGCCGACGGCGTCCTGCCCCCACACGGCGAGGGCGACGAGCGCCGCCACGTAGAGGACGAACGTGAGGAGGCCGGGCAGCAGTCCCCATCCGTACTGCTTGCCGTGCTGGGCGACCCAGCGCTGCCCCTTCATCAAGTAGCCGAAGCCCACACCCAGATCGCGCATGCGGCACACCTTAGCCGCAGGCCGGGGGCGCTCCGGCGGGTGATCCCGGTGTGCCGCGAACGCCCTCTTGTTGCGGGGGAGTTGAGCCGGTAGACCTCCCTCTATCGATCTCCCGGAGGTACGTATGGGCATATCCCGCACATTCCGGCCACGCGGCCCCGTTCTGCTGACCACCGCCGTCGCGGCCGGTGCGCTGGCCCTCACCGCGCTCGCCCCGGGCAGCGCGACCGCCGATCCGACGCCGCGCCCGGTCACCCGGGAGGGTTCCCCGCTCGGCGACGACCGGGCGGCCACGGCCCCGCAGGGCGCGACGGAGCGGGCGCTGGCCGACGCGGGCGGCGCCGGGCTCGGCGGGGACCGGGGCCGCGGCTATCCCCGGGAGCGCAGGCTCGCCCGGCCCCCGGTGAATCCTGCCGACAAGTCGATAAAACTGGGGCTCGTGCCGTATCACGGCATCGCCCCGAGGCTGAACGAGCTCCAGCGGATCGGCGACCGCGTCAGCGTGGAGATCGCGGGCCGCTCGGCGGGCGGCCACCCGCTCTACCTGGTGACGGTCACCGCGCCCGAGTCCGCGCGCGAGACGGCCCGCCAGGAGCGGATGCGCGAGCGCATCGAGAACGCGCCCGCGGCCGCCGCGAAGGACGAGGCGATCAAGGCCGGGTACAAGACGCCCGTCTTCATCAACAACAACATCCACGGCAACGAGTGGGAGGGCACCGACGCGGCCCTGAAGCTCATCGAGAAGCTGGCGAAGGCGAAGGACGGCCCCAGCCGGTCCCTGCTCGCGCACAACCGCCTCTACTTCAACATCACCGCCAACCCCGACGGCCGTATCGCCGGAACGCGCGCGAACGCGGGCGGCTTCGACCTCAACCGCGACTTCATCACCGCCTCCCAGCCCGAGGCCCGCGCGATCCGCGAGATCGCCGTCGCCAAGCAGCCGGCCGTGATGATCGACCTGCACGGCTATGTGAACGGCACGCTGATCGAGCCGACCACTCCCCCGCACGGCGAGAACTACGAGTACGACCTGTTCCTCAAGAACTCCTACGCCAACGCCCTGGGCATGGAAGCCGCGGTCAACGGCCTCGGCTACACGGAGGCGAAGGACGGGGTGCGGCCCGCCGTCATCCCCTTCCGCGACCAGGAGGAGGGCTGGGACGACTGGCCGCCCGTCTTCACCCCGCAGTACATGCCCTTCCAGGGCGCGGTCGCCGCGCACACCATCGAGTTCCCGATGCAGGTGAACAACGCCGAGTACGACGACCAGCCGGTCGCGGAGCTGCGGCGCAGGGCCGGCATCAACGTGGACATCGCGGGCGCGGCCATGCGCGCGAGCATCGGCTACGCCGACCGCCACCGCGCCGCGCTGATCGCCGACCAGATCGAGGTGTTCCGCCGGGGCGCGACGGGCGCGCGGCAGGTGCCGGTGTCGGAGCGGACCGTGCCGGGCGTGCCCGGGATCGGCCCGGAGGACGTGTACACGACCGACTTCCCCCGCGCGTACGTCATTCCGGCGCACGAACGTTCGGCGCCGGCGGCGGCGCGGCTGGTGGACCATCTGCTCGCCAACGACGTGCGCGTCGAGCGGGCGAGCCACGCCTTCCGGCTCGGCGGGCGGACGTACGCGAAGGGGTCGTACCTCGTCGACATGCGTCAGCCCAAGCGTGGCCTGGCCCATGTGATGCTGGCCGACGGGCGGGACATCAGCGCCAAGGTGGCGACCATGTACGACATCTCGGGGTGGAGCCTCGGGCGGCTGTGGGGCGCGAGCGTCGAGGCCGTCGAGAGCGGCGACCTGGACGGGGTGCGGGCGCGCGCGGTGCGGGCCGCCTCGCGGGTCGGGTACGTGGCGCCGCGCGGCGACCTGCGGCTGCGGCTGGACGACCCGCGGGAGATCGCCGCCGTCAACCACCTGCTCGCCGAGGGTGTCGTGGTGCGCCGGGACCGGTCGGGCGCGGCGCTCGTGCCGGCGTCCGCGCGCGGTGCGGCGAGGGCGGCGGCGAAGAAGTACGACGTCGCGTTCGACGCCACGAAGGCGAAGGGCGGCCCGGTGCTGCACCGGACGCGGGTCGCGGCGGCCGTCACGCCCGGTGAGCTGTTCGCGCTGCGGGAGATGGGCTTCGACGTGGTGCCCGTGTCGACCGCCGTGCTCAATGCGGGCTTCGACTGGAAGCGGGCGGACGTGCTCTTCGTGTCGGCCGGGCTCGATCACGGCAGGCTGAACGCGGCGGCGCAGGCCGGCCTGGACCGGTTCCTCGCCCGGGGCGGCGGTCTCGTGGGCCGGGGCGCGGCGGGCGCCGCGCTGAACACCGGCGCGAAGCTGCTCCCCGTGCGGCCGGTGGAGGGCAACGGCGACGCCAACGGCGTGGTGCGCGTGGTCAACAGGGGCGGCACGCTCACCGGTGGCGCGCCCGACCACAGCTTCGTCTACGCGCCGATGTGGTTCACCGGCCTCGGCTCCGGGGTGCGCGTGGAGCAGCGGTACGGGGCGGGGAACCCGCTGGTGGCGGGGCACTGGCGGGCCCTGGCGGACGGCGGCGGGGGCCCGGCGGCCGCCGCGGGGCGCGCCGCGGTGGTCAGCGGGTCGGCGCGGGGCGCCGAGGTGGTCCTGTTCGGCACCGAGCCGCTCTTCCGCGCCCACCCGAAGGGCGTGTTCCCGCAGGTGGGGCGGGCGTTGCTGAGCGTCGGCCGGTAGTCGGCGCGGCACGGCGCGGGGCCGCACCCCCGGGTTCGGGGTGCGGCCCCGCGCCGTGCGAGCGGGTGGTCAGGCGACCGCGAGCTCGACCTTGATGTTGCCGCGCGTGGCGTTCGAGTACGGGCACACCTGGTGGGCCTTCTCGACCAGGGACCGCGCGGTGTCCGCGTCGACGTTCGGGATGGAGGCGGTGATCGCCACCTCCAGGCCGAAGCCGCCGGACTCGTTCTGGCCTATGCCGACCTCGGCGGTCACGGTCGAGCCGGAGATGTCGGCGTTCTCCTTGCGGGCCACCACGCCGAGGGCGCCCTGGAAGCAGGCGCTGTAGCCGGCGGCGAACAGCTGCTCGGGGTTGGTCCCCGCGCCGCTGCCGCCCATCTCCTTGGGCGGGTTCACGACGACGTCGAGCTTGCCGTCGTCGCTGGCCACGCGGCCGTCGCGGCCGTTCTCGGCGGTGGCGACCGCGGTGTACTTGACGTCGATCTTCTGGATGGACATAGGTGCCGGCTCCTCCTGAGACGGGCCGCGGTGCGCGCCCACAACCGCGGCCGAGTGGAATCAGGTTATCGGATGCCGGAAATCAGGAAAGGGGTGGTCGCCTCAGACGAGGGAGACGATCATCTTTCCGGTGTTCTCGCCGCGCAGCATGCCGAGGAAGGCGTCCACGCCGTTCTCGACGCCCTCGACGACCGTCTCGCGGTACTCCAGCTCACCCGAGCGGACCCAGGCGCCGACCTCGCGGACGAACTGGGGCTGGAGCGCGCTGTGGTCCTGCACGAGCATGCCCGTCAGGCGCAGGCGCTTGCCGATGACCAGGGCGAGATTGCGCGGGGCCGGGGTCGGCTCCTTGTCGTTGTAGCCGGCGATCATGCCGCAGATGGTGACGCGGCCGTGCACGTTCAGACGGCTGATGGCGGCTTCCAGGTGCTCGCCGCCGACGTTGTCGAAGTAGACGTCGATGCCGTCGGGGGCGGCCTCCTTGAGCTGCTCGGCGACCGGCTTGGCGTCCTTGTAGTTGAAGGCGGCGTCGAAGCCGTACTCCTCGACCAGCAGCTTCACCTTCTCGTCCGAGCCCGCCGAGCCGATGACGCGCGAGGCGCCCTTCAGCTTGGCGATCTGGCCGACCTGGCTGCCGACGGCGCCGGCGGCGCCGGAGACGAACACGGCGTCGCCCTCCTTGAAGGAGGCCACTTCGAGCAGACCCGCGTACGCGGTCAGGCCCGTCATGCCGAGCACGCCGAGGTAGGCGGAGAGCGGCGCGGCCTGCGCGTCGACCTTGGTGGCGTGCTGGGCGGGCACGGAGGCGTACTCGCGCCAGCCGGCGAAGTGCAGGACGTGGTCGCCCACCGCGAAGCCCTCGGCGTTCGAGGCGATGACCTCGCCGACCGCGCCGCCCTCCATGGGGTGGTCGAGCTGGAACGGCGGGACGTACGACTTCACGTCGTTCATCCGGCCCCGCATGTACGGGTCCACCGAGAAGTGCAGGTTGCGGACCAGGACGCGGCCCTCGGCCGGGGCCAGGACGGGGGCCTCGCGCAGCGCGAAGTCCTCGGGGACCGGCCAGCCGTCGGGGCGGCGCACGAGGTGCCATTCACGGCTGACGGAGGGGAGCTGCTCGGGGGTGACGGTCATGGGGGGGCGTCCTCCTGTTGCGTACGTGAGGGTGGGAGGGGGCGGAAGTGTCTCGCGCCCGAAAAATGCTTCACGTTGTGAAACAACCATGCTCTTGGATATTTCATGATGTCAAGTAAATGGGTAACCTGGTCACCATGGCCACGAGCAGCTCGCGTACCCCCTCGCCCCGCGTCGACCCCTTGACGCGGGAAGTCGTCGAGCTGATCGGCACGGTGGTGGCGCGCTACCACGAGGAGTACGAGGAGGCCGCGGCCGAGCACGCGCTGACCGGGGCGCAGGCGCGCGTCCTCGGGCTGCTCTTCATCGAACCTATGCCCATGCGCCGCATCGCGCAGAAACTGAAGTGCGAGCCGTCGAACATCACGGGCATCGTCGACCGTCTGGAGGCACGGGGCCTGGTCGAGCGGCGGCCCGACCCGGCCGACCGGCGCGTGAAGCTGGCGGCGCCGACGGCCGAGGGCGAGGAGGTCGCCCGCGGTCTGCGCGACTCCCTGGACTTCGCGCGCGAGCCGCTGGCGGGGCTCTCCCGCGAGGAGCGGCTCGCCCTGCGGGAGCTGCTGCGGAGGATGCTGGGCGAGGAGTAGGGGCGTCGGCCTCTCTCGGGGGCGGAGGGCCGGGCCGGGTGGGTGTCCGGCGTCCCAGGCGGGCGTTCCAGGGGGTCGGTGTTCGCGCAGGTCAGGGGCCGTTTCGGTGTTCCGGCGTCCCGTATCGGCGGGTGGTGGTGGCGGGCGGGACGGCTCGCGGGCCAGGGTGTGGACCGGCCCAGCGGCTCGCCGGACGTCAACGCCCGGCCGGCCGTTCGGGGCCGCTCAGCCAGACCGTCACCGCACCCATGGAGTTCTCGATGCGTTCGTCTCTCGCCGCCCGTTCCGGTTCCGCCCGCTCCTCGCGTTCCGCCCGTCTCGCCCTGACCGCGGTGGCCGCCGCGGCCCTCGCCGCCACCACCGCCGGGACCGCTCTCGCCGTCGGCCAGAACAAGGCCCCCGTCGAGCAGATCTGCGGGACCAACGACCTGACCTTCAAGGTCAGCGAGAGGACGCAGGCCGGCGGCTACCTCCTCGTGACCGCGAAGGCGCGGCCCGGCATCACCTGCCACCTGGAGGGCACCATCCCCTCCGCCGCCTTCGGCTCCCACCCCGACCGGCAGGTCGCCCCCGTCGAGCAGGCCGTCACCGACAGCATCCGGCTCTCCGGGTCCACCGCCGCGTACGCCGGCATCAACCCGAAGTCGACCAACGACGACCACGGCGCGGAGTTCGACCGGATGATCATCGCCGTCGCCGGGGACGAGGGGAGCGCCACCTCCGTCCGGCTGCCCGGCCCGACGCTGATCGACAGGCCGCTGAGCACCAACTGGCACGCCGACCCGGCCGACGCCGTCCCGTTCGGCGGCTGATCACCGCGCCGCCCCGCCGGCCCCGAACAGGCCGGCGTGGCCGCGTTGTCAGTGGTGGGGGGCATGATCGGGGGCATGACGCCGAACTCCGCGGGCGAGTTGCACGCCCTCGCGCACGAGCACCTTCCCTCCGACGTGGCCGAGCGGTGGCTCGGGCTGCTGCGGCCCGGCATCCGGCTCGCCCCGGCGGGCGGGGACGAGGCGGTGGTGGGGCAGTTGGGCGGGGAGCCCCGGCTGCCGGACGACGTGGAGTGGCCGGAGTGGGAGGGGCGCGGCCCGCTGTCGTTCGTCGCCTCGGTGGACTGCGCCGCGCTGCCCCCGGCGGCGCTCGACGTGCCGTTCCCCACGGCGGGCACGCTCGCCTTCTTCTACTTCGACGGCCAACTGGACGACGGGGAGGCGGTGGTGGACGTGGCCGACGTCCCGAGCAGGGCGGGCGCCCGGGTCGTGTACGTCCCGGCGGGGGTCCCGGCCGTCCGCCGGGACACGCCGGACGAGCTGGACGCCTACCCCCATGTGCCGCTGGCCGCGCGGGTGGAGCCGACGGTGGCGGAGCCGACCCATCCGCGGGTGCAGCGGGTCTTCGCACCGGACGCGGAGCCTTTCCAGGACTACGAACACCCGGTGTGCGCCGAGGAGTTCGTCGACGCCCTGTGGGAGTACGAGGCCGACGCGGGCCACCGGCTCGGCGGCACCCCGCAGTCGGTGCAGGGGCCCGTCGAGCTGGAGGTCGCCCGCGCGGCGCTGGGCCCGGGGGTGGACTGGCACGATCCCCGGCTCCCGGCCGAGATGGACGAGTGGGTGCTGCTCGCCCAGTTCGACTCGGACGAGACGGCGGACATGATGTGGGGCGACGACGGCTGCCTGTACTGGCTCATACGCCCCTGTGACCTGGCGGAACTGCGGTTCGACCGGGCGCTGTTCACCTGGCAGTGCTGCTGACCGCCCTCGGGCACCACCGATCCCCCCTCTGGGGCCGGACCTAGGACCGGCCCAGGAGGCCCCTCAACCGCCGTGCGCGCAGCACCAGTTCCAGTTCGAAGCGGCGGTCCGGGTCGTCGACCTCGTCACCCCACAGCTCCCTTATCTGGCGCAGGCGGTAGCGGACCGTCTGGGGGTGGACGCCGAGGCGGGCCGCGACCTCGGGGGCGCCGCCGCGGGTCTCCAGCCAGGCCAGCAGGGTCTCGGCGAGGCGGCGGCCGTGGGCGGGACCGCAGTGGTCCAGGGGGGCCAGGCAGCGCCGGGCCAGGTCCTCGATCAGCTCCTCGGGCTGGAGCAGCACCAGCGCCTCGGTGTGCTCGGTGCAGTGCAGCACCTCGCCGCCGGGCAGCAGACCGCGCTCCATGAGCCGCACCGCCGCCTCCGCCCAGCGCAGCGACTTCGCGGCGTCGGCGAGCGGCACGGGCGGCCCGATCGCTCCCGACCAGCCCGTCATGGCGCGCCGCAGCAGCTCGGGGCGCCCGGCGGCGTCCGGGTCGGGCACAACCATGCGGGGCTGCTCCGCCTCCATGTCGAGCAGGACGCCCGCGCCGACGGCGGGCGCCACGGCCTCCGGCGCCGGGCGCAGCAGGACGCCCACCGCGACCCGCTCGGGCAGCTGCCAGCCGACGCGGGCGGCGCGCTCGCCGAGGGCGTTGCCGAAGGGGGCGCCGGGGGTCGCCGAGGGGCCGGACACCGCGCCGCCGGTGGTCTCGGCGCGCCGCTCCGACAGGAGCAGCTCCATCAGCTTGCGCTGGAGGCGCAGCCGCTCGCCCGCTTCCCGGGCGGCGGCCTCGGCGTAGCCGCGTACGGACTGGTCGACCAGGCCGTCGAGGTACTCGAAGCCCGACTCGGCCAGTTCGTACATGGCCGGGGGCGGGATCTCGAGCTGCTGGCCGATCTCGGCGAGGCGGCGCCAGGCGAGGCGTACGCCGAGGCGGTAGATCGCCTGGAGGGAGTCGAGGCTGCGGCCGTGCAGGCCCTCGCCGCGGCCGAATTCCTGGAAGACCTCCAGGTGGTAGCGGGGCCGCCCTTCCTGGGACGCCAGCTGCTGGACGAAGCCTTCCAGGGCGCGGCGGATGCCCACCAGGGCCATGGGCTCACCGGCGTCGTTGAGGACGACGGGCAGCCCGGGGAACTCGGCGCGGATCTCGCGCAGGATGTCCTGGGCGAGCGCGGGCACCTCCTCCAGGGCGAGCGCGGCGAACCTGCGCACTTGGCGGGGCGGCACGTCCCGCCAGGCGGAGCGCGCCTGCGCGGGGCCGTGGCTCTCCGTGGGGGCGGCCTCGGGCGGCGGCTGGATGTCGGTCACGGCCACGGTCGCTCACTGGCTCCGCGGTGGCGCGTCGTAGTGGACCAGCGGCGTGTTCGGCTGGTCCGGCGTGGCGTCGAGGAGCGCGACGACGCCGAGGGCCGCGCCCACGGCGAGGAGCGCCGCGGCGGCGACGGTGAGTGATGCGGCGAGCAGTCGGTGCATGCGAGGGCCAGCCTCTCGTTCGGAGGTCGTCCCCACCCCGGATCATCCAGGCCTGGTCACACAGTCCTGGTCGTACAGTCCCCGCCGGCCCCGTCCGGCGCGTGCCCAGTGTCCGCATCCATTGACACCCAGTCAAGGGTGCGCCTACGGTTCCCCGCCCATACGTACGGCTCGGTAACACTTCTCCCGCCCTTAGCCCAGGAGTGCCCCCATGCGCCGCACCACCTCGCCATTTTCCCTGGTCATCCTCGGTCTTGGCGCGTTTCTTCTGGTCCTGGCCCCCCTGCTGGCCTGGTATGTCGAGCCGCGCGCGAAACGGACCCCGACCGATATCGACACGATCACGGTTTTCAAAGGAAGAGGAAGCTACTTCGACACCGAGAAGATCAAGACGGTCCACGACAAGAACCTCACGATCACCCGGCAGGTCCGCGGCGACGTCGCCGACAGCGAGAAGAGCGGCCGGGCCGTCTGGGACGTGTCCACGTCCGTCGATCCGGACAAGTCGCTGCCCGCGGCCGACCCGCACGACTCGCTCCAGTGGACCGTCGAGCGCTGGGTCACCGACCGCAGGACGAACCGGCCCGTGCACTGCTGCGGCGAGAAGCCGTACTTCGAGGGCGAGGCGTACCTGAAGTTCCCCTTCGACGTGGAGAAGCGCTCCTACCGCTGGTGGGACAACACCCTCGGGGCGACCGTGCCGCTCACCTACCGGGGCACGAAGAAGATCCAGGGGTACGAGGGTCTGCGCTTCACGGGGTCGGTCGAGCCCACCCGGACCGGTACCCGGCAGGTGCCGGGGCGGATGGTCGGGCAGCCGAAGAAGAGCCAGGTCATGGCGGAGGAGTACTACGCCAACCACGGCATCGAGCTGGTCACGGACGAGCGCACCGGCCGGATCATCTACGCCGCGATCGGCCCCCGCAAGACGCTGCGCGCCCCCGGCTCGGACAAGGACGCGACGGTGCTGCTGGACAGCGAGCGCATCGCTTTCACGCCGGACACGCAGAAAGCCCAGGTCAAGCTCGCCAAGGACGACAGCGGCCGACTGAAGCTGCTCGGTGAGACTCTTCCGGTGCTCGCCGGGGTACTCGGGGCGGTGCTCGCGCTCGTGGGCGGCGTCTGGGTCGTACGGGGGCGCCAGGACGACGGCGCGGACGGCCCCGGAGGGCACGACGGTTCGGTGGAGCCGGGGAGTCCGCATCCTGGTACGTCCAAGACCGCCCTGCAGTCCAGCACGATGTGATGAGGCGTCAGCCCGGAAAAGGCCGGAAATTGTCACTCCGGTGAGTAGACCCGCGGTAAGGGGCGGCGAAAACTAACCACCCCCACCCCAGCACAGTCCCCGCACCACCTCGGCAGTACCTCCGCAAGCCCCACAGCAGGACCGTTTCGCCCGCCCGGCCCCCCACAGTTCCGCACCCTGAGACGAGTTGGAGCACGCATGCCCCAGCACGTACCGTCCTCGCTGCGCGCAGCCGCCCCGCGGCACGCGCAGCGGCTCCCGGCGCCTCCCCCACAGCCGCGCCGGATCGTCTTCCTCGCCCACCGTGACCTCGGCAATCCGGCCGCGGGGGGCTCCGAACTCCTCGTCGACCGGCTGGCCGACGGGCTCAGCAAGCTGGGCCACCAGGTCACGCTGCTGTGCGGCGGGCCCGCGGCCCACCGCGACTACCGCGTGGTCTCCGCCGGTGGCGACCTCGGTCACTTCCTGCGGGCGCGGACCGCTTTCACCCGCCGGATCGGCGACTGCGACCTGCTGGTGGAGGTCTGCAACGGCATGCCGTACCTGGCGCCGCTGTGGCACCGCGGGCCGACCCTGTGCCTGGTCAACCACGTGCACACCGATCTGTGGGGGATGCGCTTCCAGGGCGCCCTCGCCCCCGCCGCCCGGCTCGGGCGGCGACTGGAGCACTGGGCCCTGTCGGGCGCGCAGCGCGGCAACCTGCTCGTGGCCGTCTCGCCGTCGACGGCCACGGCGCTGCGGGCGATCGGCGTGGAGCGCGAGCGCATCCGCGTCGTGCACAACGGCGTGGAGGAGCCGGGCCCGCTGCACGCCCGCTCCGACGAGCCCTTGTTCCTCGCGATGGGCCGCCTCGTGGAGTACAAGCGGATCGATCTGCTCCTGCGGCTGTGGGAGCGGGTCAGGCCCGTCACCGGCGGCCGGCTCGTGATCGTCGGCGACGGCCCCGAGCGGGCCCGCCTCGAACAGCTCGCCGGTCCCGGTGTGGAGTTCCGCGGCCATGTCTCCGAGGCCGAGAAGCACCGGCTGCTCTGCGAGGCCTGGATGCTGCTGCATCCCTCGGCAGTGGAGGGCTGGGGCCTGGTCATCACCGAGGCGGCGACCCGTTCGACGCCCTCGGTCGGCTTCGACGTCCCCGGGGTCCGCGACTCCATAGCGGACGGCGTCACCGGTCTCCTCGCCCGCGGCGAGAGTTCCTTCGCCGCCGCCTGGTGCACGCTGGCGCTCAGCGCCGAGCGGCGCAGGGCGCTGGGCAAGGCCGCCGGCGAGCGGGCCGCGCAGTTCCGCTGGGGCAACACCGTCCGCCAGTTCCAGGCGGTGGCGGCCGAGGCGGTCGCCGCCCACCACACGCCCGCCGGGCCCGTCATACCCGCGCCCGCCGGGCCGCCGACCGCACAGGGGACCTGAGTGAAAGACCCGTCCCTGCGCCGTTCCGCCACCCTGTTCCGTGCCTTCCTGCGTGAGCAGCAGGACCCGGAGCGCTGCTACACCCTCCTCGCGAAGGACGCCGCCGACCAGGTCGAGGCGCACGTGAAGGTGAAGGACCGCGTCGTCGTCGACATCGGCGGCGGAGGCGGCTACTTCACCGAGGAGTTCCGGCGGCGCGGCGCGCAGTCCTACCTCTTCGAGCCCGATCTCGCCGAGATGAAGGCGTCCGGCACCAAGCCCCCCGAGGGCTCGGTGCTCGCCGACGGCTATCTGCTGCCGCTGGCGGACGCCGTCGCCGACGTCACGTTCTCCTCGAACGTCCTGGAGCACGTCGACGACCCGCAGACGTTCCTCAGCGAGATGGTCCGGGTCACCAGGCCCGGCGGGCTGATCTATGTCTCGTTCACCAACTGGCTCTCCCCCTGGGGCGGCCACGAGTGGGCGCCCTGGCACTACCTGGGCGCCGAGCGGGCCCGCGCCCGCTATGAAAGACGTACCGGAAAAGCCGCGAAGCACACCCTGGGCGAGAACCTCTTCGCCCACCACGTCGGAGCGACCCTGCGCCAGGTGCGGGGCCGCTCCGACGTGGTCGTGGTGTCCGCGCGCTCGCGCTACTGGCCGTTCCTGGCCGGGGCGATCACAAAGGTGCCCGGTGTGCGCGAGATCGCCACCTGGAACCTCCTCCTCATTCTCAGGCGGTGTCCATGACCACGGTCCAGGCCCCACCCCCGGCCGCCGTACGGCCCACGACCGCTGCCCCTGAACCCTCGCGGGGGCCGCGCTCGCGGCGCTGGCTGCTGGGGTTCTGGGCCGTGGCGTTCGTGGCGTTCCTCGCGGTGAGACCCGGGCGGATGACGTTCGACACCAAGCTCGGTGTCACCGTCGACCCCTGGCAGTTCCTCTCCGACCTCGGTCAGCTCTGGCACGACCGGGGCGGCTTCGGCGGCATCCAGGACCAGTACGTCGGCTACGCGTTCCCGATGCTGCCGTTCTACGGCCTGGCCGACCTCGTCCAGCTCCCCGTCTGGCTGGCCGAGCGGCTGTGGCTCTCGCTGATCGTGAGCGCGGCCTTCTGGGGCGCGCTGCGGCTGGCCGAGCGGCTGGGCATCGGCAGCCGGCACAGCAGACTGCTCGGCGCGGTGGTGTACGCGCTGTGGCCGACGTTCACCATAGTCGTCGGCTCCACGTCGGCGGCCGCGCTGCCCGGCGCGGTCCTGCCGTGGGTGCTGCTGCCGCTGACGAACGAGCGGATCAGCGCCCGCCTCGCCGCCTGCCGCTCGGCGCTGATCATCCCCTGCATGGGCGGGGTGAACGCGGCGGCGACCCTCGCCTCCCTGCTCCCGGTGGCCCTCTATCTCCTGTCGCGCCCGGGCGGGCCGCGCAAGCGGAAGCTGATCACCTGGTGGGTGCCGGGCGTCATCCTGGCCACCGCCTGGTGGATCGTGCCGCTACTCATGCTCGGCATCTACGGCGAGAACTTCCTGCCGTACGTGGAGAACTCCGCGACCACGACCGCCACCATGTCGGCCACCGAGACACTGCGCGGCGCCGGCAACTGGGTCGCCTACCTGAACTTCGGCGAGGCCTGGCTGCCGGCCGGCTGGACGGTGGCGACGGCCGTCGTGAGCGTCGTCTGCTCCGCGCTCGCCGCGGCCCTCGGCCTGGCCGGGCTCGCCCGCCGCGACCTGCCCGAGCGGCGCTGGCTGGTCCTGACCGTCCTGTCCGTCGCCCTGATCACGCTGGCCGGATACGGCGGCGCCCTCGGCGCGCCCTTCCACGAGAGCGTCCAGTCCTGGCTGAACGGCGGGCTCGTCCCCTTCCGCAACATCTACAAGTTCCAGACGGGCCTCGCGCTCGCCCTCGCCCTCGGCCTGGCGCACCTGGTGGGGGTGGCCGCGCAGGCACGCGGGGCCCGGCCGGTGCGGGGCAGGCGGTACGCCGCGCTGGCCGCCGCGGTCCTGGTGCTGCCGGGGCTGGCCTGGCCGTACCTCAACGGCTCGATCCTCCAGCCGGGTTCGTTCCAGAAGCTGCCCGCGTACTGGCAGACGACGGCCGACTGGCTGGAGAAGTACTCCCCCGACTCCCGTGCCCTCGTCGTCCCGGCGACCGCGCACGGCATCTACACCTGGGGCTCGCCCATCGACCAGCCCCTGGACGTGCTCGCCGACTCGCGGTGGGCGCAGCGCGACTACGTGCCGTTCGGCACGGCGGGCAACCGCCGCGCGATGGACGCGGTCGAGCAGGCGCTGATGACGGGCGGCAAGGTGCCGGGCCTGAGCGACTACCTGACCCGGGCCGGGCTCTACTACGTCGTCGTGCGCAACGACCTCGACCCCGACCAGGTCGGCCATGTCCCGACCTCGACGGTCAAGCGCACCCTGGAGGAGTCCGGCTTCAGCCGCGTCACCGGCTTCGGCCCGCAGACCACCGGCGGCACCATCCCGGCCGACACGCCCCTCCAGGTGGAGGGCCTCTACCCGCGCCAGCGCGCCGTGGAGATCTACGCCCCCGGCGACAGCGCCCGGCGTCCCGGGCAGGCCGGCCTGAAGCCCGTCTCCAACACGGCCGTCGTCAGCGGAGGCCCCGAGTCGCTGCTGCCGCTCTCCGCCGACCCGTCGATGCGGGACCGGCCGACCGTGCTGACCGGCGACAACCACCCGGGCGTCGGTACGCCGGGCCTGCTGGCCGTCGGTGACGGACTGCGCCGCGCCGACACCCGCTTCGGCCTGGTCAACTCCAACACGTCCTACACCTACACCCGCGACGAGCGGAACGCGCCCGACGCCGCCCAGGACCCCGGCAAGAAGCCGCACCAGATCCTGCCGACGGACGGCGTCGAGCACCAGACGACGGCGGAGCTGCGCGGCGCCAGGTCGGTGACCGCCTCCTCCTACGGCAACTGGCTCTTCCACCTGCCGCAGTACGACCCGGTGAACGCCTTCGACGGCAACCCGGCCACGGCCTGGGCCGAGGGCGGCTCCGGTTCGCCGGACGGCGAGTGGATCAAGGCCGAGTTCAACGCGAAGATCAACGTCCCGGCCGCGTTCCGCGTCACCCCGCTGCCGCAGGACGGCGTGCGGGCGGCGCCCACCCGGGTGCGCGTGGAGACGGAGCGGGGCTCGGTCACCAGCTCGCTCAGGAGTGACGGCACGGCGCAGCGCGTCAAGGCCCGTCCGGGCACCACGAGCTGGATCAAGATCACGATCGTGGACACCGAGGAGGCGCGCCCCGGCCTGACCGGCGCCGGCTTCTCGGAGATCAGCCTGCCGCAGGTGCGCGTCACCAAGCTCCTCCAGCTGCCCGCCGACGCCCAGAAGGTCACGGGCGCCGAGGCGACCACGTACGCGCTGCACCGCTCGTCCGACCCGAGCGCCCTGTCGCCGGTCAACGCCGAGTCGGGGCTGCACCGCCGCTTCACCACCATGGGCGGCGGCGAGTACGAGATGAAGGCGAGCGCGGTGGCCGTGCCCGGCACCGAACTCGACGAGCTGCTCTACAAGGTGGCTCCCGAGCAGCGGCAGCAGATCATCGCGACGGCCGACTCGACGGCGAGGCTCGGTGAGGGCCTGACGCCCCGCAACCTCACCGACGGCGACCTGACCACGGCGTGGATCGCGGGCGACACCAAGCGCCCGGTGATCCACCTCAGGTGGCCGGGCAAGCAGCCGGTGGGCGAGATCGTGCTGCCCGCCGCGGGCGGCCTGTCCACCCGCCCGCAGAAGATCGAGATCAGCTCGCCGGACGGCGCGGCGACCGCGGGGGTGGACGAGAACGGCAACGCCCGGTTCGCGCCGATCACCACGGACCGGATGGACATCACCATCACGGAGACCGCTCCGCTGACGGTCCACAACCCGGTGGCCGACGACAACCTCCAGCTGCCGGTGGGCCTCACCGAGGTCTACGTCCCCGCGCTCGACCAGTACCGCACGCCGCGGCCCAAGGCCTCGCAGCGCTTCTCGCTGCCCTGCGGCCAGGGCCCGATGGTGTCGGTCGACGGCGAGCTGTTCGAGACCGCCGCCCAGGGCAAGGTCCGCGACCTCACCGAGCGCCGCCCGGTGGAGATCAGCCTGTGCCAGCGGGGCAAGAAGGACACGGCGGTCCGGCTCGACGCCGGCGCGCACAGCGTCGAGACCGGTGACGCGGGCCCGCTGACCGTCATGGACGCCTCCCTGACCCGGGGGACGCCCGGCGCGGTGGACGAGACGGCCCGCGAGCTGAAGATCAAGGACTGGCTGGGCGACCGCCGCGAGGTGAGCGTCGGCGCGGGAGCGGCCTCGTACCTGACGACGTACGAGAACGTGAACGACGGCTGGAAGGCCACCCTCGACGGCAAGGAGCTGACCCCGCTGCGCCTCGACGGCTGGCAGCAGGGCTGGCTCGTGCCCAAGGGCGAGGGCGGCACGGTCAAGCTCACCTACGAGCCCTCGCGGATCTACGAGATCGGGCTGATCCTGGCCGGTGTCGGCGTGCTGGCCCTGGCCGGGCTGGTCCTGGTGCGGCGCCGCGAGCCCAACACGGACGCCGTGGCGCCCGCGCCGCCCGCCCCGGGCCCGGTCCTCGGCACGGTGGCGCTGACGCTGGTCGCCGCGGTGATCGCGGGACCGTTCGCCCTGCTCGTCCCGGCGCTGGCCCTGCTGGCCTGGTGGCGGCACACGCTGCTCGTCCCCCTCGCGTTCCTGGCGATGGCGGGCGCGGGCGTCGCGGCGGCGACCGGGGCCGGCGAGTCCGCCGACGCCGACGCGGGGGCGTTCGGCCCGGTGGCCCAACTCCTCGCCCTCATCGCGCTGTTCGCGGCGCTGGTGACCGTAGGGGAAAGGGAGCGGCACACGCCGTCCGACGACGCCGACACGCTGGTGTACGGACCGGACGGCGGACCCGCCCCGGGGCAGCCCGCGCACCCCGCCGGGCCCCCGCTGCCGCACCGCGAGCACGGCGGCACGCACACCCCGAAGGCGCCGCCGGCCCCACCGGCCCCGGCGCACCCCGGGTCGGGCCCCACGGTCTCGGCCCGTGGACCCGAGCCGGCCGGGCCCGCCCCCGCGCCGCAGGACGACGCGACGGTCCGCTTCCCGCGGCACGGGCGCCCGCCCACCCCGGAAACAGGAGAAGGCACGCAGCGATGACCGCACTGGAACACCCGGCACGGCGTGCGGACGGCCCCGGCCGGCCGCCCGCGCGCGTGCCGTTCCCCGTCGTCGACGAGGTCTCCCGGCACTGCCTCCAGGAGGAGGAGCCGGAGACCGTGCACATCGAGGTGCACCTGCCGGGCACCCCCGACCCGGCCCGGCTGAAGGCGGCGTTCGCCGAGGCCCTGCGCCGCCACCCCCGCATCCTGATGCGGGAGGCGCGGGGCCCCTGGTACCGCCGCCGCTACGAGTGGGAGCTGACCGCCGAGCCGGACACCGAGGTGGTGACCTTCCCGGCCCCGGAGCCGGACGCCCTCAAGCGGGCCCGCGAGCGGGCGCTGGCCAAGGCGCCCTCCCTCGCGGCCTCCCCGCCCATCCGCCTGGAGGTCGTGGCGGCCGAAGCGGGCCTCGCCTCCCGGCCGGAGCCGGGCCCGGACACGGCGGCGGGGCCGGGCTCGGTGCTGTTCCTGACCGTCAACCACACCGCGCTGGACGGCCCCGCCTGCATGCGGGTCCTCGCGACGGCCGCCGAGATCTACGCGGGCGAGGGCGGCTCCCCCGCACCGGTGGCGCCCCCGCCCACCCGCGCACCGGAGCGCCCGGGAACCGCCGCCCAGCCCCCGCCGGACGCGCCCTCCGGCTGGGCGCCGCCGGCCAGGGTGCTGCGGGGCACGCCCGAGCCCTCGCCGGGCAACGGTCTGCTGGTCGACGAGCTGCCCGTGCCGCGCCGCCCGAAGGGCTCCCCGTTCACCGTGAACGACCAGCTCATGGTGGCGACGGCGCTGATGATCTCCCACTGGAACCGGGAGCACGGCGCCCGGCCGCGACCGCTGCGCATCACGATGCCGGTGGACGACCGGCCCCGCGACGCGACCATGCCGATCGGCAACGGCACCCGACTGGTGGAAGTGCCCTTCGGCGCGGCCGAGTTGGCCCACCGGGAGTGGACCCCCGACGCCATACACGACCTGCTGCGCCGCACCTCCGACCGCACCCGTGCCCTCAAGGCGCTGCCCCGGCCGCAACTGGGCCACGGGGCACGCCTGTTGACGGCCCCGGTGCTGCCGGTCACCCTCCGGGCGGCCGTCACGCGGGGGCTGCGCCGGGCGGCCGCGCCCTGGACGTCGACCACGCTCTTGAGCAACATCGGGCGGGTGCCCTACCCCCTGGACTTCGGTGACGCGGGGCGCGCGCACGCCGTGTGGTTCTCCGCGCCGGCGCGCCTGCCGCGCGGCCTCACCGTGACCACGGCGTCCACGGCGGGGCGGCTGCACGTCGCCCTGCGCTGGTCGAAGACGCTGCTCGGCCCCGGCGACGGCGCGCACCTGCGGGACCTGTTCGAGCACTATCTGCACGCCACCGAGCAGACGGAGCGGCCGGCGCGCACCGAGCGCACCGAGCGCGCCGGGAGCGGCGGACCCGACCCCGCGCCGCCCGGGAAGAGCGGAGGGCCGAAGTGACCGCCACGACCAGCGGGCGCCGCGCCGGCCTGCGCGACTTCTACGAGGATCCCGCCGTGCCGGTCGCCTCGGGCGACGCCCGCAGCCTGCGCCAGGCCCGCATCCTCGCCGACGCGCTCGGCCCCGCCACGACCCGCACCGCCACCGTCCTGGACATCGGCTGCGGCGACGGCACGGCCGCCGCGACCGCGGCCCCGCTGCTGGCCGGCCACCGCGTGATCGGCGTGGACTGGTCCCAGGACGCCCTCAAGCGCGCGCACGCCCGGCTGCCGTACGTGGTGCGCGGGGAACTCACCGACGGGGGGCTGCCGTTCGCGACCGGAGCGGCCGACGCCGTCCTGTTCAGCGAGGTCATCGAGCACCTGGTGGACCCCGACAGCGCGCTGGACGAGCTGCGACGCGTCCTCAGACCGGGCGGGCACCTCATGCTGTCCACCCCCAACCTCGCCGCCTGGTACAACCGCGGGCTGCTCCTGGCCGGGGTGCAGCCGGTCTTCTCCGAGGTGAGCCTGCGCGGCATCCACGGCCGGCCGGGCAAGGAGGTCGTGGGCCACCTGCGGCTGTACACGGCGCGCGCGCTGCGGGAGTTCGTCGCGGCGAGCGGTTTCGAGGTCGTACGCCTGTCCGGCGCGCCCTTCCACGGCGTGCCGCGGCCGCTGCGCGCCCTGGACCGGCTCGCGTGCGCCGTGCCCAGCGCCTCCTCCATCCTGCTGCTGCACGCCCGAAGGACCTGAGCCCGATGTGGTGGGGTGTGGCCGCGGCGCTGCTCGCCAACCTGCTGTACAGCACCGGGTTCGTCCTGGAGAAGCGGGCGCTGACCACGATGCCGTCGGTCAGCGTCCGCAACCCGGCCCGGCTGCTGCGGCAGGTCCTCGGCAGCCCGCTGTGGATCGGCGGCTCGCTCGCCCTCGCCGCGGGCTTCGGCGCCCAGCTCGCGGTGTACCGCACGCTGCCGATCGCCGCCGCGCAGGGCATCTTCGTCTCCGGCCTCGTCCTGTTGCTGCTCCTGTCCTCGGTGCTGCTCGGCGAGCGGACCTCGGGGCGGGAGCGGTACGCGGTCGCCGCGATCCTCCTCGCGCTGCTCATGGTCGTGCTCTCCCTGGACGAGGGCGACGACACGGTGAGCCGCGGCGCGCCCGTGCCGCTGGTCCTGACCGTCTGCCTGCCCTCGCTCGCCGCGGGGCTGTGGCTGTACGGGGCGGCGGAGCGCCGGGCCAGGCACCGGCACCGCATGCCGTCGGCGGGCGTCGAGTACGGCGTGGCGGTCGGTCTGCTGTACGGCGTCAGCTCGCTGGCCATCAAGGGCGTCTCCAGCCATCTGACGACGCGGGACATGGGCGGCGCGCTCGTGGACCTGCTGCGCTCGCCGTACCCGTACCTGCTGCTGTTCACCGGCGCGTTCGGCCTGGTCATGTCGCAGGCGGCGCTCCAGCGCTGCCGGGCCTCGCTGATCGTCCCGGTGTGCACCACGGTGACCGCGCTGTTCACCGCGGTGCTCGGCACGCTGGCCTTCGGTGAGGCGCTGCCGCACGAGCCGGTGCGCCTGGCCCTGCGCATCGCGGGCACGGTGCTCGCCGTGTCCGTGCTCCTCGTCATGCCCAAGCACGACGGGTCCCCTCCCCAAGCCTCGCCCCCGACCAAGGAGTTGACTGGCGGATGAACGCCGACGACCCGCTGCTGAAGATCCTCGCCTGTCCGCTCGACAAGGGCCCGCTGCATCTGCTCGCCCCGGCGGAACCCCTCGTACCGGAGGAGGCGCTCTACAACCCGCGCCTGCGCCGCCGCTACCCCGTGGTCGACGGCATCCCGCAGCTGCTGCCCTCCTCCGGCGAGCAGGTCCCCGAGGACGAGCACGAGCAGCTGCTCAAGCGGATATCCCTGTGACGGGGGGTGTACCGGTGGCGGCCCGTTCACTGGTACCGGTGAGCGGCCCCGCGGCGAGGAGCCGTCCGTGACGCTCGCCGCGCGCCTCGCGCCCTACGTCCCCGACCGCCTCATCGCCTCGCTGGCCCGGCTCGTCTATCCGCGCTTCGAGCTGGAGCTGGCCCGCCTCGGCGACCTGTGCCCCACCGGCTGCGGCACCGCCGTGGACGTCGGCGGCTGGTACGGACCCTGGTCGCGCCGCCTGGCCTCGCGCGCCGCCCGGGTGGTCACCGTCGAACCGGTGCCCCGCCTGGCCCGGCTGCTCGACTCCAGCACGCCCGGCAACGTCCGCGTGGTGCAGGCCGCGGCCGGCGACCGGAACGGCACGGCCCGGCTCTGGCTGCCGCACGGGGACCACGGCGAGCGGGGCGTGTCGTCGCTGGTCCGCCGCGACATCCACGCCACCGCCGTCGACGTGCCGTGCCTGACGCTGGACGGCCTCGGCCTGCGGGACGTCGACTTCGTCAAGATCGACGTGGACGGCAACGAACTGCCGGTGCTGCGCGGCGCCGAGGAGCTGATCGCCCGCGACCGGCCCGCCCTCTTCATCGAGCTGGAGTGCCGCATCCAGCCGATCGCCCCGATCGTGGACCTCCTCACGCGACGGCACGGCTACCGGGGCTGGGTCCTGCCGGACGACACCTGGCTGCCGCTTGCCTCCTTCGACCTGGAGGCGCACCAGCGCGCCACCTCGTACGTCGTCTCGCAGGGCCTGCTGCGCCGGGTGCTCACGCCCCGCCGCCCCCGCTACGTCAACTCCGTGCTGTTCCTGCCGGAAGGCCGCCGCCCGGGAGCGCGCGCGGTGCGCGACGATGGGGCGCATGCCCGCTAGCCCGTCCTCCGCGCCCTTCACCCCGCTGGACTTCCAGCTGGTCCTGCTGCGCCGCATGGCCGACCACAACCCGGACCTGGTGGAGGACGCCCGCCGTGCGCTGGGCGCCTCCGTCGCCGAGATGCGCGAGGCCAACCGGCGCTGGCAGGCGATGTCCCGGGGCCCGCGCTCCCGGGGCGCCGCGGCGCGCTACCGCTCGGTCCTCGGCGCCCCGGAGTCCACCGCCCGCCGCCGGATCGGCGACCTGGAGTGCGAGGCGCTGCGGTGGCCGGTGCCGCTCTGGCCCGACCTGCGCTTCGAGGTGCTGCGGGCGCCCGGCGGGGCGGTGTGGAACGAGTGGCTGGTGCGCGCCCCCGGGGCGCCGGGGCCCGAGCTGCGGACCGTGGACGACCTCGCCCCGTGGTCGTGCACGGTCGACGAGGCGGCCCGCGCCTTCGCTCCCGTGCGGCCCATGGAGGGCACGGCGCCCACGCGGTGGGGGCTGGCCTTCACCGCGCCGGACGCGGGCGGCGAACCGCGCCGCTGCGTGGCGGAGTTCACCTGGGGGCTGCTCCAGCGCGTGGGTCACGAGGTCATGCCGCCGCCTTGATGATCTGCTCCGTGACGAGGGCCAGGGAGGGGGAGTGCGGGTGCACGGCGAGGAAGAGGTTGGGCTCGACCAGCTCCAGCTCCATGAGGACCGGCTCGCCCTCGGGCCCGTCCACGAGGTCGACGCGGGCGTAGAGCAACTCGGGCGATCCCGGCACCGCCGCCAACGCCCGTTCCGCGACGTCCAGTTCGGCGTCGGTCGGCTGCCAGGGGCGCAGGTCGGGGTGCGGTGTCCTGTCGGCGTCGTAGGCCGTACCGGGCGTGAGCACCGCGCCCTTTTGGACGGCGTGCAGGAACTGGCCGGCGAAGAAGACCAGGGCGCGTTCGCCGGTGACGTCGATGCGCCCCATGTAGGGCTGCACCATGGCGGTGAGCCCCTCCGCGTGCAGGTGTCCGATGTGGGCGAGGGCGTCCGCGCGCTCCTCGGCGCGGTAGCGGGCGGCGTCCCGCGCCCCGGCCCCGGAGGCCGGCTTCACGACGAACTCGCCCGCGTGGCCGGGGAGGTCGACGCGCTCGCCGGGCGCGCAGTAGTACGTCGGCACGGTGGGGACGCCCGCCGCGGCCAGGTCGCCGAGATAGCGCTTGTCGGTGTTCCACCGCACGACGTGCGCGGGGTTGGCGAGCCGGGTGAGCCGCGCGCACCGCTCGGCCCACGCCACGTACTCCGCCGCGCGCCGGCTGTAGTCCCAGGTGGAGCGGATCACCGCGAGGTCGAACGCGGCCCAGTCGGCGCCGGGGTCGTCCCACCCGACGACGTGGACGTCCGCCCCCGCCTCGCCGAGGGCGCGCGCCAGGTGCGGCAGGTCGTGGTCGTGGGTCGGCTGCGGGCGGCAGGTCACCAGGGCTATCCGGGGGCTGAGCACGGGCGGGGGCTCCTCTGCTTGCGCGGCTGCGGGCCGGTTCGCGGGCCCTGGTGGCCGACCGTACAGAGGCCCTGCGGGCCGGCCGTGCGGAGGCCCTGGGGGCCGGCCGTGCGGAGGCCTGCGGGCCGACCGTGCGGAGGCCTGGGAGCCGACCGTGCGGAGGCCTGGGAGCCGACCGTGCGGAGGCCTGGGAGCCGACCATGCAGAGGCCTGCGGGCCGGCCATGCAGAGGCCTGCAGGCCGGCCGTGCGGGGCCCTGCGGGCCGACCGTGCGGGGCCCTGCAGGCCGACCGTACAAAGGCCCCGCGGGCCGACCGTACAAAGGCCCCGCGGGCCGACCGTACAAAGGCCCCGCGGGGCGACCGTGCAAAG
Organism: Streptomyces sp. NPDC005898; assembly: GCF_040629635.1. Classification (NCBI taxonomy): domain Bacteria; kingdom Bacillati; phylum Actinomycetota; class Actinomycetes; order Kitasatosporales; family Streptomycetaceae; genus Streptomyces; species Streptomyces sp. NPDC005898. The sequence continues at coordinate 335,409 of NZ_JBEXWC010000004.1, read as the reverse complement.
GCCCCGCGGAGCGACCGTGCAAGCGGGCCGGATACGTACGGGGGACGCCCCCGCCCATGTTCGACCCTCCCAAAATCCGCTTATGATTCAGCGGTGTTCGATTCACGGCACATCAGGACGTTCCACGAGGTGGTCCGGGCCGGTTCGTACTCGGCGGCCGCCCGTTCCCTCGGCTATACGCAGCCCGCGATCACCCAGCAGATGAAGGCGCTGGAGCGGTCCGTCGGGACGCCGCTGTTCACCCGCGTCGGGCGGCGCATGCGGCTGACGGAGGCCGGGGAGGCCCTGTCGCGGCACGCGGGGATCATCCTGGAGGACATCTCCGCCGCCCAGCGGCAGATGAACGCGATCACCCGGCTGAGGTCCGGGCGCGTGCGGGTCTGCGCCTTCCCCAGCGCCAACGCCACACTCATCCCCGAGGCCCTGGCCCGCCTGGCCGCCGGGCATCCCGGGGTGCGCGTGGAGCTCCTGGAGGACGAGCCACCGGAGTCGCTGCGGCGCGTGGTGCGCGGCGAGTGCGACATCACCCTCGCCTTCACCTACCCCGGCCTGCACGAGGAGGTGCCCGAGGAGCTGGCGGAGATCCCGCTGATGGAGGACCAGCTGACCGTGCTGCTGCCCACCGGGCACGCGATGGCGCGCCGGCGTTCGGTCAAGCTCGCCGAGCTGGCCGAGGAGCGGTGGATAGCCGGGTGCCCGCGCTGCCGGGCCAACTTCCTGCACGAATGCGCCGAGCAGGGCTTCGCGCCGGACATCGCCTTCACCACCGACGACAATCTGGTCGTGCAGAGCCTGGTCGCCGAAGGCCTCGGCATCGCGATGATGCCGGGCCTCGTCCTGAACTTCCTGTGCCACCGCAAGGTGACGGGCCGCGCCCTGGACCCCGCCTCGCGGCGCAAGGTCTCCGCGTACGTCCTCAAGGACCACCTGCGCATCCCGGCGACCGCCCTCGTCCTGGACGAGCTGACGACGGTGGCGACCAACCGCGTCGGCTGCTGAGGCCGACGGCTGCTGAGCGTGCCGGATGCTGAGCGCGCCGGATGCTGAGCGCGCCGCCCCTGGGGCGGGCGCTTCCATAAGCGGAAGTTGCAGGGATGCCAAACAACTGTCGTTGGACGTGATGGTTCGCGCGGCGCGACGCTGCCGGTATGACCACTCCGACCACGTACCGGGCCGCCCGGACCACAGAGCGCCTCGCCGCCCTTGTCGCCGACGTCCGCGAGGCCGTCGGGCGGGGCCTGCCCCCCGACCTGACCGCGTACCTGGTCGGCGAGCGGCTGGCCCCCCACCTCGGCACCGCCGACCTGCTCACCGCCGAGCAGTGCGAGGGCGATCCCGACCGCTACCGCCAGCACGTCCTGCACGCCGAGAGTGACGGCAGCTTCTCGATCGTGGCCCTGGTCTGGCTGCCGGGCCAGCGGACCTCCGTGCACGACCACGTGTCGTGGTGCGTCACCGGCGTCCACGAGGGCGAGGAGCACGAGCGGCGCTACCGCCTCGTGCCCGCCGCCGAGCCCGGCGGGAGCGGCCGCCTCGTCGCCACGGAGGACGTCGTCAACCCGCGGGGCTCGGTGTGCGGGTTCGCGCCCCCCGGCGACATCCACCGGGTGTGGAACGCCTGCGGCACCCGCGCGATCTCCCTGCACGTCTACGGCGCCGACATAGCCCGCCTGGGCAGCAGCGTCCGCCGGGTGTACGAGCTTCCGGCCAACCGGTGATGGCCCTCCTCGGCGAACGCCCCAAATCCCGTACGCGACAGGCCCCTCCCCCGGCCGCGCACAGGCCCGGTAAGTTCTCCGGACTGGCGCTCGCCGCGACCGGCGTGGCCGTCGCCTGGGGCACGCACCGGCTCGTGCCCGGCGTCCCGATGCTCACCGCGGCCGTGGTCCTCGGCATCGCGGCGGCCCATCTGCCGGGCGCGGCACGGCACTTCGTACGTGGTCACGGCAAGGCCGGTCTGACGTTCGCGGCCAAGCGGCTGATGCGGGTCGGCATCGTGCTGCTCGGCCTGAAACTGGGCCTGGACGACGTGCTCGGGCTCGGCTGGGCCTCGGTCGCGATGGTGCTCGGCGTGGTCGCCGTCACCTTCCTCGGCACCTGGTGGCTCGGCCGCCGCATGGGCCTGCGCGGCGATCAGCCGCTGCTCATCGCCACCGGCTACTCGATCTGCGGCGCGTCCGCGATCGGCGCGGTCAGCGAGGCGTCCGGGAGCGACGAGCGGGACACGGCCACCTCGGTGGCCCTGGTGACACTGTGCGGGACGCTCGCCATCGCCGTACTGCCGCTGCTCCAGCACCCGTTGGGGCTGACCGACGCGGAGTTCGGGCGCTGGGTCGGGGCGAGCGTGCACGACGTGGGGCAGGTCGTGGCGACCGCGCAGACGGCCGGACCCGGGGCGCTCGGGGACGCGGTCCTGGTCAAGCTGATGCGGGTCGCGCTGCTCGCGCCGCTGGTGGCGGCCGTCGCCCTGTCGGTGCGGGCGCGGTCACGGTCGCGGTCCGACGCCGCGGGCGGGGCCGCGGGAGTCTCCGTGGGCGCCAAGCGGCCGCCGCTCGTGCCGCTGTTCGTCGTCGGGTTCCTCGCCATGGTCGCCCTGCGCACGACCGGCCTGCTGCCCGGCGGCGTTCTGGACGCCGCGCAACTGACGCAGGAACTCCTGCTGGCGGCTGCCCTGTTCGGCCTCGGCAGCGCGGTGGACCTGCCGTCGCTGACCCGCACGGGCGGCCGGGTCGCGGCGCTGGGCCTCGCGGCGTGGGCCGTCATCGCCGGCATCTCGTACGTGGGCGTCATCCTGACGTACTGAGCGCCACGGGCGTATGGAGCACCACGGGCGTATGGAGCACCACCGGCCTGGCCGGCCCGCGTCCCCGGGGCGTGTCCCGAGGCGGACGCGTTCCGGGGCGGGCGCGTCACGGGGTCATTGGATGGGCTCGCGCATCTCCTCGCGGATGCGCAGGTCGTCCGCGCCAGCTCTTCGAGGTCGACGGCCTCCGGTTCCTGGACGGCGTTCTCCTCGGTGATCAGGCCGGCGCCCGCGGCCGTGTTGCCATCCCCTCAGGCACACATCGGCACGTCGCTCCGCGCACCGCGAGGGACTCCGCCCGACCACCGAGGGGGCCGGGCGGCGCCCTGTGTGAGACTGCACGTGCCCGAACCGGTCGAGCAGCCCCCAGAGGAGTACGAGACGTGGACCCCCTCTTCCCGACCCTGGCCGCCCCGCACGGACGTACCTCCGTGGCCGGGGAAGCGCTGCGCTTCGGCGACCGCGCGCTCAGCCACGGCGAACTCTCCACCGTGGCGGGGACGTTGGCGGTACGCCTGAGCGGGGCGGGCCGCGTCGCCGTCTGGGCCACGCCCTCCCTGGAGACCGCCGTGGGCGTGGTCGCCGCCCTGCTCGCCGGGGTGCCCGCCGTGCCGCTCAACCCGAAGTCGGGCGGCGGCGAGCTGGCGCACATCGTGGCGGACAGCGCCCCGTCGCTGGTCCTGACCGCCCCCGGCACGGAACTGCCCCCGGCGCTGGCCGAGGTGCCGCGCCTCGAAGTCGACGTAACCCCGGACGCGGACCCGGACACCGACCCGGACACCGACCCGGACGGACAGGGCACGGGCTCATGGGCCGAGCCGGACGACCCCGAGGCCGCCGCCCTGATCGTCTACACCTCGGGCACCACCGGCCCGCCCAAGGGCGCCGTCCTGCCGCGCCGGGCGATCGCCACCACGCTGGACGCCCTGGCGGACGCCTGGGGATGGACCGCCGACGACGTCCTGGTGCACGGCCTGCCGCTGTTCCACGTGCACGGCCTGATCCTCGGCACGCTGGGTCCGCTGCGGCGCGGCGGCTCGGTGCGCCACCTGGGACGGTTCAGCACCGAGGGCGTGGCGCGCGAGCTGGGTTCCGGGGCGACCATGTTGTTCGGGGTGCCGACGATGTACCACCGGATCGCCGAAGCCCTGCCCGGGGAACCGGAGTTGGCGAAGGCGCTGGCCGGGGCGCGGCTCCTGGTGTCGGGCTCGGCCGCGCTGCCGGTGCACGACCACGAGCGCATCGCCGCCGCCACGGGGCGCCGCGTCATCGAGCGGTACGGCATGACGGAGACCCTCATGAACACCAGCGTCCGCGTGGACGGCGAGCCGCGCGCGGGCGCGGTCGGGGTGCCGCTGCCGGGCGTCGACCTGCGCCTGGTCGACGAGGCGGGCGAGGAGATCCCGGTGGGCGATCCCGAGGCGGTGGGCGAGATCCAGGTGCGCGGTCCGAACCTGTTCACCGCGTACCTGAACCGCCCCGACGCCACTGCCGCCGCCTTCGCGCCGGGCGGCTGGTTCCGCACCGGCGACATGGCGGTGCGGGACACCGACGGCTATGTGCGGATCGTCGGCCGCAAGGCCACGGACCTCATCAAGAGCGGCGGTTACAAGATCGGCGCGGGCGAGATCGAGAACGCGCTCCTGGAACACCCGGGGGTGCGGGAGGCCGCGGTCACCGGGGAGCCGGACCCCGACCTGGGCGAGCGGATCGTGGCGTGGATCGTCCCCGCCGACCCGGGGACCCCGCCGTCGGCCGAGGAACTGGCAGGCCATGTCGCCGACCGACTCGCCCCGCACAAGCGGCCGCGGGTGGTCCGCTACCTGGAGGCGCTGCCGCGCAACGACATGGGCAAGATCATGAAACGGGCGCTACGGAGCTGAGGCCGACCCCGCCGGAACCCCGCGAGGCCGCCCCCTCGAAGTGTCGCCAGGCGGTACCACCCCCACCGCCCGCACGATCTCCTGGGAGACGTTCCCGCCCCGGTCATCGCTCGCCGACGCCCGCAGCGAGACGGAGTCGGCACCGCGCGGCACCTTCAATCTCCCCTGCCAGGAGGCCCCGCCCTCCCGGTCCAGCGCGACGCCCCGCCACGACTTCCCCTCGTCGTACGACACGGACAGCGCGCCGGCGCCGACGGTCCCGGTGTCCGCCGCCCCCTTGACGTACTCGGCGAAGATCCGCACCGGGATCGTGCGCCCGCCCGGCACCTCGCCCGCGAGGGAGGTGTCGACGTCGAAGCCGAGGTTGAGCAGCGGCAGGCGGGTCCCGCGGTCCTCCGGAGTCCGCCGCGAGCGGAAGGTCCACTCCGTGTGGCCCTTCGTGGCGAGCCGCCACCGCGCCGGGTCGAGGCTCGTGTCGGTGACGACCGTGTACGTGCGCTCGGCGGGGTCGGCCCCGTCGACGTACACGCCGGCCCCCTCGCCCCCACCGACGCGGACACCGTCCACGAAGACCTCGCTGACCTGCGACATCGTCGGCTCGTTCCACACGTCGCCGAAGCCGGTGTGGTCGGGCCCGGAGTCGCCCCAGCCGGGCACGTTGAACTCCAGGCTGTCGCCGCGGCGCGTCTGCCCCCAGCCGAGGCCGGTGCCGAGCCAGGGGTGCAGCACCGGCTTGAACCAGTTCAGGCCGGTCCGTACGCCCCCCTCATAGGTCACGAGGCCGCCGCGCTCCTCCAGGGCGCCCGGCCCCACGGAGACGGCCTCGTGCCACAGCTGCCCCGCGCCCGCCGAGACGTACTCCGTGCGCGTCGCCGGCAAGTCGATCTTCTCCTGGAAGCCGATGCCGATCGGGAAGGTGTCGGTGAGCGAGTAACGGAACTCGCCACCTTTCGCCGGCCGCACCGCGTGGAACTTCGCGTCCAGGACTGCCAGTTCACTCTTCCCCGGCCGATAGCGGAGATCCTCCGGAACGGCCTTCTCATGCCCCGCGGAGAGGTCGTAGAGGAAGGGCGTCGCGGCGGTCCCGGTGCTCTCGACCTTCGCGCCCGCCCGCGCCGCCGCGATGAGCCGGTCACCGTCGGCGGCGTCGACGGCGGCGATCTGCAAGGGCCGGTCGGCGTTGTCGTCCGTACCGAACCAGGCGTTGAGACGCCCGGGTTGACGATCCGTCACGAACAGCGCCGCGACCCCCGCGTCCTGCGCGGCCTGCCCCAGCCGGGCCGGGGCGACCTCGCCCGAGCGGCGCACGACGACGGCCTTGCCCCGCACGTCCTTGCCCGCGTACGCGTCCGGGGTGCCGTCGCCCGCGTCCACCAGCGCCCACCTGTGCCGCCCCTCGGCGAGGGTCCCGCCGGGTTGTGCGACGGCCTCGCTCAGGCCCTTGACCCGCAGCAGCGGTGCGCCGAGCCGCCAGACCGTGCGGAATTCGAAGGTGCCCTCGGTGACCTCTTCGGTGGGGGCGGCGAAGACGCTGTCGTACTTCACGGGGACCTGGACGGCGCCCTGGAGCGCGGCCCCGCCGGCCTTCCTGTCGTACTCCATCAGCAGCTGCCGGGTCTCGGTGCGCCGGCCGACCTCGGCCCGGATCTCCCGCAACCGCCGCCCGTCGAGCGTGACATGGCGGTCCCGGTCGAGACGGATCTGCGGGTCGGCGAGGAAGCCGAGCCCCAGCGAGTCCGCTCCCCCGGCGCCGCGCACGTCGAGGAACGAGGTCAGGGCGTACGTCCCCGGCTTCAGGCGCAGCCGCAAGGTCCCGGACGCGCCCACGGCCGCCGGGACGGGTTCGGCCCCCTCGGCGAGCCGCTGCACCAGGACGTCGGCGGGGACGGGCTCACCGCCCCGGTCCTTGACGTGGACGGTGAGGGTGTACCGCTCCTCCTCCTTGACCAGGCCGAACGCGGTGTGCGCGACGTCCCGCCCGGCGGCGCTCGCCACCACGGCGCCGCTGGTGTTCCCGACGGGCGCCCTCGTGCCGTCGCCGGTGACGGTGGTGGAGGCGGTGCCGTGCGGCGGGACGGTCAGGGTGGTGTCGCCGAGCCCGACGACCCCGTCGGCGGCGCCTCGTACCGTCAGGCCCAACTCGACCGGCGTATCACCGGAGTTGCGGTAGGTGAGCGTCCTCGTCACCGGTTCGCCGGTGTCGTACGGCCAGGCGTGGAAGCCGAGGTCGACGCTGCCGCTCGCGGTGACCCGCGCGCCGATCGCGCCGGGCACGGCGACCCGCCCCGCGCCCACCTCGTACGCCGACGCGTCGAGGCCTTCGGAGGTGGACATCAGGGCGTCCTTGAGCCGGGCGCCCGTCCAGTCGGGGTGCTGCTCGGCGAGCAGGGCGGCCACGCCCGCGACGTGCGGTGTCGCCATCGACGTACCGCTCATCTCCGTGTACGGGCCCTCCCCGCCGGTGAGCCGGGAGCGGGCCGCGAGGATGTCGACGCCGGGCGCCGACAGGTCGGGCTTGAGGGCGTGGTCGCCGAAGCGGGGGCCCTGGCCGGTGAAAGGGGCGGCGCGGTCGTCGGAGTCGACCGCGCCGACGGTCAGCGCGGAGTCGGCGGCACCGGGCGAGCCGATGGAGGAGGGCGCGCCGGCGTTGCCCGCCGCGACGACGAAGAGGGCGCCGGTCCGCTCGGAGAGCGTGTTCAGGGCGGTGGCCATCGGGTCCGTGCCGTCGCTCGGCTCCAGCGAACCGAGGCTCATGGACACCACCTCGGCGCCGACGTCCTCGGCGGCCCACTCCATGCCCGCGATGATCTGCGACTCGCTCCCGTAGCCCTTGTCGTCGAGCACCTTGCCGACGGCCAGCGAGACGCCGGGCGCGACGCCCCTCTCCTTGTGCCCCTCCGACGCGGCGCCGCTGCCGCCGAGGGTGGAGGCCACGTGCGTGCCGTGCCCGCTGCGGTCGGCGACCTCCTCGCCGGGGACGAAGCTCTTGCTCACGGCGACCCGGCCCTCCATGTCCGGATGTCCCTCGTCCACGCCCGTGTCGAGGACGGCGACGCGCACGCCCTTGCCGGTGAGCCCGGCCGACCAGGCCGCGGGCGTGCCGATCTGCTCGTTGCTCCGCGCCATGTCCGCGCGGACCCGGCCGTCGAGCCACACCTTGTCGACGCCGGACGCCTTGTCGCGCACGGCCCGCCACAGGGCGCCGGGCTCCTCGACGCGCACGGCGACGCCCGCCACGCTCGGCAGGGACCGCACCTTCTCCACCCCGCGAGGCAGGCGGACGCCGGCGCCCCACACGGTCTTCCGGTACGTCACGATGAGCGGCGCCGCCGCCGGCGTCCGGCCGCGCCCGGCGGCCCCCTGCCGGATCAACTCCGTCACGTCGAACAGCCGCTCGTCCAGCACCCCGGAGCGCAGATACGGTCGCGCCTCGTCCGGTACGACGGTGATGTGACCGCCCGCGATCCGGCTCCGCACGGCACCCCCCGCCCCGGCGGGCCGCTCGACCCCGACGGTCCGCCGCCCACCGGGCAGCCGGGTGACGGTGACCTTGTCGCCGGTGACGAGGGTGACGGTGTGGATGGGATGGGGGGTGCGGCGGGCGGAACGGAGGGTGCGGTGGGCGGAACGGGGGGTGCGGTGGGCGGCGGCTGTGGCTGGGGCGCGGTGGGCGGCGGCTATGGCTGTGGCTGCGGCTGGGGCGCGGTTGGCTGCGGCCACGGGGTCGTCGCCGACGGCGCCGGCGGTGGCGGTGGCGGTGGCGGCGGTGGCGGTGGCGGTGACACCCTGCCCGCCGGGAACCAGGGCGGCCATGAGCCCGACAACGCTGACAACGCCCACGACCCCCACTCTTGACCGTCCGGGACCTCTGGCCATCGACCGCCGCCTCTCTCCCCGCCCCCGGGCGGGACCGCGACCCGAGACTGAAGAGAGTGCCAGCGCCCACCCCCCACAAGGCAGCCACCCACCCTGGCGGAAACCCGCCACCCCTAAGCCCCCAGAACCACGAACCCCACAAGACCGACGCTCCCCTCCCCGTCCAGACCCCCGAAACCCCCCTCAGGGGCGCGAGGAACTGCGCGACCAGCCCCCACCCACCCGCACGGAAGCCCCACAAGCACACCCCCCCCCAGGGGCGCGAGGAACTGCGCGACCAGCCCCCACCCACCCGCACGGAAGCCCCACAGGCACAACCACCCCCTCCAGGGGCGCGGGGAACTGCGCGACCAACCCCCACCACCCGCACGGGACCCCCCAGACACCCCCGCCAAAAGAATCACCCGTCCAGCCCCGCCCCACCCGGCCCACCCCAACAGGCACACCCCCCGAACCCCCCCGCACGATGCGAACAAGGACCGCCGACCGCCGGTCCGTACGGTCCGCGCTCTCGGGAGGCCCCGCCATGACCGTCAGTCTGGAGCAGCTGCGCCGCTGCCACATCGCCGTCGATCTGGGCGCCGCACGCACCCGCGTATTCGTGAAGGGCGCAGGCCTCGTCGTGGACGAGCCGAGCGCCGCCGCGGTGAACACCCGTACGGGCGCACTCATCGCGGTCGGCCACTTCGCCGAGCAGATGACAGGACGTACGCCCGGTTACATCCGCGTGGTCCGCCCGGTCTCCGGCGGCACCGTCGTCGACATCGAGATGGCCCAGCGCATGCTGCGCCACCTGCTGGGCGAGAAGCTGCGCCGCACCCTGCGCCGCAAGCCGAGGCTGCGCGCCGCGGCGTGCACCCCGCACGACGCGGACCCGCTGGCCCAGCGCGCGGCGGTGGAGACGATGGTCGGCCTCGGCGCCCGCCGGGTCGAACTGGTCGACACCCTCATCGCGGCGGCCGTCGGCTGCGGCCTGCCCGTGGAGCGCCCCGAGGCGACGATGATCCTGGTCTGCGGCGCCGCCACGACCCAGGTGGCGGTCCTGTCCATGGGCTCGATCGTGACGGCCGAACGCATTCCCGTGGGCGGCGAGGCCATCGACCACGCCATCGTCCAGCACCTGCGCCACCAGCACGAACTGATGCTCCCCTCGCAGTCCGTACGCCCCCTCCAGCTCGCCCTGAGCGGCAACGGCCTCACTCCGCACGGCCCGGAGTCCACCGAGATCCACGGCAGGGACGTCGCGACGGGTCTGGCCCGCTCGGTCCATGTCGACACCGCCGCCGTCCGCGACGCGATCCACACCCCGCTCACGGCCGTGCTCGACGGGATCGGCAAGGTGCTGCGCGACTGCCCGCCGGACCTGGTGGCCGACCTCGCGGACCGCGGGATCATGATGGTCGGCGGCAGCGCGCGGCTGCCGGGCCTCGACCAGATGCTGCGGGACGCGACCGGAATGCCGGTACAGATCGCGGAACGGCCCGACGTGTGCGCCGTGCTCGGCCTCGGTGCGATGCTGGAGGGCAAGATCCAGCCACTGGTCCTGGACCCGCTGTCCGGCTGACCCACTGTCCGGGAGAGAGATGCCCGACGGAGCCGACGCGCCGCTGCCCTCGATGCCGCTGCTCGACGCGGTCCTCGGCGTCGGCGCGGACCTCGACCTGCGCGCCACGCTCCAGCACATCGTGGACAGCGCGAGACGGCTGACGGGCGCGGCGTACGGCTCGCTCGGCATGACCGCCCCCTCCCAGGAGGGCCCGGCCGAGCTGTTCGTCTCGGGCGAAGACGAAGGCAAGTACGAGGTCAAGGCCCACAGGATCAGCGACAGCGGTGATGACGTCGTACGCGTCCCGATCCACGTCCACGACGAGGCGTTCGGCGACCTCCTGCTCGCGGGCAAGGCGGAGGGCCCGTTCACCGAGGAGGACCGGCAGCTGCTGAGGGTGTTGGCGAGCCAGGCGGGCATCGCGATCGGCAACGCCCGCCTGTTCGAGGCGGCCCGCCAGCGCGAGCGGTGGATCGAGGGCGCCGCGGCCGTCACCACGGCGCTGCTCACGGGCGAGGCGGCGGCGGACGCGCTGATGACGGTCGCGGACCGGGCGAGGATCCTCGCGGGCGCGGCGGCGGGCGTGATCCTCCAGCCGACGGAGTCGGGCGGCATGCGCATCGTCGCCGCCTCCACGGACGGCCCGCCCCCGGGCCGCCCCGCCCCCACGGAGGGGCACCCCCCGCATACCCCCGACTCCACCACGCCCCTGACGCCCCCTCACCGGGAATCCCCGTCGGGGGCACCCGCGCAGAACGCCGACCCCGACCCGAACCCCGACGAGCCCGCAACCCCCCTGCCCGGCACCGGCGCCAGAACCCCGCCCGCCGACCCCACGCCACCTGACGCCACCCCCGCTCCGGACCCAGCGGCCGACGGCAACGGCACCGGCACCGGCACCGCCACCGGCGACGACCTCATCGGCACCACCATCGAGCCCGGCAGCGCCGTACTGACCCAACTGCTCGGCGGCGAACCGGTGTTCATCGAGGACTCCGCGACCGACCCCCGGATGACGACGCACGTACGCGCCCGTTTCGGGCCCAGCATGATGCTGCCGCTCCAGGCCGGCGGGCGGCTCATCGGAACGCTCGCCCTGCCCCGCAGGCGCGGCGCCCCCGCCTACACCGCGGCCGAGCGGCTGCTCGCCACCCAGTTCGCCTCGCAGGCGGCACTGGCGCTGGTCCTCGCCGACGCCCAGCAGAGCCGGCAGCGCCTCGCGGTGTTCGAGGACCGCGACCGCATCGCCCGCGACCTGCACGACCTCGTCGTCCAACGGCTCTTCGCGACCGGCATGATGCTGGAGTCGACCCGCCGCAAGGCGCACTCCCCGCAGGTGGAGTCCACGCTCGGGCACGCCGTGGACGAGCTGGAGTCCACCATCCAGGAGGTCCGCACGGCCATCTTCGCCCTCCAGCAGCCGCCCGCCGACGCCCCGACGACCTTCCGCGGCAAGGTCCTGCGCGAGACGGCGGGCGCCGCGGCGGTCCTCGGCATCCAGCCGTCGGTGCACTTCGGGGGCGCCGTCGACACCCGGATCACGGACCCGGCGGCGGGCCATCTCCTGGCCGCCCTGCGCCGCGCCCTGGCCGCCGCCTCGCGCCGCACCGGCGTCACCCGGGTCGACGTGGCCGTCGACGCGCGGGCGACGCTGCCCGACGGCCGCGAAGGCGTACGCCTGACGGTGTACGACGACGGGGCCACGGACGGCGTGGGCGTGGAGGCGGGCACGACGGTGACCTGGCAGTCACCGCTCCAGGCCCTGTGACCGTCCCCCGCCCCCATTCACAGCGCCACCACCGACACCTCCGTGGCCTTCACGCTCGTCCACACCCGCGCCCCGTCGGCCAGGCCCAGTTCCGCCGCCGCCTGTGGAGTGATCTCCGCGACCAGGTCGGGCGCCTCGTCCGAGACGACGAGGACGCGCAGCCTGCTCCCGGCGGCGGTGACCTCGCGCACCGTCCCCCGCCACACGTTCCTCGGGCTCCCCCCGGGCCGCTCACGGTGCACGGACACCGCCTCCGGGGCGATGACCGCCAGGGCCCGCGCGCCCTCCGCCGGCGGATCGGCGACGACCAGACGCCCGCGCCCCGCCAGGACGAGCGTGCCGTCCGCCGCCCCCGTGCCCGGCCAGGCGTTGCGGCCGAGCATCCGCGCCACCCACGGCGAACGCGGATGCCGCGTGACCTCGGCGGGCGGCGCGTCCTGCAACGTACGGCCGTCATCGAGTACGAGGATGCGGTCGGCCAGCGACACGGCCTCCACGGGGTCGTGCGTGACGACGAGGCACACGCCGCCGAACCCGTCGAGGTGGCGCCGCAACAGGTGGCGGACGTGCGCGCGGGTGGTCTGGTCGAGGGCGGCGAGGGGCTCGTCGAGGAGCAGCAGCCGGGGCCGGGCCGCGAGCGCCCGCGCGAGGGCGACCCGCTGGGCCTGGCCGCCGGACAGCTGGCCGGGTCTGCGGTGCGCGAGGTGACCGACGCCGAGCCGGTCGAGCCAGGCCCGCGCCTCGCCCCGGGCCGCCGCCCGCCGTACGCCCTGGGCGCGCAGCCCGTACGCGGTGTTGCCGAGGGCGCTCAGATGCGGGAAGAGCGCGCCGTCCTGGGGCACCCATGCCACCTTGCGCCGGTGCGGCGGCAGGGCGGTGACGTCGTGCTCCCCGAGCCGCAGCCGGGCGTGGGCGCGCGGGGTCAGGCCGAGGAGGGCGCGCAGGAGCGTCGTCTTGCCCGCGCCGTTGGGCCCGACGACGGCGATGGTGGTGCCGGGTTCGGCGTCGAGGGTCAGTTCGTCGGAGCCGGTGACGGCGGCGTGCAGGGCCCATTTCTCCTGCGGGTTCTTCTCCGGGTCCTCCTGCGGGGCGGGCACCGTGCCGGGCGCTGCCCCCACCGCGACCTCAGGGGCCTCAGGGGCCTCCGGCGCCCCCACCGCCTCCACGACCCCCGAAGGCTCCCGGACCTCCGGGGCCCGCACCCGCGTGCCCGCCCCGGCCGACCACCGCCCCCGCAGCCCCACCAGCACGGTCATGGCGATGGCGAGCAGCAGCAGGGAGAGGGAGGTCGCGGCCTGCGGGGACTCCTGGAGCAGCAGATACACCTGGAGCGGCAGGGTCTGGGTGGTGCCGGGGAGGTTGCCCGCGAAGGTGATGGTCGCGCCGAACTCCCCCAGCGCCCGCGCCCAGGTCAGCGCGGCGCCCGCGACGAGTCCGGGGGCGACCATCGGCAGCGTGACGGTGCCGAAGACCCGTAGGGGGGAGGCGCCGAGCGACGCCGCCGTCTCCTCGAAGCCGGGCCGCAGTCCGCCGAGGGCGCCTTCCAGGCTGATGACGAGGAACGGCATCGACACGAACGTCGCCGCCACGACCGCGCCCGAGGTGTGGAAGGGCAGGACGATGCCGAAGGCGCTCTCCAGCCAGGGCCCGAGCAGCCCGCGCCGCCCGAAGCCGAGCAGGAGCGCGACACCGCCGACGGTCGGCGGCAGCACCATCGGCAGCAGTACCAGGGACCGTACGAAGGCCTTCCCGGGGAAGTCCACGCGGGCGAGCAGCCAGGCCAGCGGCACCCCGAGCAGCAGGGAGAGCCCGAGCGCCCAGAAGGACACGAGCATCGACAGCTTCAGCGCCTGGGTGACCCCGGGCGCGGACAGATGAGCGCCCAGCTCACCCCACTCGGTGCGGGCGAGGATCCCGATCAGCGGCATGAGCAGGAACGCGATAGCCAGGAGTGCGGGCAGCGCGAGGGCGAGGGGCGCCCGGGTGCGGCCCGGGGCGGGGGCGCGGAGGCGAAGACGGGGTCGGCTCATCGGCGGTCCTGGGATCGGTGAGGGTGAGACGTACGACGTTGACACGAGCCCCGACCGCGAGGGGCGCGGCATGCGCTACGTACACGGCATGCGGACGTACGCGGCAGGAGAGGACGTACAACCGGGCGCCCGTGGCGGGGAGGCGGCGGGCGCCCGGAAGTCGATGCGCCGGGCAGGTGCCGGCGGCCGCGCCGGCATGCGAGCGGGCCCGGCACGCAAGCCGGACCCGCGTGCGCGCTAGGGCTTCTGGAAGCCCGCGTCCCGCAGGATCTTCTGCGCCTCGGCGGTGCTGAGCCACTTCACGAACGCGGCCGCGGCCTCCCCGTTGCCGGAGCCCTTGAGGGTCGCGGCCGGGTAGGAGGCCACGGCGTTCTGCGCGTCGGGGATGTCGACGGCGTCGACCTTGTCGGGCGCGGTCGCGGCGTCCGTCCGGTAGACGAGGCCGGCGTCGGCCTCGCCCAGCTCGACCTTGCTGAGCACGGACCGGACGTTGGCCTCCTTGGAGACGGGCTTCACCGTGACGTGCTGCCGGTCGAGGATCTGCTTGCTGTAGCGCCCGACCGGCACGGTGTCATCGGCGAGGACGACCTTCAGCCCGCTGTCCGCGAGGTCCTTGAGCCCCTTGATCCGGTCGGGGTTGCCCTCACGGGTGGCGATCACCAGCCGGTTCCTGGCGATCACGGTGGGGGTGCCGGTCTCGCCCTTGAGGCCGTCCATGGTGGTGGTGTCGGCGGTGACCAGCACATCGGCGGGCGCCCCCTGCCGGACCTGCGCGGCCAGTTCCTGGGAGCCGGCCGCGGAGATGGTCAGCCGCGTGCCGGGGTGGTCCTTCTCGTACTCCTTCTTGGCCGTGGCGAAGACGTCGGTGAGGGAGGAGGCGGCGAGGACGGTCAGCCGCACGTTCTTCCCGCCACCGTCCTTCCCGCTCTCGCCACTGTCGCCGCCGCCGCACGCCGCGAGCGGGACGAGCAGCGCGACGGTGACGACCGCGCCGGCGACCCGGCGGGCGCCGGGGACGCGGCGGGCGCCGGGCACGCGGAACTTCGGGGACACGGGAAACATGGGAGTCGCTCCTGGCTCAGACGCGGTCGATGTGCACGCTCGTGGACTTCACCCGGGCGGTGGCCTGCATCCCGACCTCCAGGCCGAGTTCCTCCACCGCCTCGCGGGTCAGCAGCGAGACCAGGCGGTGCGGGCCCGCCTGGATCTCCACCTGGGCGGCCACGTCACCGAGCTTCACGGCGGTGACGATGCCGGGAAAGGCGTTGCGGGCGGAGGTGTACGGAATGTCGTCGTCGCCGGTGCCGGCGCTCTGGGCGACCTCGACGCAGAACGCGGCGAGATCCCGGCCGTCGACGAGCCGCCGCCCGCCCTCGTCGCGGTGCGTGGCGACCCGCCCGGCGTCGGCCCAGCGGCGGGCGGTGTCGGCGCTGACCCCGAGCAGACGCGCGGCCTGCCCGATCGTGTAGGACTGCATGTGCGCCAAGATAAGGCCAAATGCCTGGCACCTGGAAACATTTCTGCGGATCATCCATGGCAGGTGCGAGGATCCATGGAGGAATCACCGAGACCCTCCGGGACGCGCACCGAGGCCTCTAGGGGAGGTCGGAGGCCGGAAACACACAACCTTCTCGCCGTGAACAGGCATACGTCGGCCGAGTCGGCCAACTCACCACCACATGGCACTCTTCGACAAACACGAAAACAAGCAGGAACGCGACCTGGGACGCGAGCAGGGACGCGACAGGGACGGCGACGACCACGCCCGTACCCACGACCAGCCGCACGAAGGCGAACCGGAGTCCGCGGCCGGTCCGGAGTCCGCGGCCGGTCCGGGACCGGCGGTCGAGGAGGCGGCCCCCGACGAACCCACCGAGCTGCCCGCCCGCTCCTGGTGGGCGGTGGCGCGGCGCACCGGCAAAGAGTTCATGGACGACGACCTGCCCGACCGGGCCGCCGCGCTGACGTACTACGGCGTGCTGTCGCTCTTCCCCGCGCTGCTCGTCCTGGTCTCGGTGCTGGGCGTGATCGGGAAGAAGGCCACCGACTCGGTCCTGGACAACCTGGAGAAGCTCGCGCCGGGCCCGGTCCGCGACCTGCTGAGCGACGCCGTACGCCAGTTGCAGGGCAGCGGCAGCACCAGCGGCGTGATGGCGATCGCGGGCCTGCTGCTCGCGGTGTGGTCGGCGTCCGGTTACGTGGGCGCGTTCATCCGCGCCTCCAACGCCGTGTACGACCTGCCCGAGGGCCGCCCGGTGTGGAAGCTGACGCCGCTGCGGATCGGCCTGACCCTGGCCCTCATGATCCTGCTGGCCGCCAGCGCGCTGATCGTGGTCTTCACGGGCCCGATCGCCCGGCGCGCGGGCGACGCCATCGGCCTGGGCGACGCGGCGCTCACCGCCTGGTCCATCGCGAAGTGGCCGGTGCTGCTGATCATCGTCATCCTGATGATCGCCCTGCTCTTCTGGCGCGCCCCGAACGTCCACGGCCCCGGCTTCCGCTGGCTGAGCCCCGGCAGTATCGTCGCGGTGCTCCTGTGGCTGGTGGCCTCGGCCGGCTTCGCGCTGTACGTCGCGGGCTTCGCCTCGTACAACAAGACGTACGGCACGCTGGCGGGTGTCGTGATCTTCCTGGTCTGGCTGTGGCTGTCGAACCTGGCCATCCTGCTCGGCCTGGAATTCGACGCGGAACTGGCCCGCCAGCGCGCGATCGCCGGCGGCATGCCCGCGGAGAAGGAGCCCTACGTGGAACCCCGCGACACCCGCAAATGGCCTCACCCCAACGGCACGGACCCCAACCCCACCTCTTGACCCCACCCCATATCGCGCACGAACCCCGGGCACCTATTCCCTACGGAACACCCCGCGGCACCTCGGCCCCCTTCCGCCTCCGGGTGGAGGGGGGCCGCCCCCATGCCAGGGCGAATCGTTCACCGACCAAAGCCCTCACACGAAACTGGCCCCGCCCATACCCTGACGGTGCCGAGCTGTTCAGAGAGGGGCGAGACCGTGCCATCTGATGCGACCCCGGCCCCGTACGCCGACCCGTTGCGCTTCGGCCAACGGGTGCAAATTCTCCGTAAGCGGGGCGGGATGACGCGCGCTCAGCTCGCCGACTTCATCGGGGTCTCACCCCACACACTGCGGAAGATCGAGAACGGCCGGCAGCACTCGCCGGGTCTCGCCATGGTGATGCGCATCGCCGAGGCACTCCGGGTAAGGGACCTCTCCGAGCTGACAGGGCATCCCGACATGCACGTGGACCTCTTCATCGGCCCCGGCCACCCTCGCCTCGGCGCGGTGAAGGCGGCCGTCGACTGCTTCTCCCTCTCCGAGAGCGTCGAACCGCCGCCCGTCGCCCATCTGACGGCGCGGCTCCACGCGGCGTGGAAGGCGCGTCACTCCGCCCCGAACCATCGCGAGGTCGTCGGGAGGCTGCTGCCCGACCTGATCCGTGACGCGCAGGCGCTCGCACGTACGGCTGACACGGCAAGGGACCGTCGCGCGGCCCAAGAGCTGCTCGCCGAGACGTACTCCCTCGCGCAGTTCTTCGTCGCCTACCAGCCAGATTCCGCGCTCCTGTGGCGCATCGCCGAACGCGGCATGGTGGCCGCGCAGGACTCCGGCGACCCCCACTCGATCGGCGTGGCCGCGTGGCTGCTGGCACAGGCGCACCGCGACAGCGGGCCGAACCACTTCGACGCGGCTGACGCCATCAACCTCGAAGCCATCCGGATCCTGACGCCCCTGCTTCCCGACGCGGACGCCGACCTCCTCGCCATCGCGGGCGCCCTGGAGTTCGAGCTGGGCTACACAGCGGCCCGCCGCCGGGACACGGGGACGGCGTGGCGGCACTGGGACACGGCCAACGACATGACCCAACGGTTGCCGAGCGAGTACTACCACCCGGTCACATCCTTCTCGCGCGCCATCATGGGAGCTCACGCGGTCACCGTGGCCGTCGAACTGCACCAGGGCGGGGAATCGGTGCGGCAGGCCGCCCGGGCGGACACAGCCGTCATCAGGTCGCGACCACGACGGGCCCGACACCGTATCGAGGAGGCTCGCGGCTACCAGCTGGACGGGCAGCCCGACGTGGCGATCGCAACTCTCGAGAAGGCGTACAAGGCCGCACCGGAAACGATCAAGTACAACGGGTACGCGCGGCGGATCATCCTGGAAGAGACCGAGTCGAAGGAGACAAACCGGCGGCGCCGCGCCTCACGCCTCGCCGTGAACGTTGGTCTCTTGTCTGCCTGAAACGAGGTGACCGGATCCCGGTCATCAGTCGGGACGCACCCCTCCTACCGTCGTCATCAGACCTGATCGACGCTGACGACGGCAGGGGCCCGGACGGTGGATACGCAGACGATGAACCTCCTCTCGGACTGGTTGGCACACTCCCAGCAGGCTCCCGAGCAGGCCCGGCGCGAATGGGCCGATACCGGCGTGGCGCTGCTGCCGCTCGGCCGGCGCTTCGAGGCGGTCCGCCTGCCCGAGCGGCTCGTGCTCGCGGCAGTGTGCACGACCGACCCGCAGCAGATCGCCCTCCTGCTCGGCCGCGCCCTCAACGGCCCCGTCATCCACGACAACCGGGCCATGGGCGGCACGTACTACGCCCTCACACGGCCCCGCACCGGGCGCGCGTGGGCGCACCAGGCCATCGCCCCCTGCCTGGGGACAGGAACCTACCTCGGCGTACCCCGCCTCGACCGCAGGAAGCCGCCTGGCACGCACTGGACGATCCCCCCACGCTTCGAGGGCGACCTGTGCGAACCGTGCACGGTAGCGGCGCTCATCACCTACGCGGTCAGCGTCAGCCCGGAGCCAGAACAATGACCGCCCACCCCAGGCCCCCAGAGCTGAACCCGTTGGAAATCCGCCAAGCGATCGTCAGGCACACCTACGACTGCCCCACGTGCAAGTCCATGGGCCGCATCTGCGCGAAGGGCCGCCGCCTACGCCGAACCCTGGAAGCGGCCCGCGAACAACCACCCGTACGCCAAGGCGGGGCCAGGGATGAGTGAGGGCACCCGATACTGCTGGCACTGCGACACCCCGATCACCAAAAACCACCCGGCACATTCGCAGTGAAGCTCTCCATCTCGACCGACGACGCCATCACCTGGCTCCACACCAAGTGCCCACAACCGCCCCGCTTCGTGCGACGCACACCCCGGCAGCCCCCCCCATCGCAGTTCCGCCGGAAAAGCAGACGGCGGGTAGGGGCGACGATTCGCCCCAAGCAGAGTGTTCAGTTGAGAGGCACGGTTAACACAGGTGGAGTAGTTCCTGTGCCCTGACGCCTGGGTGGAGCGGGTGGAACTCGAACGCTCCAAGTGCCGCCTCTCGACTACGGAGCCGCCGAAGGCACGGAAATACCACTCGCTTCCATGCGGCTGGCCCTTCGCCCTCCTCAAGCGGGGATCGGTCAAGCGTTCACCACACGGCCGCTCCCGTAGGCGCACACTCGGCCTGTCCCAACTCCCCCTCACCAGCGTGCTGGCGCGGAGCCGCCACATATGCCGACGAATGACTTCCGCAGGTGCAGCGCAAACACCACAAGCATCACCAGAGCTGCCGTAGAGGTGGAAGTGCGCTTGAGGTACTGGGCAAACTCCGCTGGCGTGTCGCAAACTCGGCACGCAAGCCTCTCAGTAGACGGCTGGGGCCGCGAACGTGTCAGCGCCTGCGAACCCACCTCAAGCCCCGCAGAAGCGGGGAACA
Source organism: Streptomyces sp. NPDC005898 (assembly GCF_040629635.1). Taxonomy (NCBI): domain Bacteria; kingdom Bacillati; phylum Actinomycetota; class Actinomycetes; order Kitasatosporales; family Streptomycetaceae; genus Streptomyces; species Streptomyces sp. NPDC005898. The sequence continues at coordinate 315,777 of NZ_JBEXWC010000004.1, read as the reverse complement.
CGCAAACACCAGAGATCCCCAGGGAACACCCCCGCAGACGCAGGGATCACACCACGCACGCCAACCCATCGGCGAGCAACATAGAGATCCTTCGATCAACTACGCCTTGGAGCAGCTCTCTTCAGAACGAGAGAATGTCTGCTCCCCTGCCCGCTTCGCAAGTCGCCAATGCCATTCTTAGCCTGCACTCTGGGTACCGCAGTAACGAGGATTCCCCTCCTGGGCCGCAAGACTGGATGACGGGTGCCCGAAATGTCGGTTCACGCATTAGTGAGCAAAGTTGCCTCCCCCAGCCCATGAACGAGCAGGTCGCTTCCTGTGGTCCCCGCGCATGCGGGGGTGGTCCCCGTCGCTACCGTGAACCGCTGCTCCGTTGTTCCGTGGTCCCCGCGCATGCGGGGGTGGTCCCGCCCTGTCGGCGGCCTCCTCGTTCTTCACCTAGTGGTCCCCGCGCATGCGGGGGTGGTCCCGCCTGTGAGGGGTTGCGGCAGGTAGCGGGGGTGTGGTCCCCGCGCATGCGGGGGTGGTCCCTCCTCGTCGGTGGCGGTGATCAGTTGCAGCACGTGGTCCCCGCGCATGCGGGGGTGGTCCCGCGCATCAGCGGGCGCAGGCGACCGCCGAGGTGTGGTCCCCGCGCATGCGGGGGTGGTCCCGCTCTACACCTAGCTCTGGCCTGGGGGTTGAGGTGGTCCCCGCGCATGCGGGGGTGGTCCCCGGCAGGCCGCCGGGCAGGTGAAACAGGCCCGGTGGTCCCCGCGCATGCGGGGGTGGTCCCGCGCGGCCGGCTGGGGTGGCCTCGTAGAACTGGTGGTCCCCGCGCGTGCGGGGGTGGTCCCTTCACCACGTCCCTGACCGGCTCGGCGGCGACGAAGTCCCCCCGCGTGCGTGGGTGGCCCTCTGCCGACCCGATCACGGTAACCGCCGAGCTGGTGGTCCCCGCGCGTGCGGGGGTAGTCCCATGGTGGCGAAGGCGTCAGACAGGTTCTTGCCGTGGCCCTCACTTCTCAGCAACTCGGCATACCGGCGGCCCTCGCGTGTGCGGGGGCCCCGCCTCCTCCATCCAGGCGTGGAAGCCGGTCCCGTGGTCCCCACGCATGTTCGGGCCCTGCGGCACCTGGTGCTGCGACATGCCGGTTGACGCGGTCCCCACACACGGGAGGCTGGCTCACAAATACAGAGCCAACTGGGGATCTCTCGTCTTACAGCCTGTACTACATGCCGCGTTCCAAAGGGTGACTCCCGGCACCCGCCCACCGTGTACGCTCGCCCAACCAGGCCCCGCAGCAGGCCCGTTGACGTTAGCGGCCGGACCCGCTGCACCTCCCCGTCCTACCGAGGAGGCCGGGCCCGGCCTGTCCCTAGCCACTCGATGATCGTAGGAACGCCCTCATGCTATTACGTCCAAGCCGCAGCTCAGAAGGTCCCTCCAGCCCGTTCGCCGCTCTCTACGTGGTGCTCGCGGCGCTCCTCGCCGCATGCCCGACCGCACCTTCTCCGTACGCCCCGTGGGTGTGGGGTGCCGTCGTGGTCGTGGTCATCGTCCTAGTGCTCACGCAGCCAACATCGGGCAGCGCTCAGGCCTGACGGAGCCGCCGCGGTCGGCATCCGGCACACAGGGTGCCGACCGTTCCCGACGCGGTCTTCGACCCGTCGGCCAGCGCCTTACTACGCCGGCCACCCCAAGTCCTCTTCTTCTGCAAAACCGTCTCCGCGAGGGCCCGGACGTGTTTCATACACCTGTGGTTCAAGAACCCCCAGAAGGCGATTCGCCCTTCGCGCACCTCTCCCCGGCCGCCCGCACCGCCTGGGCGAAGCACGATCCGAAGACCGATGGTCATCTGCCCCTGTGGCGGCACCTGGCCGACAGCGCCGGCGTGGCCGGGAAGCTCTGGGATGCGTGGCTGCCCGCCAACATCAAGTCCCTTGTGGCCAAAGACCTTCCAGAGGGCGAGAGCGGCGCACGACGGCTCGTGACGTTCCTCGCGGCAGCCCACGACATCGGCAAGGCAACCTGCGCCTTCGCCTGCCAAGTCGATTCGCTCGCCGATCGCATGCGGGCCGCCGGTCTGGAGATGCCGACCGCCGCGCGATATGGAACCGATCGCCGCACAGCGCCGCATGGGCTGGCCGGGCAGTTGCTGCTCCAGGAATGGCTCGGCGTGCGCTTCGGCATGACCACGAGGGTGTCCGGACAGTTCGCTGTCGTGGCGGGCGGGCACCACGGCACGCCGCCCGAGCACCAGCAGATTCACGACCTCCAACTCCGCCCCTGGCTCCTGCGTCACCCCGGCGACGCCGAGGGCCTGTGGCGCACTGTGCAGCACGAGTTGATGGATGGGTGTATTGAACTAGCAGGTTTCGCAGAGCACTTGCACAGTTGGCAAGACGTCCGGCTTACGCAGCCCGCGCAAGTGCTCCTTACGGCGATCGTGATCTTGTCGGACTGGATAGCCAGCTCCGCCGAGCTGTTCCCGTACGATCCGGCCTCCTGGCATCCGATCGGCCCGGTCGGTGAAGCCCGCCGTCTCACGGCGGCCTGGGAGGGACTGGACCTGCCGGGCCCCTGGGAGCCCGAGCAAACTGACCGCTCCGCAGAGTCGCTGTTCGCCGAGCGCTTCGCTCTTCCCGTCGGGGCCCAGGTCAGGCCGGTACAGGCCGAGGCCGTTCGGGCCGCGCAACAGATGCCTTCCCCAGGCTTGTTGATGATCGAAGCCCCGATGGGGGAAGGCAAGACCGAAGCGGCATTCGCGGCGGCGGAGATCCTGGCCGCCAGGAGCGGGGCCGGTGGGTGCCTGGTGGCGTTACCCACGCGGGCGACCGGTGACGCCATGTTCCCGCGGATGTTGGACTGGCTCGATCACCTGCCCGCCTCCGGTTCCTCGACGGTCGCCCTGGCCCATGCGAAAGCAGCGCTCAACGACGTCTGGTCAGGTCTCCTGCGCCGGGGGCATCGCACCATCGCGGCGGTCGAGCCGGATCGGTCACAGCGGCTGAGCGGGGTGCGGTCCCCTCGATCCGAACCCGCCGGATTGCAGGCTCACCAGTGGTTACGGGGACGGAAGAAGGCACTGCTCGCCTCGTTCGCAGTGGGGACCATTGACCAGGTGCTGTTCGCCGGGCTCAAGAGCCGACACCTGGCACTGCGGCACCTGGCGGTGGCGGGCAAAGTCGTCATCATCGACGAAGTGCACGCCTACGACGCCTACATGGGTCGATACCTCGACCGGGTCCTGGAGTGGCTCGCCGCGTATCGCGTCCCGGTCATCATGCTGTCGGCGACCCTTCCTGCCGACCGCAGGCGAGCGTTGGCGGCCAGTTACGCAGGAGAAGCGGTCCCAGACGGTGCAGTGCGGTCGGACTCCGCTGCCTACCCTCTCATCACTGCCGTTGCGCCAGGCGCCCCGGTCCTGTCCGTACAGCCTCCTGCCGCATCGGGGCGCCGTACGGACGTGACATTGGAACGCTTGGACGACGATCTCGACCAGCTCGCCGACCGGCTGACGCATGAGCTCCAGGACGGCGGCTGCGCTCTGGTCGTGCGGAACACCGTCCAGCGCGTCCTGGACACGGCCGACGTGTTGCGCGAGCGGTTCGGTGCGCAGCACGTGACGGTCACACATTCCCGGTTCCTGGCCGCCGACCGAGCGGCCCGGGACGCCGAACTGCGGGACGTCTTCGGGCCGGGCGGAGAGCGGCCCGCTGGCCCACACGTCGTGGTGGCCAGCCAGGTGGTCGAGCAGTCGCTCGACGTGGATTTCGACCTGCTCGTCACCGATCTGGCACCGGTGGACCTGATGCTCCAGCGCATGGGGCGGCTGCACCGGCATCCACGACAGCGTCCGACGCGGCTCGCCGCGGCCCGCTGCCTGGTGACGGGTGCCGCGTGGGAGCCGGATCTGCCACAGCCCGTGCACGGCTCGGAGATCGTCTACGGACGGCATGCTCTGCTTCGGTGCCTGGCCGTGCTCGGGCCGCATCTCGACGGTGAACAACTGGTGCTTCCCCACCACATCAGTCCGCTCGTCCAGGCCGCTTACGGTGAGGCGGAGCTCGGTCCGCCGGGTTGGGCAGGGCAGCTGAGCGCGGCGCAGGCGGAACACTTCCGCGTTCTCGCGGACAAGCGGCAGAAGGCGGAGGCGTTCCTGCTCGGTCCGGTCAGACGGGCCGGGCGCCCGATCTACGGCTGGCTCGGAGCCAACGCCGGTGATGCCGACGACACCCGCGAGGGCAGAGCCCAAGTGCGCGACAGCCAGGAAAGCCTGGAGGTCCTGGTGGTGCAGCGGTTGCGTGACGGCACGCTCGCCACCGTGCGCTGGCTGCCCCGCGGGCAGGGCGGTCTGAGGCTGCCGACGGACTTCCCTCCCGACCGGCGGACCGCCGAGGCCGTCGCCGCGAGCGCGATCGCTCTGCCCCGGCTGTTCTCCCACCCCGGTGCGATCGATCGGACCATCGGTGAGCTGGAGCGATTCATGGTCCCTGCCTGGCAGGTGAAGGAATGCCCGCTGCTGGCAGGCGAGTTGCTGCTCGTTCTGGACGAGGATTGTCAGACCCGTCTGTCAGGCTTCGTACTCAGGTACAGCGTCGACGACGGGTTGCGGATGCAGAGCGCCGACGAGGCGTCACGTGCCCCCACCTTGTCCGTGCACGAGGCCGAACCGACGGAGGAAGTCGACGATGAGCGAGCAGCGAACCGGGCGATCCCCACGCTCGTCACCGGTAAGGAGGTGAGCCCCTTGCCACCCACGCGCTCTCCTCTCCAGGGTTCTGACTCCTTCAGCCTCGTGACATCCCCGTGGTTGCCGGTCCAGCGCCTCGACGGAAGCATGGACGAGCTGTCACTCACGGAAATCTTCACCCAGGCCCGGGATGTGCGTCGCCTCGTGGGTGACCTTCCGACTCAGGATTTCGCCCTGCTTCGGCTGTTGTTGGCGATTCTGCACGACGCGGTTGACGGTCCGGCGGAACTCGATGACTGGGCGCAGTTGTGGGAGTCGCGGGACCCGTTCGGCGAAGTCCCCGGCTACCTCGAGCGGCACCGGGACCGCTTCGACCTGCTCCACGCGGATACGCCCTTCTATCAGGTGGCCGGTCTGAGCACAGCCAAGGAAGAAATAGCCTCCCTCAATCGGCTCGTCGCCGACGTGCCGAACGGGGAACCCTTCTTCACCATGCGAAGCCCCGGCGTGGAGCGGCTTTCCTACGCCGAGGCCGCGCGCTGGCTGGTTCACGCGCACGCCTACGACCCCTCGGGAATCAAGTCCGGGATGGTGGGAGACCCTCGGGCCAAGTCCGGCAAGGTGTATCCACTCGGCGTCGGCTCCCTCGGCAACCTCGGCGGCATCCACGCCGAGGGCGACACCCTGCACCAGACCCTGCTCCTGAACCTGATCGCCTTCGACGAGGGCATTGTCGAGCAGGACGACGGGGACCTGCCTGCCTGGCGACACCCCCCGTCCACGGCAGGGGCCGCCGACCCAGGCCGGCTCACCCGGGGCCCGGTCGGCTTACGGGACCTGTACACCTGGCAGTCGCGGCGCCTGCGCCTGCACGTCGACGGCGAGCAGGTGAGCGGTGTCGTTCTCGGGTACGGGGACCCTCTGACCCCGCACGCGCCCTGGAAGCGAGAGCCCATGTGCAGCTGGAGGCGCAGCGCCGCACAGGAGAAGAAGCAGGGGCGGCCGCTGGTCTACATGCCGCGCCAACACGATCCGAGCCGGGCGGCCTGGCGCGGGCTGGGCTCGCTGCTGCCGGCGCGGCGCTCGCCCGGCGATGACACCGGGCACGGCACTCCGGAGTCGCTTCCCGCCGGAGTCGTCTCCTGGTACTCGATGCTCGCTTCGGAAGGTCTCATCGATCAGACGTCGTTGATCCGGGTGCGGCTCGTAGGCGCGGTGTACGGCACGCAACAGTCCGTGGTGGACGAGATCGTGGATGACTCGGTCGTCCTCCCGGTGGTCCTCCTGCACGAGGAGAAACCCGACTTCGGCGCCACGGCGGTCGATGCGGTGCACGACGCGCAGGGCGCGGTGACGGCACTGGGCCAGCTGGCCGGGAACCTGGCGCGTGCCGTGGGCTCGAACCCCGATCCCGCAAGCGACACCGCCCGCGACCTCGGTTTCGGAGCACTGGACGGGCCGTACCGGCAGTGGCTTGCCGCCTTGCGCCCAGGAACCGACCCGCACGCGGCTCGGGGGCTCTGGCAGGCCACTGTCCGGCAGCGGATAACGCGGCTCGGGCTGGATCTGCTCGACTCCGCGGGGTCAGCCGCCTCGGAGGGCCGGGTGGCCGACGTCCCCGGTTCGGGGCGTCACTGGGTCAATGACGCACGCGCGGAGCTGTGGTTCCGACAGCGGCTGAACCAGGTATTGCCGCGACCGCGAAAAGACTCGGACGAAGGTAACTGAATGACCGACGACATGCCGTCATCGCCCAAGAGCACACCGCGGTCATCTTCGGGAGGCGGGTTGCCTCGTCCCTCCCTGCAAGCACCAGGACGCGCCACCGACCGTTGCATAGGGCGCCTGCAGGTCCTGTACCGACAGGACAATTCGAGCGCCACAGCGGCCCTGGCTCGTCTCCGGCGCGGAGTCGGCAAGGCCGTGCACGAAGCCCCCGAGAGCTGGGGCAACGACGGATTGGAGGAGCTGTCCGCCATCCGGGCGGAGCACGACTCCGCCGAGGACGTCGAGCCGCGGGGTGGAGCGTCAGCAAAGTACTACTCCGCCGAGGAACGCCACTGGAGCGAGCAACGCGAACTCGCCGAGGAGAAGGCCGTATTCCTCACGATCACTTTGTGGGCGCTCCACCAGCAGTCCATCCGCGACGCCAACATGCACGCGTACGACTGGGGCCTGGGCCGATCCGTCCGGCACTTGGCGCAGGGGCGGCGGGGTGACGGAGAACCCCAACCCGCGACGTCTGCCGCACCATTGAACGAGGAGCTGAGCGAGCCAATCCGTAAACGGTTCGTACGCATCGGCACTTCCACATCATTCGAAATGCTGGGCACCAGGCTTCGCGAAATGGTGCTGCTGCTCCGTGGCGCGCGGCTCCCCCTCGACTACGCGCGACTGGCCGACCAATTGACTGCTTGGCAGGACACCGCCCGTCAAGCCGAGGTCCGCCGGACCTGGGGCCGTGACTTCCACCTGTCCGCGCAACGAAAATCCCGCAGCGAAACAGGTCCTGCGGCCGACGGGGAGAACAGGGCCGGCCTCGACGACCCACTCAACGCCGACGACTAGCGAGCAGGGTGACAACCCGGCGTTCGTCACCGCATGTGCTGGCACTCATAGGGAGAACTCTCGTTGACACGCACCATTCTTGACATCCACATCCTTCAGTCCGTGCCGCCCAGCAACCTGAATCGCGACGACACGGGCACCCCCAAATCCGCCGTCTACGGTGGCGTACGGCGAGCCCGTGTCTCCAGCCAGGCGTGGAAACGGGCTACCCGGAGGGCGTTCGCGGACCTGCTCCCCCCGTCCGAACTCGGTGTACGGACAAAAAAGGTCGCCGATGCGCTCGCCGAGCGGATCACAGACCTGAAACCGTCATGGGAAGCCTCCACGAGTGTCGCACTGGCCACCGAGGTCATGCGTGCCGCGACCGGCTCCAAGATCGACAAGCCGAAGAGCCGGGGCAAGGGCGGAGCAGAGGCAGAACGTGAGCCGAGTCCCGAGTCCTCGTATCTGATGTTCCTCAGCGGCCGTCAGCTCGACGCACTGGCGGTGCTCGCTCTTGAGGGCAGTCCCAGTGGCGACCTCAAGGCGTTCAAAGAGGTCTTCAAGGACAACAAGGAGTACAGGGCCCGCATCCGGGATGCGGTCGACAGCCGACACTCCGTGGACATCGCCTTGTTCGGCCGTATGGTCGCCGACTCACCCGGTCTGAATGTGGAAGGGGCCACCCAGGTCGCCCACGCCATCGGGGTGCACCCCTCCGAGATCGAGTCGGACTACTTCACGGCCGTGGACGACCGGAGCGCCGACGAGGAATCCGGAGCCGGGATGATCGGCACCATCGACTTCAACTCGGCGACGCTCTACCGGTATGCCGCGGTGGACATCGACGAACTCCACCGAAATCTCGGCGTCGGACTCCAGGAGAACGAACACCCGACGACGCCGGCACAGAAGGCGGCGAGCGCCTTCCTCGAAGCGTTCATCACTTCCTTGCCGACAGGAAAGATCAACGCCTTCGGCAATCACACACTGCCGGCTGCCGTGATAGTCAAACTCCGTTCGCAACGGCCCATCAGCTTCGTCGGCGCGTTCGAAGAACCAGTGAGCCAGGGCGCCGAGGGCGGTTACGTCCGGGAGAGCTGCAAGCGTCTCGCGGCCTACATTCCCGACCTGGAGCGCCAGTACGGGGTTCCCGACGACCAGCCGACCTGGGTCTTTCGCGTAGGCGAGGAAACCCGGGCGCTCGCGGAACTGGGCACCGGGGTCACCTTGGGCACCCTCACCAAGGCCGTCGAGGACGCCGTCGCGCAGCGGGTGGGAGCGCCGGGGTCGCCGGCATGAGCGTCCTGCTGCTCCGGCTGGCCGGGCCTCTGCAGGCGTGGGGATCCGCGGCCCGCTTCGCCCGCCGCAGCACGGAGAACGCCCCGACCAAGAGCGGCGTCCTCGGCCTGCTCGCCGCAGCACTGGGCCGAGGCCGGGAAGAGGACCTCTCCGACCTGGCGGCACTGCGGTTCGGTGTGAGGATCGACCAGCCAGGCACCCGGGTGCGGGACTTCCACACGGCCCACCACTGCGACTCGGGCCGGGCCATGCCGCTTTCCGAGCGGTTCTACCTGGCGGACGCGGTCTTCCTGGCCGGGGTCGAAGGCGACAACCGTCTGATCCGACAACTCTACGAGGCGCTCCTCGCCCCACGGTTCCTTCCGTTCCTCGGCCGCCAGTCATGTCCGCCGTCGCGTCCCATCACCGTCGGCCCGCCCCAGGAGATTCCGCTGGAGCAGGCTCTGCGTGAAACCCCGTGGCAGGCGGCCAACTGGTACGTCAGACGATCCACTGCACGGCAGGGAGACAGCGATACGCCTGCCTCGGATCCGCCTCTGGACACTTTGATCGACTGCCCGCCTGCCGAAATACCCGACTTCTCGGTACGGGACATTCCGCTGAGCTTCGATCCCCGGCACCGCCAGTACGGTCTGCGCGGAATACGTACAGGACGGCCCGAGCCCCCCGCATCCCCGCCAGGCGCCCTACCCCCCTCCCCACCGCACGAGCCGACCAGCCTGCTCCCACCTGCCGACGGACCGTCCGCCTCCACCTGGCCCCCGGACACGACACCACCGGAATCCGGACTGCCGAGGATCCACTGATGTATCTGACCCGCTTCCGCTTCAACTCCGCACGCTCCGGAGCGCGTCGCCTGCTCGGCTCGCCCCACCTGATGCACGGCGCCGTGAACATGGCTTTTCCCGAACCACCGGCACGGGACGGCCAGGGCCCACGTGTCCTGTGGCGCCTCGACAACGACCACCAGGCACGGGCCCAGCTCTACATCGTCAGTCCCCACCGGCCCGACCTGACGCACCTCGTCGAACAGGCCGGTTGGCCGACCTTGGCCGAACCGGGATGGGCCACCTTCGCCTACACCGGCTTCCTCGATGCCCTCGCCGCCAAAGACACCTGGAGCTTCAGGCTCACCGCCAACCCTGTCCACAACATCCGCCTGCCCCAGGACAAGCCAGGCGCCCGCACCCATCGCACCGCCCACCGCACACCACGCCATCAGCTGCGCTGGCTGCTGGAGCGCCAGGAAAGGGCGGGCTTCGAGGTACTGCGCAAGGCCCCCGACAAACAGGTGACCCCGTCCGGTGACGAGTACGAACTGATCGTGCGGGATCAACTGCCGCTCCAGTTCCGACGGCCTGAGGCCGAACGACCGCGCCAAGACGTCCGCTTCACCCGGGTGACCTTCGACGGGCGATTGCGGATCACCGACCCCGAGGCCTTCCGCCGCACCCTCACCCACGGCCTCGGCAAGGCCAAGGCGTACGGCTGCGGACTGATGACGCTCGCCCCGGTGACCCCTCAGTGAGCACCGTCGGACGCAGACCGGCGTCCACACCACGTGAACTCACGCGGGTCGGGGACCGACTGTCCTTCGTCTACCTGGAGCGGTGCACCATCCACCGCGACGACAACGCGATCACGGCGACCGACGCGGACGGTGTGACCCACATCCCGTCGGCCACCATCGGCACACTGCTCCTCGGCCCCGGCACCCGAGTCACCCATCAGGCCATGACCCTGCTCGGCGAGTGCGGAGCAGGCGTGACGTGGGTCGGCGAGCACGGCGTGCGCTTCTACGCGGGCGGACGCGCTCTGAGCCGCTCGTCGGCCCTGGCCGAGGCACAGGCCACCGTCTGGGCAAACCGACGTACCCGGCTAGAAGTGGCCCGCGCGATGTACCGTCTCCGGTTTCCGCACGACGACCCCGCCGGGCGCTCCCGCCAGGAACTGCTGAGCATGGAGGGACGTCGGCTCAAGGAGTGCTACGGACGTGAGGCGGCCCGCACCGGAGTCCCGTGGCGGCGACGCGAGTACCACCGAGAGGACTTCTCGGCCGGCGACCCGCCCAACCAGGCGGTCACCGCGGCGGCGCAGTGCATGTACGGCGTCGCCCACTCCGTCGTCTCCGCCCTCGGCTGCTCGCCCGCCCTCGGATTCGTGCACTCCGGCAACGAACGGTCCTTCGTACTCGACGTCGCGGACCTCTACAAGACAGACGTGGCCATCCCAGCGGCGTTCGACGCGGCCGCGGAGGGGGCGGAGGACGTCGCCTCCCGGACCCGCAGGGCCTTGCGGGACCGCATCAACCGGACGAACCTGCTTGATCGCTGTGTACGCGACATCAAGGACTTGCTCGGCTACACGGGCGCCCTTGCGGCCACGGACACCGACGAGGACCGCATGACCGTGCAGTCGGACGGCGGCACGCATCTCGAAGGCGGACGCAACTACGGCGCGGAGGAACCGATCTGGTGACGGTCATCGTGCTCGCCAACTGCCCCTCCGGACTCAGAGGGTTCCTCACCCGCTGGCTCCTGGAGATCTCCCCCGGCGTCTTCCTGGGCGCTCCCACGGCTCGCGTACGAGACATCCTGTGGGCAGAAGTACGCCAGTACTCCGGCCAGGGCCGCGCCCTCCTGGCCTACCAAACCGACACCGAACAGGGCTTCGCCTTCAAGACCCACGACCACGCCTGGCACCCGGTGGACCACGAGGGCCTGACCCTGATCCACCGCCCGTCCCGCACCGCTCCTCACTCCGACGACGCTCACCCGTCTCCCCCTCGCACGGGATGGAGCAAGGCATCGAAGAGACGACGCTTCGGCGGCTGACAAGAACGACGGAGAGCTTGGTCCTCCCCTACAGATGTGAAGCCCACTTTGCACCGTATGTCGAAATCTCGCCTAGTAAGCAAAATCGGATGCCCCCGCCCACAGACATGCAGGTCACTCACTGTGGTCCCCGCTCATGCGGGGGTGGTCCCGGCGCGATCCCGTCACTCTTGGCTCGGCCCTGGTGGTCCCCGCTCATGCGGGGGTGGTCCCGCCTGGCTCGCTGCCCCCTGCTCACGGTGGGAGTGGTCCCCGCGCATGCGGGGGTGGTCCCGGACTCGACCCCGGGGACCTGATCACCCAGGGGTGGTCCCCGCTCATGCGGGGGTGGTCCCGCGTGTGACGTCGACCCCGATCACGCCCTGTAGTGGTCCCCGCTCATGCGGGGGTGGTCCCGTCGCCTCGGCGGCCGAGGCCGTGCTCGCCGAGTGGTCCCCGCTCATGCGGGGGTGGTCCCGGCAGCCGCTGCGTGGTCATCCCCGCAGTCTCGTGGTCCCCGCGCATGCGGGGGTGGTCCCGGTGTGGTGTCGGCGGGCCCCGTGTCCTGATGGTGGTCCCCGCGCATGCGGGGGTGGTCCCATGGGCGGGGTCTCCTTCACGTTCACGAAGCGGGTGGTCCCCGCGCATGCGGGGGTGGTCCCCCGAAGCCGTACTCAGGCCACCTGAGCCACAGGTGGTCCCCGCGCATGCGGGGGTGGTCCTTTCGGGGAGTCGATCGCGTCCGGCGGGATTCTGTGGTCCCCGCGCATGCGGGGGTGGTCCCGCGTCCTGCGCACGATCGAGCGGGAGTTCACCGGTGGTCCCCGCGCATGCGGGGGTGGTCCCGGAGACGGCGGTGGGTCCGGAGGACCCCGACCGTGGTCCCCGCGCATGCGGGGGTGGTCCCGTGGGGAAGCCAGGCCGGCCAGGCGGCAGGGTGTGGTCCCCGCGCATGCGGGGGTGGTCCCTGCCCAATCCCGACGACGCACTCGCCCGCGCCGTGGTCCCCGCGCATGCGGGGGTGGTCCCTCCCGACGGCCACGTCCTGCTGATCGAGCGCGGTGGTCCCCGCGCATGCGGGGGTGGTCCCCGGCTCTTCTCCGTCGTAGCCGATGACGCAGGGTGGTCCCCGCGCATGCGGGGGTGGTCCCTCCACCCGGTGCCGCTCGATGACGACCTCGCCGTGGTCCCCGCGCATGCGGGGGTGGTCCCGTGCCGGACAGGGCGATCCCGAACAGGACCCCGTGGTCCCCGCGCATGCGGGGGTGGTCCCGCCCACCAGACCACAGCCGCGCCTGTACTCCTCGTGGTCCCCGCGCATGCGGGGGTGGTCCCGTGATCAACTGCTTCGCCATTGCCTTGTTCAGATGGTCCCCGCGCATGCGGGGGTGGCCCCTCCTGGCAGGGCATGTGCCAGCGGGTGCGCCAGTGGTCCGCGCCGCCGTACGGGCCGACGCCATCGGGCGTCAACCCGCTTCTCGGGCAGCCGGGGCCACTCCCAAGGTTCCTACGGCCGCGAGAACCGAAAAACTCAGGCCGCAGCCCTGCAGGAAACGCCCTCCACGCACGAGGACCTCACGTCCGCCACACCTCCGCGCGGCGACCACCACACGCGCGACGCCCCCGAGAAGCCCGTCCCCCGGACCAGAACGATCTTGCTCGGGGATGGCCGACGGGCGAGGCCCGGCGATTGGGGGGCCGTCAGGGGCTCGGGCCCGCAGAGGGCGAACCGGCGGACCTTTGGCGTGTCGCTCCAAGGAGGGCGATCCGCCGAGGGGCACAGTTGACGCAGGTCGAATCGTTCCTGCGCAACGGCGCCTTGGTGGGGCGGGTGGGACTCGAACCCACGGCCGACGGATTATGAGTCCGCTGCTCTAACCGGCTGAGCTACCGCCCCTAACGGCGCGTCGCGCACATTTGTGCGCGCCGTCTGCCGCAGCATAGCCGCTCATACGATCTCCTGCTTCGGATGGTCGGCTTCGCTCGACCATGAGGACAGCGGGGCCGCCCGCGCGGTTCCACCAGGGGGGCAAACGATACGAAAAAGGACCCCGGAGGGGGTCTCCGGGGTCCTTCCGTACAGCTCTCCCGACTGGACTCGAACCAGTAACCTGCCGGTTAACAGCCGGCTGCTCTGCCAATTGAGCTACAGGAGACCGAGCTCCCCCGACTGGACTCGAACCAGTAACCTGCCGGTTAACAGCCGGCTGCTCTGCCAATTGAGCTACAGGGGATCGTCTCGTTGTGCATCGAACGCATCCACCTGGGAACTCTCCGGGCGGCGGACGCTCGCTGCGACACATACATTAGCGCAAGCAGGGGGGTGCTCCGCCAATCGGTGTCCCTCAGCTGATTCGGGATACGAGTGACAGGCGAGCGACAGACGCGCGACGCGGACGCAAGGGAAGGGTGGCAGCCATGCGGTACCGGCTCACATTCGTGGCAGGACTGGCTCTCGGGTACGTGCTCGGGACCCGGGCCGGACGCGAGCGTTACGAGAAGCTGAAGAAGTCGGCCAGGGAGATCGCGCAGAACCCGGCCGTGCGCAACACCGTCGAGTCGGCGGGACAGCAGGGACGCGAGGTGGCGGGCAAGGCTCTCCACACCGTCTCCGAGAAGATGGGCGACCGGCTGCCCGACTCGGTCTCCGAGCGGGTGCGGTCGCTGCGCGAGCGCGGCCAGGGCCCCGGCCAGGACGACTGGGGCACCAGCAACACCTAGCGGCGGCGGGCCCCCGCGATCACGGACGGCGAACACAGGTACGGACCGGTCCGGCGGTGCGGCAGAATTCCCGGCATGGGGATAGTCGCAGGGTTGGACAGTTCGCCCGATTTCACGCGCATCGTGGTCTGTGACGCGGACACGGGTGCCGTGCTCAAGCAGGGGTACGCCCCGCATCCGGTGGAGGCCGCCGAGGGGGGCGGCCGCCCGGCCGACGTGGATCCACAGGCCTGGCTGCTCTCCCTCGGCGAGGCCGCGAGCGGCGGGCTGCTCGACGGCGTACAGGCGATCGGCGTGTCCGCCCAGCAGAACGCGCTGGTGCCGCTCGACAACCACGGCAACACCGTGCGCCCCGCGCTCGTCGGCAACGACCGGCGGGCGCAGGTCGCCGCCGTCGACCTGATCGACGCCCTCGGCGGCCGCGAGGTCTGGGCGCAGGCCGTGGGGTGCGTCCCGCAGTCCGCGCAGCCCGTGACGAAGCTGCGCTGGCTGGCCAGGACCGAACCGGAGGCGGCCCGGCACGTCACCGCCCTCATGCAGGCCCCCGACTGGCTCGTGTGGCAGCTCCTGGGCCGTCCCGCCCGGCGCACGACCGACCGCGGCGGGGCCTCCGGCACCGGCTACTGGTCGGCGGCGACCGGCGCGTACCGCCCGGACCTGGTCGAACTGGCCCTCGGGCACCAGGCGGTGCTGCCCGAGGTGATCGGGCCCGCCGAGCCGGCCGGGACGACCCCCGAGGGGCTGCTGATCTCCGCCGGGACCGGCGAGACGATGGCGGCCGCCTTCGGGCTCGGCGTGCAGCGGGGCGACGCCGTGGTCTCCCTCGGGGCGTCGGGTTCGGTGATGGCGGTGCACCACGAGGCGCTGGTCGACGCGGGCGGGATGATCACCTCGCTCGCCGACGCCACGGGCATGCACCTTCCGGTGGTCCACACGATGAACGCCGTACGGGTGCTGCGCGGCACCGCCGAGATGCTGGGCGTCACGGACCTGGAGGAGCTGTCCGCGCTGGCCGTGAAGTCGACGCCGGGCGCCCACGGCCTCGTACTCCTGCCGTATCTGGAGGGCGAGAAGACGCCCAATCTGCCGCATGCCGCCGGCACGCTGACCGGGCTGCGGCGCGAGTCGATGAAGCCCGAGCATCTGGCGCGGGCCGCGTTCGAGGGCATGCTGTGCGGGCTCGGGGACGCGCTCGACGTGCTGCGGGCGCGTGGGGTCGAGGTGCGGCGGGTGTTCCTGCTGGGCGCCGCCGCCGAGCTGCCCGCCGTGCAGGCGGCGGCCCCCATGCTCTTCGGTACGCAGGTCGTCGTGCCCCAGCCCGCCGACTACGCCGCGATCGGCGCCGCCCGCCAGGCCGCGTGGGCGCTGACCGGCCAACTGCCGTACTGGCAGGGGGCCGCGGCGCAGGTCTTCGAACCCGGTGAGGAGCTGGCGGTGGGCCAGGCGGTGCGGCAGCAGTACGCGACGGTGCGGGAGCAGGCGCACCCCGGGGCCTTCTCCTGAGGGTGACCCGGATGGCCCCGGCGGGTCCCCGTAGGGCGGAATGAGCGCTTTCGGGTTTCTTGAGCGAGGACAGTTCTGTACCGGGAAAGATTTTTGACTCGGTCATGGGTTAATCGGTTGCCGCCCCGGGGGTCGGGTGTCGCAGGATAGGGAACGACCTCGCCTGCCGACACCCGACTCCTCGAGAGACCGAGCGTGCTCATAAGACTCCTGCGGACGTATCTGCGTCCGTACAAGAAACCCATCGCCCTGCTGGTGCTCCTGCAGTTCCTGCAGACCTGCGCCTCGCTCTATCTGCCCACCCTGAACGCCGACATCATCGACGAGGGCGTCGTCCGGGGAGACACGGGCCACATCCTCACCTACGGCGGCATCATGATCGCCGTCACCGTCGTGCAGATGGCCTGCAACATCGGTGCCGTCTTCTACGGCGCGCGCACCGCCTCCGCCCTCGGGCGCGACGTCCGGGCCGCCGTCTTCGACCGCGTGCAGTCCTTCTCCGCGCGCGAGCTCGGGCAGTTCGGCGCGCCCTCCCTCATCACGCGCACCACCAACGACGTCCAGCAGGTCCAGACGCTGGCCCTGATGTCGTTCACGCTGATGGTGACCGCGCCCATCATGTGCGTCGGCGGCATCGTGATGGCGCTCGGCCTGGACGTGCCGCTCTCCGGTGTCCTGGTCGCCGTCGTGCCCGTCCTCGCCGTCAGCGTGAGCCTGATCGTGCGGCGGCTGCGGCCGCTGTTCCGCAGCATGCAGGTACGGCTCGACACGGTGAACCGCGTGCTGCGCGAGCAGATCACCGGCAACCGCGTCATCCGCGCCTTCGTCCGCGACACGTACGAGAAGGAGCGCTTCCGCAAGGCCAACGCCGATCTGACCGCCGTCTCGCTCGGCAGCGGCAAGCTGCTCGCGCTGATGTTCCCGATCGTGATGACCGTCGTGAACCTCTCCTCCGTCGCGGTGGTGTGGTTCGGCGCGCACCGCATCGACGACGGCGGCATGGAGATCGGCGCGCTCACCGCGTTCCTCGCCTACCTGATGCAGATCGTCATGTCCGTGATGATGGCCACCTTCATGTTCATGATGGTGCCGCGCGCGGAGGTCTGCGCCGAGCGCATCGAGGAGGTCCTGGACACCGACAGCAGCGTGGTGCCGCCGGCCGACCCGGTCCGGGCGCTGCGCAGCCACGGGCACCTGGAGATCCGGGGCGCGGGCTTCCGCTACCCCGGCGCCGAGGAGCCCGTCCTCAAGGGCATCGACCTGATCGCCCGGCCCGGCGAGACGACCGCCGTGATCGGGTCGACCGGCAGCGGCAAATCGACGCTGCTGAGCCTCGTACCGCGACTGATCGACACGACGGAGGGGCAGGTCCTGGTCGGCGGCGTGGACGTGAGCACCGTCGAGCCCGCGCTGCTGGCCAAGACGGTGAGCCTCGTCCCGCAGAAGCCGTACCTCTTCGCCGGCACGGTCGCGACCAACCTGCGGTACGGCAACCCCGACGCGACGGACGAGGAGCTGTGGCACGCCCTTGAGGTCGCCCAGGCCAAGGAGTTCGTCGCGGGCCTGGACGAGGGGCTCGACGCGCCCATCTCGCAGGGCGGCACCAACGTCTCCGGTGGCCAGCGCCAGCGCCTGTCCATCGCGCGCAGCCTCGTGCAGCGCCCGGAGATCTACCTCTTCGACGACTCGTTCTCCGCGCTCGACTACGCCACCGACGCGGCCCTGCGCCGCGCCCTGTCCCGCGAGACCGCCGGGGCGACCGTCGTCATCGTCGCCCAGCGCGTCTCCACCATCCGCGACGCCGACCGCATCGTGGTCCTGGACGAGGGCCGGGTCGTGGGCACCGGCAGCCACGGCGAGCTGATGGAGAGCAATGAGACCTACCGGGAGATCGTGCTCTCCCAGCTGACGGAAGCGGAGGCCGCGTAATGCCCCCTGGTCTGGGTGGCCCCATGATGGGCCCCGACTCCCGGTCGATGGACTTCAAGGGTTCCGGCAGGCGGCTGCTCGCGCAGTTCAAGCCGGAGCGCTCCACGATGTACGGGATGATCGCGGCCGGGATCCTGAGCGTCGCGCTCTCCGTCCTCGGCCCGAAGATCCTCGGCAAGGCGACCGACCTGCTCTTCGCGGGCATCGTCGGCCGTGACATGCCCGACGGCCTGACGAAGGAACAGGTCATCGAGCGCATGCGCGACAAGGGCGACGGCGGCATGGCCGACATGCTGACCGGCGTCGACTTCACGCCCGGCGAGGGCATCGACTTCGGCGCGATGGGCGAGGTCCTGCTGCTCGCGCTCGGCACCTTCCTGGCGGCGGGCCTGCTGATGGCGGTGTCCACCCGGCTCTCGAACCGCGCCATCAACAGGACCGTCTTCCGGATGCGGGGCGACGTGCAGGAGAAGCTGTCGCGGCTGCCGCTGTCGTACTTCGACAAGCGGCAGCGCGGCGAGGTGCTCAGCCGCGCCACCAACGACCTGGACAACATCAACCAGACGCTCCAGCAGACCATGGGCCAGCTCATCAACTCGGCCCTGACGATCGTCGGCGTGCTGGTGATGATGCTCTGGGTGTCACCGCTGCTGGCGCTGGTGGCGCTGGTCACCGTGCCGCTGTCGTTCCTCGTGGCGAAGAAGGTCGGCAAGCGGTCGCAGCCGCAGTTCGTGCAGCAGTGGAAGACCACCGGCCAACTGAACGCGCACATCGAGGAGATGTACACCGGGCACGCCCTGGTGAAGGTGTTCGGCCGGCAGGAGGAGTCGGTGAAGGCGTTCGCCGAGCAGAACGAGCGGCTGTACGAGGCCGGGTTCAAGGCGCAGTTCAACAGCGGCGTCATGCAGCCGCTGATGTTCTTCATCTCCAACCTCAACTACGTGCTCGTGGCCGTCGTCGGCGGCCTCCGTGTCGCCTCCGGTTCGCTGACCATCGGTGACGTGCAGGCCTTCATCCAGTACTCGCGGCAGTTCTCGATGCCGCTCACGCAGGTCGCCTCCATGGCGAACCTGGTGCAGTCGGGCGTCGCCTCCGCCGAGCGGATCTTCGAGATCCTCGACGCCGAGGAGCAGGGGGCCGACCCCGTGCCCGGTGAGCGGCCCGAGAAGCTGCGCGGGCGCGTGGCGATGGAACACGTCTCCTTCCGCTACGCCGAGGACAAGCCGCTCATCGAGGACCTGTCCCTGGTCGTGGACCCGGGGCACACGGTCGCCATCGTGGGGCCGACCGGCGCGGGCAAGACGACGCTGGTGAACCTGCTCATGCGGTTCTACGAGGTGACGGGCGGGCGCATCACCCTGGACGGGGTGGACATCGCCAAGATGTCGCGGGACGAGCTGCGGACCGGGATCGGCATGGTCCTCCAGGACACCTGGCTGTTCGGCGGGACCATCGCGGAGAACATCGCGTACGGCGCCGCGAAGGACGCTACGCGTGAGGAGGTCGAGGAGGCGGCGCGCGCCGCCCACGCGGACCGCTTCGTGCGCACGCTCCCCGACGGGTACGACACGGTGATCGACGACGACGGCACGGGGGTGAGTGCGGGCGAGAAGCAGCTCATCACCATCGCGCGGGCGTTCCTGTCCGACCCGGTGATCCTGGTGCTCGACGAGGCGACGAGTTCGGTGGACACCCGGACCGAGGTGCTCATCCAGAAGGCGATGGCCCGCCTCGCGCACGGGCGCACCTCCTTCGTCATCGCGCACCGGCTCTCCACGATTCGCGACGCCGACACGATCCTGGTCATGGAGGACGGGGCGATCGTGGAGCAGGGGACGCACGACGCGTTGCTGGCGGCGGACGGGGCGTACGCGCGGTTGTACGCGGCGCAGTTCGCGGAGGCCGTCGCCGAGGTCGACTAGGGGCGCCGTCGGGGTGTCGGGGTTCTGCGGG
The DNA here is from genome assembly GCF_040629635.1 of Streptomyces sp. NPDC005898. Classification (NCBI taxonomy): domain Bacteria; kingdom Bacillati; phylum Actinomycetota; class Actinomycetes; order Kitasatosporales; family Streptomycetaceae; genus Streptomyces; species Streptomyces sp. NPDC005898. Next base: position 296,333 of record NZ_JBEXWC010000004.1, on the reverse strand, counting down.
TGCCGGTCTCGTGTGGCTGAGCGCGCAGTTCCCCGCGCCCCTTCGGCACGCTGCCCGGACGGGGCGCCTCAGTCGAGGTAGCCCCGCAGTTGGTCGGCGAAGGCGTGGTCCCTCAGTTTGTTGAGGGTCTTGGATTCGATCTGGCGGATGCGTTCGCGGGTCACTCCGAAGATGCGGCCTATCTCCTCCAGCGTGCGCGGGCGGCCGTCCGCCAGGCCGTAACGCAGCTGGACGACCTTGCGTTCGCGCTCGCCGAGCGTGGAGAGCACCGCTTCCAGGTGCTCGCGCAGCAGCAGGAACGCGGCGGATTCCACGGGCGAGGCCGCGTCGCCGTCCTCGATGAGGTCGCCGAGCGCGACGTCGTCCTCCTCGCCGACCGGGGCGTGCAGCGAGACCGGCTCCTGCGCGAGCCGCAGCACCTCGCTGACCCGCTCGGGGAGCAGGTCGAGCTGGGCGGCCACTTCCTCGGGCGTGGGCTCGTACCCGCGCTCCTGGAGCATGCGGCGCTGGACGCGCACGACGCGGTTGATCAGCTCCACGACGTGCACGGGCACGCGGATGGTGCGGGCCTGGTCGGCGAGGGCCCGGGACATGGCCTGCCGGATCCACCAGGTCGCGTACGTGGAGAACTTGTAGCCCCGGGCGTAGTCGAACTTCTCGACCGCCCTGATCAGGCCGAGGTTCCCCTCCTGGACGAGGTCGAGCATGGTGAGGCCGCGGCCCACGTAGCGCTTGGCGACGGAGACGACGAGGCGCAGGTTCGCCTCGATCAGCCGACGCTTGGCCATCCGGCCCCTGACCACCAGCTTGTCGAGGTCCAGGGCGAGCTGGGAGTCCAGGTCGGGGGTGCTGCCCAGCTTCTCCTCGGCGAACAGGCCGGCCTCCACGCCGCGGGCCAGCTCCACCTCCTCCGCCGCGGTGAGCAGGGAGATGCGGCCGATCTCGCGCAGGTACTGGCGGAACAGGTCGGAGGACGGGCCGCCGGTGTCGGCACGGCCGCGGGGCGCGGGCAGGTCGATGGTCTCCGGTTCGAGGGCCGGCGGCGGCTCGGCGGCTTCGGCGCTTTCGACGACGGCGGGGACTTCGGTGACGCCGGTGACGCCGGTGACGCCGGTGACGCCGGTGACGCCGGTGACGCTGGTGTCTTCGGTGACGCCGGTGACTTCGGTGACGCCGGTGACTTCGGTGACGCCGGTGACTTCGGGAGCCTCGGTGGCGTCCGTGACCTCCGCGGCCTCCGCGGCCCCGGAGGCCTTCTGCCCGGTCGCTGTCGACTCCGGGTGCCGGGGCGCGCGGCCCTGCTGCGGGACCGCCTCCAGGACGTCCGCGTCCGCCGGCGTACGCGCGGCGGCCCCGGTCTGGGCGAGGGGCTGGGTCTGGGTCTGCACGGGGGCGACCTCCAGGGTGATCGCTGCTGAGGCGTGCGGCAACGGGAGAGGGACCACGGCCTCGCCGCTGTCCGTCCCGGACACGATGAGTGGAACGGCGGGGGTGTCGGGCCCGCTGTCTGCGGGCCGGCCGCGCTCCGAGGACTCAGGCACCGGAACCCAGTGTGGGGTACGACACACGGCCGCCACGAGGGGCGTGCGGTGACTTTTTGCGTCCGTTCCGTGACCGCGTGGTGACCCGACGGGTAACCCTTGGCCTCAAGGCCACGCCTCTAGAGCGCGTCGGCTCCGCGGTCGCGCAGCGCCTGACCGTACTGCTGGAGGACCCACAACTCGTTCTGCACCGCGATCAGTTGCTGCGGGTCACCGCCCGCGCCCAGCCGGGCGAGGCTGCCCTGGACGTCGCGGATGCGGCGGTCGACGGCGCGCAGCCGGACCTGGACGAGCTGCATGCCCGCGTACACCTCGTCGACGGTCTTGCGCAGGATCGCCTCGACGGCCAGCTCGGTGACCATGCGGCGCACCGTGTCGTCGGGCGCCGCGTCGAGCACGCGCGCGAGGTAGGCCTGCGGTTCGGCGATGCCCGCCTCGGCGCCGCCCGCCTCCTCGATGCACCGGCGCACGGCGGCGTAGGGCGGGGCGGTGAACTCGTCCATCCCGTACGCGTCGAAGGCCGGGGAGACCAACTGGGGGTACTGGAGGGCCAGTTTGAGCAGCTCACGCTCGGTGCGGTGGGCGGGGCTGCGCAGGGTCAGCGCGGGGCCGCTGGAGGGGGCCGGCCCTTGCGCGTACGTCTGCTGGGGCCTGGCCTGCGGCTGCGCGGGGCCCCTGCCGCCCCGGTCGCGGGCCCAACGGGCCAGCTGCGCCACGCGCTTGACCACGAACTGCGTGTCCAGGATGCCGAGCATGCCGGCGAGCTGGACGGCCACCTCGTGCTGCGCGCCGCTGTTCTTGATGCGGGCCACGACGGGGGCCGCCTCGTCCAGGGCGGCGGCCCGGCCGGCGGGGGTCTCCAGGTCGTACCGCGAGACGATCTGGCGCAGCGCGAACTCGAAGAGCGGCGTGCGGGGCCGGACCAGGTCGGCGACCGCCTCGTCGCCCTTGGCCAGGCGCAGCTCGCAGGGGTCCATGCCGTCGGGGGCGATGGCGATGTACGTCTCGGCGGCGAACTTCTGGTCGTCCTCGAAGGCGCGCAGGGCGGCCTTCTGGCCCGCCGCGTCGCCGTCGAAGGTGAAGATCACCCGCGCCGAGCCGTTGTCCATCAGGAGGCGGCGCAGGATCTTGATGTGGTCGCCGCCGAAGGCCGTGCCGCAGGTCGCGATGGCGGTGGTGACACCGGCGAGGTGGCAGGCCATGACGTCCGTGTACCCCTCCACGACGACGGCGTGGGAGGTCTTGGCGATCTCCTTCTTGGCCAGGTCGACGCCGTAGAGCACCTGGCCCTTCTTGTAGATCGGGGTCTCGGGGGTGTTGAGGTACTTCGGGCCGTTGTCGTCGTCGCGCAGCTTGCGGGCGCCGAAGCCGACGACCTCGCCGCCGATGTCGCGGATGGGCCACATCAGGCGGCCGCGGAAGCGGTCGATGGGGCCGCGGCGGCCCTCCTGGGAGAGGCCGGAGAGGGTCAGCTCCTTGTCGGAGAAGCCCTTGCCGCGCAGGAAGCGGGTGAGGTGGTCCCAGCCGGCGGGGCTGTAGCCCACGCCGAAGTGCGCGGCGGCGGCCTGGTCGAAGCCGCGCTCGGCGAGGAACTTGCGGCCGATCTCGGCCTCGGGGCTCTCCAGCTGGTCCACGTAGAACTGGGCGGCGATCTTGTGGGCCTCGACCAGGCGGATGCGCTCCCCGCGCTGGTGGCTGGGGTTGTACCCGCCCTCCTCGTAGCGCAGCGTGATGCCCGCCTTGGCGGCGAGGCGCTCGACCGTCTCGGAGAACGTGAGGTGGTCGATCTTCATCACGAAGGCGATCGTGTCGCCGCCTTCCTGGCAGCCGAAGCAGTGGAAGAGACCCTTGCTCGGGCTGACCTGGAAGGACGGGGACTTCTCGTCGTGGAAGGGGCACAGGCCCTTGAGGTTCCCGCCCCCGGCGCTGCGCAGCTGGAGGTAGTCGGAGACCACGGCGTCGATCGGGACCGCGTCCCGAACCGCCTTCACGTCCTCGTCATTGATCCTGCCTGCCACGTACGAATACTACGGCTCGCCCGTGGCGCTCCCGGCCGGACCGGTGCCCGGGCGCTCACGCCAGCAGCGACTCCAGGGGGACGGACGGGTCCGCGAGGCGGTCGATGTCGGGCCGCGCGCCGGTGCGGATCAGCTGCTGCACGGTCTCCGTGACGTCCCACACATTCACGTTCATCCCGGCGAGGACGCGGCCCTCGCTCAGCCAGAACGCGATGAACTCCCGCTTGCCCACATCACCGCGCGCCACCACCTGGTCGTACGTGCCCGGGGGCGCCCAGCCCGAGTATTCCAGGCCCACGTCGTACTGGTCGGAGAAGAAGTAGGGCACGCGGTCGTGGCGGACGTCCTGGCCGAGCATGGCGCGGGCGGCGGCCGGGCCGCCGTTCAGGGCGTTCGCCCAGTGCTCGACGCGCAGCCTGGTGTCGAAGAGGGGGTGGTGCGGGGCGGCCACGTCGCCCGCGGCGTAGATGTCCGGGTCGCTGGTGCGCAAGGAGGCGTCGACCGCGATGCCGCCGCCGTGCGCGGGCTCCGCGAGCTCCAGGCCCGCGGCCTCGGCGAGCGCGGTGCGCGGGGCCGCCCCGATCGCCGCCAGCACGTCGTGCGCCGGGTGCTCCTCGCCGTCGTCGGTGTGGACGGCGAGGACCATGCCGTCCTGGCCGACGATCTCGGTGAGGGAGGCGCCGAAGTGGAAGCGCACCCCGTGCTCGGCGTGCAGGTCGGTGAAGACCTGCCCGAACTCGGGGCCGAGGACGGCGTGCAGCGGCGTCGGCTCGCGCTCGACGACGGTGACCTCCGCGCCGTACTCCCTGGCGGCGGCCGCGATCTCCAGGCCGATCCAGCCCGCTCCGGCGATCACCAGGTGGCCGTTGTCCCTGCCGAGGGCCGTCAGGACCTGCCGCAGGCGGTCGGCGTGGGCGAGGCGGCGCAGGTGGTGGACGCCCGCGAGGTCCGTGCCGGGGATGTCGAGGCGGCGGGGCTCGGCGCCGGTGGCGAGCAGCAGCTTGTCGTAGTGGACGGCCGTGCCGTCGCCCAGGCGCACGCTCTTGGCCTCGCGGTCGATGGCGACGACGGGCTGGCCGAGGTGCAGCTCCACGTCCGCCTGCGCGTACCACCCCGGTTCGTGGACGAAGACGCTCCCGCGCTCCTCCTTGCCCAGGAGGTAGCCCTTGGACAGGGGCGGGCGCTCGTAGGGGTGGTCACGCTCGTCGCCGACGAGGATGACCCGGCCGGTGAAGCCCTCCGAACGGAGGGTCTCGGCCGCCTTGGCGCCGGCCAGACCTCCTCCCACAATGACGAACGTCTGATGCGCGTCGACCACTTGATGCCTCCTTGCCGGGGGTACCGGGGGTGTCCCCCGGAAGAACACGGCCTTGCCGCCACAGCGAGCGTCCCGCACGGAGCGTGATGGGGGAAGGGGGCGTGGCCCCAAGAGGCCACTTTTCGTCACGCCCCGTGGTCACTCCATGGTCACTCGCCCGCTTTCCCTAGCGTCTCGCCGTCAATCGCGTGTGCAGGGCGCGGGCCGCCGCGTCCGTGAGTGACGCGATCTGATCGACCACGACGCGCTGGGCGGCCCGGTCGTCGGGCGCCGCGTCGTACAGGGCGCGGAACTGGGGGTCGAGCCCGTCGGGCGCGCGGGTGGTGAGCGCCTGGGCCAGCTCGGCCACCACGACGCGCTGGTCGGCGCGGAGCCGCTCCTGTGCGGGGCGCTGCATCACGTAGCGGTCGGCGACGGCCTTGAGCACCGCGCACTCGTGGCGGGCCTCGCGGGGCACGACGAGTTCGGCGGCGTACCGCGTGAGGGGGCCGGGGCCGAACCGCACGCGCGTGGCGCTCTCCGCGGCCAGGCAGAAGCGGCCGATGAGCTGGCTGGTGGCGTCCTTCAACCGGGCCTGCGCTATGGCCGATCCGTCGTACCCGTGCGGCCACCACTCCTGGTCGAGGAGGCGGTCCAGGGCCTGGTCCAGCTCTTCGGGGTCGGTGTCCTTCGGCACGTAGCGCCCGAGGGCCACGGCGTAGATGTCCTGCCGCTCGGGCTCGGCGTGCAGCGCGTTCGGGTCGATGTGCCCGGCGTGCAGGCCGTCCTCGAAGTCGTGGACCGAGTACGCGACGTCGTCCGACCAGTCCATGACCTGGGCCTCGAAGCAGACGCGCCGGCCCGGGGCCTCCTTGCGGACCCAGTCGAAGACCGGCCGGTCGTCCTCGTAGACCCCGAACTTCGAGGACTGCGGGTCGGTGGGGTGCCCGCCGCGCGGCCAGGGGTACTTGGTGGCGGCGTCCAGGGCGGCGCGGGTGAGGTTGAGCCCTACGCTGACCAGGTCGCCGGTGGCGTCGGAGGGGACGAAGCGCTTGGGCTCGATGCGGGTGAGCAGGCGCAGCGACTGGGCGTTCCCCTCGAAGCCGCCGCAGTCCGCCGCCACCTCGTTCAGCGCCTGCTCGCCGTTGTGGCCGAAGGGCGGGTGGCCCAGGTCGTGCGAGAGGCAGGCGGTCTCGACCAGGTCGGGGTCGCAGCCGAGGGCGGCGCCCAGCTCGCGGCCCACCTGGGCGCACTCCAGGGAGTGCGTCAGCCGGGTGCGGGCGCTGGCGTCCCAGGCCTGGCTGCGCGTGCCGGGCGTGACGACCTGCGTCTTGCCGGCGAGCCGGCGCAGCGCGGCGGAGTGCAGGACGCGCGCGCGGTCGCGCTGGAAGGCCGTGCGCCCCGGCCTCTTGTCGGGCTCGGCGGCCCACCGCTCGACGGCGGCTTCGTCGTAGGTGTCGTAGGCCTCGTGTCGCGCGTGCGGTGCGGTGCCGTTCGGTGCTGGGCCGTTCGGTGCTGGGCCGTTCGGTGCTGGGCCGTTCGGTGCTGTGCCTTCCATGCACCGACAGTAGACGCAAGCACTGACAAAGGGGACCTGGCCCCTCGTCAGGCGGCGGTCAGGCGGCGCGGTCCGGCCGTGGCGGGGGCGGCGGCGCGGGCCTGGTCGTAACGGTGCAGGACGAGGCGGGCGAGCGCCGGGTGGGCGCCGAGGGGGGCGGCGGCGAGCCACGGGGCGGCGGCCGTGCTCTGGGTGGCGAAGCGGCCCGGGGCGGTGAAGTACGCGGCGACGGCGGTCCTGGTGCGGCCCTCGGCGGCCAGGGCCGCCAGCGCCGCGGACACCGTCGGGGTGCAGGCTTCGGTGGGCGCCGCGTAGGCGGGGACCACGGGGACGCCCAGGCGGTCGGCGAGCAGGGCGGCGGCGGTCGCGGTGTCGGCGGCCGAGTCCGGGTCGCGTGACCCGGCGGCGGCGAGGACCACGGCGTGCCGGCGGCGCTCCGGGGAGCTAAGGGGCCGGGCGGGCCAGCCCGCCTGGACGAGGCGGGTGTGCAGGGCCTCGGCGAGCAGCGGGTGCGGGCCGAGCGGCGCGGCCACCCGGGTGTGGAGGTGGGGTGCGGCGTCGGCGGCGGCCGGGATGTCGCGCTTGACGTGCTGGCCGCGGCTCAGGAGCAGCGGTACGAGCACGGCCTCGCCGCCGCGCTGGGCGGCGAGGGTGCCGGTGAGCAGCGGCTCGTTCAGCTCGATGTGCCCGAGCCGCACGGCGAGGCCGGGGCGCTGCTCGCGGACCCGTTCGGCGAGGGCCGTGACGGTGGCGAGGGCGCGGGGGTCGCGGCTGCCGTGGCCGACGAGGACGAGCGTCGGGAGCGGCACGGGGCGGCGCCTGCCGTGGGGCGGGGCGAGGCCGGGAGGGCGGGGGTGCGACGGCGTCATGGACCGAGGATGTCCGGAGCAGATTGCGGGGGCGTTGCGTGCCGATGACGGCTCTTTGCGGCGGGCTCACCGAGGGGGGTGGGGCGGGGTCAGGGTGTTTTCGGGGCGGGGGCGGGCGTTGGCCCGGGGCGGGGTCTCGGGGTCGGGGGTCGGGGGTGGGTCGGGGGGATTTCGGGGGCGGCTCCGGGGTGCGGGGTCTGCTCGTGGTCGGCGCGGTCGCTTACGGTTGTGGCAGTGATCGGATCAGGGGAGATCCGGTGCGGCACGGGGGCGGGACGCGTATGGACGGGATGGGCAGGGCGGGATGGGCGGGGCTGCGGGACCGGGTCCCGGCGTGGCTGCGGCGGTCGGAGCGGCCGCGGCGACCCGACTGGCTTCGGCGGCCGCGATGGCTGCGGGTGCCGCGTACGCCGAAGGGGCGGCGGCGGGCCGTGCGGGCAGTGGTGGCGCTGTGTGTGCTCGCGCTGCTGCCCGCGACCTGGCTGTTCGTCACGACGGACGATGAGATCGGCACGGTCGCGGACGCCCCGCGCGCGCCGGTCGCGGTGGTCTTCGGCGCCGGGCTGTGGAAGGGCGAGCCCTCGCCGTATCTCGCGCACCGCCTGGACGCGGCGGCCGAGCTGTACCGCAAGGGACGGATAGAGGTCGTGCTCGTCACGGGCGACAACAGCCGCGAGGAGTACGACGAGCCGGACGCGATGCGTGCCTATCTGAAGAAGCACGGCGTGCCGGGCCGGCGGATCGTGAGCGACTACGCGGGGTTCGACACCTGGGACAGCTGCGTCCGCGCGAAGCAGATCTTCGGCGTGGACCGGGCGGTGCTGATCAGCCAGGGCTTCCACATACGCAGGGCGGTCGCGCTGTGCGACGCGGCGGGCGTCTCGTCGTACGGGGTCGGGGTGGACGCGGTGCACGACTCGACCTGGTACTACGGGGGCGCGCGGGAGGTCCTCGCGGCGGGCAAGGCGGCGCTGGACGCGGCGCTCCGCCCCGACCCCCGGTTCCTCGGGGAGCGGGAGCCGGGCGTGGCACGGGCGTTGGCCTCGGCGCGCTGACCGGGCGGGACCGGCCCCGGAGCGCATCCGTTACTCGGAGCGCCTCCCTTGCTCGGAGCGCCTCCCTTACAAGGAGGATGTCGGGGCCACCCGCACCCGCGCGTGCCACCCGGCGGCGCGCGCCCCGCGAGGGCCTTCGCGCCGGACCTCACAGCGGGGTACGGCCCCGGCTGAGGTCGGCTTACCGCGTGCGTAACGCGAGCGCGTCGGGCCGCGTAACAAGGACGGCGGATGCTGGGCGGCATGCACTCCACGGCGACACCCGCGACACCGGCGACCCCCGCGGCCAGGGCCGTGACGGCGACCCACTGCCCGTACTGCGCGCTGCAGTGCGGCATGGGCCTGACGGCGGGACCCGGGGGTGGCGTGGAGGTCGTGGAGCGCGCGGCGTTCCCCGTGAACCGGGGCGCCCTGTGCGGCAAGGGCCGTACGGCGCCCGCTCTGCTCTCCTCCCGGGTGCGCCTGACCGAACCTCTCGTCCGCTCCCGCGCCACGGGCAAGCTCGCGCCGACCACCTGGGAGGACGCCCTCGACCGGATCGCCGAGGAGCTGACCCGTGTGCGCACGGAGCACGGCGCGGACGCGTGCGGGGTGTTCGGCGGTGGTGGGCTGACGAACGAGAAGGCGTATCTGCTGGGCAAGTTCGCGCGGGTGGTGCTCGGCACGTCGCAGATCGACTACAACGGACGGTTCTGCATGTCGTCGGCGGCGGCGGCCGGGCAGCGGGCGTTCGGGCTCGACCGGGGGCTGCCGTTCCCGCTGGAGGACATTCCGCGCACCGGCTGCGTGATCCTCGTCGGGTCGAACCTCGCCGAGACGATGCCGCCCGCTCTGCGCTACCTCACCGAGCTGCGGGAGAACGGCGGCACGCTGATCGTCGTGGACCCCCGCCGGACGCGGACCGCCGAGCAGGCCGACCTGCACCTGGCGCCGCGCCCCGGCACGGACCTCGCCCTGGCGCTCGGTCTGCTGTACCTGGTCGTGGCGGAGGGCCGGACGGACGAGGAGTTCATCGAGGGGCGGACGAGTGGGTGGGAGGAGGCGCGGGCGGCGGCCATGGCGCACTGGCCGGAGCACGTCGAGCGGATCACCGGCGTGCCGGTTCCCCAGTTGCGCGAGACGGTGCGGATGTTCTGCGACGCGCGGACGTCGATGGTGCTGACCGCGCGCGGGCCCGAGCAGCAGTCCAAGGGCACGGACACGGTCGGGGCGTGGATCAACCTGTGCCTGGCGACGGGGCGGGCCGGGCGGCCGCTGTCCGGGTACGGCTGCCTGACCGGTCAGGGCAACGGGCAGGGCGGGCGCGAACACGGGCAGAAGGCGGACCAGTTGCCCGGCTACCGCAAGCTGACGGATCCGGCGGCGCGGGCGCATGTGGCGGCGGTCTGGGGGGTGGACCCCGATGCGCTGCCGGGCCCCGGCAGGTCGGCGTACGAGCTGCTCGACGCGCTCGGCGGGGACGTGCGGACGCTGCTCCTGATGGGTTCCAATCCGGTCGTCTCGGCGCCGCGGGCCGCGCATGTGGAGGAGCGGCTGCGGTCGCTGGACTTCCTCGCGGTGGCGGACGTGGTGTTGTCCGAGACGGCGGAACTGGCGGACGTGGTGCTGCCGGTGACGCAGTGGGCCGAGGAGACGGGGACGGTGACGAATCTGGAGGGGCGGGTGCTGCTGCGCCGCCGGGCGGTGTCCGCGCCTGCCGGGGTCCGCAGCGACCTGGAGGTGCTGCACGGGCTCGCGGCGCGGCTCGGCCACGGGAAGGGCTTCCCCACCGACCCGGAGGAGGTCTTCGAGGAACTGCGGAGGGCGAGCGCGGGCGGGCCCGCCGACTACTCGGGGATCTCGTACGAGCGGTTGGAGGAGGGCGAGGGCGAGGGCGTCTTCTGGCCGTGCCCCGCTCCGGAGGGCGTGACCGAAGGGGCTGACGGGAGTGACGGGGCCGAAGAGGGTGACGGGGTCGGAGGTGGTGACCGGGCCGAAGGGGGTGACGTGGCCGGAAGCGGTGGCGGGGGTGGGGCTGGGCTCGTGCACCCGGGGTCGCCGCGGCTGTTTCTGGACCGGTTCGCCACGGAGGACGGGCGGGCGCGGTTCGTGCCGGTGGCGCACCGGGCCGCCGCGGAGGAGCCGGACGCGGAGTACCCCGTGCTGCTCACGACCGGGCGGGTGCTCGCGCAGTATCAGTCGGGGGCGCAGACGCGGCGGGTCGACGAGCTGAACGCGGCGGCGCCGGGGCCGTTCGTGGAGCTGCATCCGCGGCTCGCGGCGCGGCTCGGGGTGGCCGACGGCGCGGCGGTCGCCGTGGTGTCGCGGCGGGGCCGGGCGGTGGCCCCGGCGCGGGTGACGTCGTCCATCCGCTCGGACACGGTGTTCATGCCGTTCCACTGGCCGGGCGAGGGGCGGGCCAACGCACTGACGAACCCGGCGCTGGATCCCGTGTCGCGGATGCCGGAGTTCAAGGTCTGCGCCGTGCGGCTCGAACCGGTGGAGGGGACCGGAGCCGGCGAAGACGGGGGCGGGGGCGGGGCCCGGGACGGCGTGCGCCCGGGCCCGTAGGAGGAGGCCCGCAGGAGGAGCCCCTAGGAGGAGCGGATCAGCAGGTGCGTCCGATGTACCAGGCGCCGTCCACGTCCCCGGCCTCGCCGATCCAGGTGACGCCGGGGCCGACGCACCTGACCGTGTTGGGGCCCCAGTCGTCGATCTCGATGAGGATCTTCGAGCCGTCGCTGGTGCAGTGGTTGTAGTAGGCGTCGCTGTGCGTCTCGTAGAAGCCGCAGGGGTTCTGGACGGCCGGCGAGGCGGCGGTGGCGCTCCCCGTCATCGACATGCCGAGGGCGAGGGTGACGGCTCCGACAAAAGCCGGCAGAGAACGGCGCATTCGCATGAGGCGGCTCCTTCTTGAGGGCGTGGTGCTTGAGGCCGTGGTGCTTGAGGCCGTGGTGCTTGAGGCCGTGGTGCTTGAGGCCGTGGTGCTTGAGGCCGTGGTGCTTGAGGCCGTGGTGCTTGAGGCCGTGATGCACGCCGGTCGCGCGCACCGTTCGGCGCGCACGCAGAGTCTGCATGTCGCTACACCGCGTGGTCACGCGGTATCGCTCGGACGAGTGGTGGAGTACGCCGGATCGAGTGCGCCGGGGTTTGAACTGCGGCTTTCGCCTCGCGGGGGGGGCGGAGGTGACCGAAGAGGCTCAGCGGCCTCGGCGGAAGGCCGTCCAGTCGCCTCCCTCGATCACCGCGCCCGACGCCCGCAGGTATGCCGTGACGCGGGGCGCCGCCACGTAGACCCAGGCCCGTACCGTCGCCCCGTCGGCGGTGCGGGTGACCTCGCGCGTGACGCGGTCGTAGAGGTTGCGGGGGTCGCCCGGCGTGTACTCCTCCAGGAGGTCGAGGGCGGCGAGCAGCCGGTCGTGGGCGTGGGGCGCGGCCGTCACCAACTCGCCGTGGACGGGCCCGGCTTCCGGGCCTTCCACCGCGTACGGGTAGCCGGGGCCCTCGTACAGGACCGCGCCCGGGAGCAGGGCGGGCTCTTGCGCGTCCACGTCGTCGCCCCGGAGGTGGACGGCGTGGTTCCGCTCCCCCGGGCGCAGCGTGCCGTACACGAAGAACGGCAGCCGGGGCGCGGGCCGCTCGGTCACCCGGTGGTCTCCCGTTCCACCCATGCCAGATAGGCCGCACTCCCCCGGGTCACCGGCGTCGCGATGATCTCGGGGGTGTCGTAGTCGTGGGCCTCGGTGAGCCACGCCTCCAGGGCGGCGTAGCGCGCGGCGGTCGTCTTGAGGAGCACCTGCCATTCCTGGGCGGTCTCGATGGCGCCCTCCCACCGGTACACGGAGGTGACGGGGCCGGCGATCTGCGCGCAGGCCGCGAGCCGCGCCCGGACCGCCTCGCGCGCGAGGTCACGCGCCTTGTCCTCCGCGTCCGTCGTGGTCAGCACGGTCAGTACGGTCGGCACGGTCAGCACGGTCGGCGTTGTCTGGTCGTCGTCCATACGCCGATTGTGCACAGCGGGGGCGGGCGGGAGCGGACCGGGCATCCTCGGAGTCACCCCTGCGGATCGCTCACCGCCGCACCCAAGGGCCGCGCCCCCTCAACTGCCGTACGGGCGATCCGCCTTGGCCTTGCGCAGTGCCCAGCCCCACCACGCCACCTGGTCGAGCATGGCCTTCGCCGCGGCGTCGGCGGCCGCCGGGTCGCGGTGGCGGCCCGCGTCGTCGAAGAGGGCGCCGGCGTTGTGGAAGGAGACGGTGTCGCGGATGGTCACGGTGTGCAGCTCGGCGAAGACCGGGCGCAGGTGCTCGACGGCGCGCAGACCGCCGGAGAGCCCGCCGTACGAGACGAAGGCGACGGGCTTGGCCTGCCACTCGCCCTTGTGCCAGTCGATGACGCTCTTCAGCGACGCCGGGTAGGAGTGGTTGTACTCGGGGGTGAGGACGATGAACGCGTCGGCGGCGGCCAACTTGGGCGTGACCTTGGCGAGTTCGGTGGAGACGGCGGTGGAGGGGCGGAAGGAGAGGGACGTCGGCAGGTCCACCTCGGCCAGGTCGACGACGTCGACGGTCAGGTCGGACCGCTCGCGGACCCGGGCCAGGAGCCATTCGGCGACGGTCGGCCCGAAGCGGCCCTCGCGGTTGCTGCCCACGATGACGGCGACCCGCAGCGGCGCGTCGTCGCCTCCGCCGCCGAAGGCCGAGGCGAGGGAGGTCGCGGCGGAGGAGACGACGGCGGGGGCAGGGGCGGGAAAGGAAGACGTGGTGTCGGTCATGGGTGAAGCCTCGTAGCTCAACCATGGTTGAGGTCAAGCGGCTCTGCCGACCAATCCGGGCGCGCGGCGAGCACATCGTGGGGCGAGCCGGTGAGCGCGGGCCGAGGGGGTCGCGTCGCCTCCCTAACCGGAGTTGAGCGCCTGCTCGGGCGGGGCAGGGGACGGGGGCGGCCGGGGTCCCCTCGGCGGTCTCGTAGCGTGGTCGCATGACATATCCGGCGCTGGTGCAGCGCATCGAGATCGACGGGCAGCCGGTCACCGCGGGGAGCCTGCTCTGGCCGGCCCTCGTCACCACCGGGCACTTCACGGCGATGCAGGTCAGAGGCGGCAAGGTGCGCGGCATCGGGCTGCACCTGGCCCGGCTCGACGCGGCCACGCGCGAGCTGTTCGGGCGGGAGCTGGACGGGGAGCGGGTGCGCGGCGTGGTCCGGCACATCCTGCGGGACGACATCGACGACGCGTCCGTACGCGTCTACGTCCACGCGCCCGACGGGGAGCCGTCCCTCATGGTCACCGTGCGGCCGCCCGTCGAGCTGCCCGCGGGCCAGGAGGCGCGCGCGCAGTCACTGATGTCCGTGGCATATCAGCGGCCGTTCGCCCACATCAAGCATCTGGGCGGTTTCGGGCAGGCCCGGCACGGTGAGCTGGCGCGGGGCGCCGGCTTCGACGACGCGCTGCTCACCGGGGACGGCGGGCGGATCAGCGAGGGTGCCGTCACGAACATCGCGTTCTTCGACGGCACCGGGATCGTATGGCCGGACGCACCCCATCTGGCCGGTGTCACGATGCAGCTTCTCAAGGCGTGCCTGCCCGGGGCGGGCCTGCCCACGCGGCACGCCCCCGTCACCCTCGCGGACCTGCCGTCGTACCGGGCGGCCTTCGTCACCAACTCCTGGGGGGTCTGTCCGGTGCGGCGGATCGACGACGTGTCGTACGGCATCGACGAGCAGCTGATGACGACGGTCATGGACGCCTATGAACAGATCCCCTGGGACACGATCTGACGCCGCCGCCACCTCCCCGATGCCCCTTCACCGGCGGGGCGCCCCTTCCTCCCCGGCCGCCTCCGGTCACCCATTCACAGCCGCCCCGCCCGCTCTTCGGAGTCCGGCGGGTGAAAAGGCGGTGACCTGCTGGAACGCCGGTTCCCTTGTGGCGTGGAGCCGCTCGTTCGGCGGCTTTTCGACGAGGTCTCAGGAGGCGTGGGTCGCGCGGTGCCACTTACCTCGGTAGAGCGGGGCTCGACCGACGCAGCGGCACTTGGGGGTGCCGCGGGCCGTGTTCCGCGAAGGCCTCGGAGGAACCAGCACCATGCGCAACACCCGCCTGCTGTCCGGTACCGCGCTCGCCGTAGCGGTGGCGGGCGCCCTGGCCGCTCCCGCCGCCGCCGCGCCGGCCGGCGGCCTGGAGATCCAGCCGTCCACCGTCACCCCCGGCACCGCCGTCACCGTGCACACCACCGCCTGCGGCCCGGGAGGGACCGCGACGGGCGACGCGAGCGCGGTCGGGGCGGGCACGTTCAGCCTGGCGCCCGGCAAGGCACCCGGTGAGGCGGCCGGGCGGTTCGAGGTGCCGCCGTCGGCGCAGCCGGGCACCTACGAGATCGTCGCGAAGTGTTCCGGCGCCGGTGGCCGGGCGACGAAGGACAAGCAGGTCGCGGGCGATCTGGTGGTGACCATCACCTCCACCGCGGCCGCCGGGGAACGGCCGCGGCCGCACCCCAAAGGACACGTGAAGACGGGGGTCGGCGGCGCGCTCGGTCCCGACCCCGCACAGACCGCGGCGGGAGTGGCGGCCCTGGCCGTCGCCGCCGCGGGCGGTACCTGGCTCCTGCATCGCCGGGCGAGAGGCGACAGGATCTGACGGACACCCTCCGCTGTCCGACCGGTACCGCCGCCCCCGCCCCCTCCCGGCCCGTGTCCCCTCGTGGGCCGGGAGGGGGACGAGGGTCCGGCCCCACCGACCCCGAGGGGGACGCCGTATGCGCGAGAAGACCGGCAACGCCGTCATAGCGACCGTCAGCCTCGTGGCGCTGTGCTCCGGCGCCTGGCTGCTGAGCAGCGGCACCGCCGCGCACCCACCGCCGCAGCCCTCCACCGCGCAGGCGGCGCAGGCCGCGCAGAGCCCGCGGGCCCCGCGTCCCGACCCCCGCCCCGATCCGGGCACCGCGCCGCTGGCGCCGTCCCCGCCGGACCGCGTGCGGATCCCCGCGATCGGCGTCGACGCGCCCCTGATGGGGCTCAAACTCACCCCTCAGGGCAGCCTGGACGTGCCGCCGCCCGAGCGCGAGAACCTCGCGGGCTGGTACGAGGCGGGCACCACGCCGGGTGAGCGCGGCACCGCGATCGTGGCCGGCCACGTCGACAACAAGGAGGGCCCGGCCGTCTTCTACCAGCTGGGCGCGTTGGCCAAGGGCCGCACGATCGAGGTCGAGCGCAGGGACGGCAGCGTCGCCGTCTTCACGGTCCACGCGAACGAGGTGTACGACGCCAAGGACTTCCCCGACGAGAAGGTGTACGGCCCGGCGCCCCGGCCGGAACTGCGGGTGATCACCTGCGGCGGGAAGTACTCGAAGCGGACCGGCTACCAGGGCAATGTGGTGGTCTTCGCCCACCTGACGGCGGTGCGCTGAGCCCGGTCGTCGCCGGGGGCGCTGCCCGCCTCGGGCTCCCCGACGCCTCGGGCTCCCCAACGCCTCAGGCGACCCACTGCTCGTACGCCATCTTGACGACGAGTCCGAAGACGGTGGTCAGCAGCACGACCCGGACGAACCCGCTGCCCTTCTTCAGCGCGGTGCGCGCGCCCAGCATGCCGCCGGCGAGGTTGAAGACGGCCATCAGCGCGGCCAGTTTCCACAGGACCACGCCCTGCCAGGCGAACATCGCGAGGGCGCCCGCGTTGGTGCAGCAGTTGACGATCTTGGCGGTGGCCGAGGCGGTGACCAGGTCCAGGTGGAGCACGGCGGTCAGGGCGAGCACGAGGAAGGTGCCGGTGCCCGGGCCGATGAAACCGTCGTAGAACCCGATGCCGAGGCCCGCGAGGCCGATCGCGGCGAGGATCCGGCGCGGCGAGGCGGGCCCGGTGGCGGGCGCGGTGCCGAAGGCGGGCCGCAGGATCACGAAGGTGCCGACGCCGACGAGCACCACCATGATCACGGGCTTCAGTACGTCGGTGCTCATCCCGGCCGCGAAGAAGGCGCCGGCCATCGACCCGGCGAGCGCGGCGAGGCCGATCCGCACGGCGGTGCGCACGTCGACGGGTGCCTTGCGCGCGTACGTCACCGCCGCGCCCGCGGTGCCGACGATCGCCACGGCCTTGTTGGTGCCGAGCGCGTGCGGGGCGGGGGTACCGCCCGGCAGACCGAGCAGCAGGGCGGGCAGCAACAGCAGTCCCCCACCCCCGACCACGGCATCGATCCAGCCGGCCACGAGCGCGGCGAGACACAGCACGACGACCACGGCCAGCGATATGTCAGGCATGATCGCGACCTTATAACCCCCACGACGCCCCCCCTACGGCAAGGACCCGACGCCGCGAGACGCGCGGACCAAGCCCCTACGGCATGGGCCAGACGCGGCAAGACGGGCGGGTGGGTGGGAAAAGCCCCTACGGCAAGGGCCAGACGCCGCGAGACGGGCGGGTGGGTGGGAAAAGCCCCTACGGCAACGGCCAGACGCGGCGAAACGGGCGGGTGGGTGGGAAAAGCCCCTACGGCAAGGGCCCGACGCCGCGAGACGGGCGGGTGGGTGGGAAAGGCCCTTGCGGCAAGGGTCCGACGCCGAGACGAGCGGGTGGGTGGCGAAACCGCAGCGGCACCCCAGCGCCCCTCACACCGCCCCCGGCCCCCCGCTGAGCGCACCGTTCCCCGAGGGAAACAACCCGGCCCCGACCGGGAAACACCCACCCCGCAGGCTGCGGAACATGACATCCACGGCAGTGGTGATCGGCGCGGGCCTGGCCGGCACCCGCGTAGCGCAGCGCCTCGGCGCCGAGGGCCCCGGGGCCACCGACACCGTGCTCATCGGCGAGGAGGACCACGCCCCGTACAACCGCGTCCTGCTGGCGGAGGTCCTCGCGGGCCGGTACGGGGCGGACGTGATCACCCTGCCGACCCCCACGGGCACCGTGCTGCGCACCCGCGCGGTCCGCATCGACCGCGCGGAGCGCCTGGTGCACTGCGAGGACGGCACGGTCGTCCCGTACGGCACCCTGGTCCTCGCGACCGGCTCCAACCCGGTCCTGCCGCCGCTGCGCGGCCTGTTCGCGCCCGGCGCGCGGGAGCTGCCGCGCGGTGTGCACGCCTTCCGGACGATGGACGACTGCCTCGCCCTGTCCGCCGCGGTGACGCCCGGCGCCCGGGTCGTGGTCATCGGCGGTGGCCTCCTCGGCGTCTCGGCGGCCCGCGCGCTGGCCCGGCGGGGCGCCCAGGTCGTCCTGACGCAGCAGGCCGAGCGGCTCATGGAGCGCCAGCTCGACCCGGCCTCCTCCGAGCTCGTGCGGGCCCACCTGACGGGCCTGGGCGTCGAGGTGCACACGGAGTGCCGGGTGCGCGGGGTCGGCGTCACCGACGGCGCCGTGCGCCACGTGGAGCTGGCCGACGGCTACGCGCTGGAGGCCGAGCTGACCGTGCTCGCCTGCGGGGTGCGCCCCCGCACCGGTCTGGCGCTGGCCGCCGGACTCGACGTACGCAAGGGCGTCGTCGTGGACGACCGGCTGCGCACGTCCGATCCGCACATCAGGGCGGTCGGGGACTGCGCGGAGCACGCCGGGCGGGTCTACGGCCTGGCGACCCCGTCCCTGGAACAGGCCGACGCGCTGGCCGACACCCTGCTCGGCCGGGCCCGCGCGCCCTACGCCGGCAGCCGCATGCTCACCCGCCTCACCCTGTCCGGCCCGGGCCCCCTGGACCTCGCCGCGTTCGGTGACCCCGAGGCGCTCCCCGACGACGACGTCGTCCAGCTCGCCGACGCCACCCGCGGCACCTACCGCAAGGTCATCGTCCGCGGCGACCGCCTGGTCGGCGGTGTCCTGGTCGGCGATCTCGCCTCGGTGGGCGCGCTGGCCCGCGCCTGGGAGGCGGACGAACCACTGCCCGACGACGACAGCCCCCTGCTCCACCTGCTCACCCATCCCCAAGCTCTCGACTCCGTTCGAGCAGGGCAGACCCCCATCGGAGGCCGCTGACATGCCGAAGCCGAACCCCGCACAGACCCCGCACCGCCCCACGATCGTGCTCGTCGGCCACGGCATGGTCGGCCAGCGCTTCCTGGAGGCCGCCGTCGAGCGCGGTCTGGCGGCGAGCCACCGGATCGTGGTGCTGTGCGAGGAGCCGCGCCCCGCCTACGACCGGGTGCAGCTGACCTCGTACTTCTCGGGCCGCACGCCCGACGAACTGTCCCTCACCGACCGGGAGTTCCTGGACCGGCACGGCATCGAGCTGTACGTCGACGAGCCCGCCGAGCGCTTCGACCGCGCGGCGCGGACGGTCACGGCCCGCTCCGGGCGCGTCTTCCCGTACGACACGCTGGTCCTCGCCACCGGTTCGTACCCCTTCGTGCCGCCCGTGCCCGGCAAGGACGCGACGGGCTGCTTCGTGTACCGCACCATCGAGGACCTCCTGGCGATCGAGGAGTACGCGAAGAAGCACGCGACGACCGGCGCGGTGGTGGGCGGTGGTCTGCTGGGCCTGGAGGCGGCGGGCGCGCTGCGCGGCCTCGGTCTCGCCACGCACGTCGTGGAGTTCGCGCCGCGCCTGATGCCCGTACAGGTCGACGAGGGCGGCGGCGCGGCCCTGCTGCGCACCATCACCGGCATGGGGCTGAGCGTGCACACGGGCACCGGCACGCAGGAGATCGTGACGGGCGAGGACGGCGCCGTGCGCGCCATGAAGCTGTCCGACGGCAGCGAACTGGCCACCGATCTGGTGGTGTTCTCCGCCGGTGTCCGCCCGCGCGACCAGCTCGCCCGCGAACACGGCCTGAGCGTCGGTGAGCGCGGCGGCATCACCGTCGACGCGCAGTGCCGCACCAGCGACCCGGACGTGTACGCGATCGGCGAGTGCGCGCAGGCCGTGGACGGCCGCGTGTACGGCCTGGTCGCGCCCGGCTACGAGATGGCGCAGACGGCCGCCGCCGCCATCGCCGCCGACCGGGAGGCGAGCTTCACCGGCGCCGACCTGTCGACCAAGCTGAAGCTCCTCGGCGTGGACGTCGCCTCCTTCGGTGACGCGCACGGCACGGCGGAGGGTTGCCTCGACGTCGTCTACTCCGACTCGCGTTCGGGCACGTACAAGAAGCTGGTGATGGGTCCGGGCGGGGAGCTGCTCGGCGGCATCCTGGTCGGTGACGCGGAGGCGTACGGCCTGCTGCGCCCCCTCACCGGGAGCGTGCCGCCGCTGCCGCCCGAGCAGTTGGTGCTGCCCGAGGGCGCGGGCGCCCCCGTCGCGCTCGGCCCGGAGTCGCTGCCCGGCTCGGCGGTGATCTGCAGTTGCCACAACGTCACCAAGGACGCCATCCAGGCCTGCGCCACGCTGCCCGAGGTCAAGAAGTGCACGAAGGCCGGTACGGGCTGCGGCAGTTGCGTGAAGGTGATCGGGCAGCTGCTGCCCCGTTCCGGCGACCAGGGGCTGTGCGGTTGCTTCACCCAGACCCGCCAGGAGCTGTACGAGATCGTGCGCGTCCTGCGGATCACGTCCTTCCGGGCACTGCTCGACGGGCACGGCCGGCAGGCGGCGCGCGGCGGCGAGGGCTGCGAGGTGTGCAAGCCGACGGTCGGCTCCATCATCGCCTCGCTGGCCCCGACGATCGGCGCCGAGGGCTACGTCCTGGATGGCGAGCAGGCCGCGCTGCAGGACACCAACGACCACTTCCTCGCCAACCTCCAGAAGAACGGCTCCTATTCGGTGGTGCCCCGCATCCCCGGCGGCGAGATCACCCCGGACAAGCTCATCGTCATCGGCGAGGTGGCACGGGACTTCGGCCTCTACACGAAGATCACCGGCGGTCAGCGCATCGACCTGTTCGGGGCGCGCGTCGAGCAGCTGCCGATGATCTGGACCCGGCTGGTGGACGCCGGTTTCGAGTCCGGGCACGCGTACGGCAAGGCGCTGCGCACGGTGAAGTCCTGCGTCGGGCAGACCTGGTGCCGCTACGGCGTGCAGGACTCCGTGCGCATGGCCATCGACCTGGAGCTGCGCTACCGCGGGCTGCGCGCCCCGCACAAGCTGAAGTCGGCGGTGTCCGGCTGTGCCCGCGAGTGCGCCGAGGCCCAGTCGAAGGACTTCGGCGTGATCGCCACGGCCAGCGGCTGGAACCTGTACGTCGGCGGCAACGGCGGCGCCACCCCGCGCCACGCCGATCTGCTCGCGCAGGACCTGGACGACGCCGGGCTTGTCCAACTCATCGACCGGTTCCTGATGTTCTACATCCGCACCGCCGACCGTCTGGAGCGCACCGCCGCCTGGCTGGAGCGGATCGACGGCGGCCTGGACCACGTGCGGGACGTGGTCGTCCACGACTCGCTGGGCATCTGCGCCGAACTGGAGGCGCTGATGGCCGACCACGTCACGCACTACCGCGACGAGTGGGCCGAGACCCTGGACGACCCGGAGCGCCTGGCGCGCTTCGTGTCCTTCGTGAACGCGCCGGGCGTGCCGGACCCGACGGTCGGCTTCGTCCCGGAGCGCGACCAGATCAAGCCGGACCTGCCCCTGCTCTCCCTCAGCCCCCGGCCCCTGGAAGGAGCCTCCCGATGAGCACGACGCCCACCCGTGTCCAACTGCGCCTGGCGGACGACTGGTTCGAGGTCTGCGAACGCGCCCGGCTGACCCCGGGGCGGGGCCTGGCCGCCCTGCTGCCCGACGGCCGGCAGGCCGCGCTCTTCCTCGACCGCGAGGGCCGGGCGTACGCGATCGACAACCGCGACCCGTTCACGGGCGCCGCGGTGCTCTCCCGGGGGCTGCTCGGTTCGCGGGGCGGGCGGCCGTTCGTCGCCTCGCCGCTCCTGAAGCAGCGGTTCGACCTGGAGACGGGGCGGTGCCTGGACGACGACGAGGTGGCGGTGGCCGTGCACCCTGTGCGCATCGCCTGACCCCGCCCGGCCTCGCGCGCCCCCCAAGGTACTTGACCGCCCGTTCCAGAAAAACGTAGGGTCACCGTCGTGGCCAGGACCAAGGAATTCGATCCGGACGCCGCGTTGCAGTCGGCCCTGGAGCTGTTCTGGCGGCGCGGCTACGAGGCGACGTCGATGGCGGATCTCGTCGAGGCGCTCGGCATCGGGCGCGCCAGCATCTACGCGACCTTCGGCAACAAGCACGCGTTGTACCTGAAGGCCCTGGAGCGGTACGCCGAGATCCAGAACCCGCGCCTGCTGGCCACGCTCTCCCGGCCGGGCCCGGCACTGCCCGCGGTGCGCGAGGTCGTACGCCGCTTCGGCGGCGAGGCCGCTTCCGAGGAGGACCGCCGCAGCGGTTGCTTCGTCACCAACACCGCGGCCGAACTGGGCCCGCACGACGAGGCGGCCCTGCGCCGCGTGGAGCGCAGCTGGGAGCACATCGAGACCCTGCTGCACTCCGCGCTCGTGCGCGCCCAGGCCCAGGGGGAGCTGCCGGCGGACCGCGATCCGCGGGGGCTCGCCCGCCTGCTGCTCGTCCTGATGCAGGGCCTGCGCGTCGTCGGCAAGGCGTCCGCGGACCCGGCGCGGGTGCGGGACGCGGTGGAGCAGGCGCTGGCCCTGCTCGACTGACCCGCCCGCCCCCTATGCCCACCGTTCACCTTCTGTTGTTTTTTGCTGCCCTCATACTGAACCGATCGGTCAAGAAAAGAGACTGTCATGACGGCCCTCGCCGCCCGCACCCGTTTCACCGGCCGCACCGCCCTCGTCACCGGGGCCGGCTCCGGCCTCGGCCGCGCCATCGCCCGCGCCTTCGCCGCCGAGGGGGCGAACGTGGTGGTGGCCGGGCGCACCGAGGCGCCCCTGAAGGAGACCGTGGCCCTCATCGAGGCCGCCGGCGGCACGGCGCTCGCCGTCACCGCCGACGTCTCCCGCTCGGCCGACCTCGCCGCGCTGGTCGCCGCGACCGTGGACCGCTTCGGCTCCTTGGACGTGGCCGTCAACAACGCGGGCGTCCTGCGGGCCGGGCAGCCGGTCGCGGAACTGCCCGAGGAGGACTGGCGCACGATGCTCGACATCAACGTCACGGGTGTCCTGCTCGCCCTCCAGGCGGAGGTCAAGCAGATGCGCACGCAGCCCGCGGGCGGCGCGATCGTCAACATCGGCTCGACCCTGGGCGCCCACACCAGCGCCCCCGGCACCGCCGCCTACGGCGCGACCAAGGCGGCCGTCTCCGCGCTGAGCCGCGCGGCGGCCGCCGAACACATCCGGGACGGGGTCCGCATCAACACCGTCAGCCCCGGTGCCGCCGACACCTCCATGTCGTTCCGCCCCGGCGAGAAGGAGGCCGACCGGGCGGCGCGCATGAAGGAGCAGACCCCGCTCGGCCGGGTCTCCACCACCGAGGAGGTCGCCGCCGCCGTGCTGTACCTGGCGTCGGACGAGTCGGGTTCGGTGGTCGGCGCCGACCTCCTCGTCGACGGGGGCGCGGCCGCCTAGCGCAGGCGCCCTCGCAGGCGTACGGCCCTACGCCGCGCCCCGCAGGCGTACCGCCGCCAAGGGGATGAAGCCCGGGCCCTCGCCGGCGGTGGGTGTCTCCTGGCCCGCCAGGCGTCGCAGCAGGGCGAGGGCGATCCGCTCCCCGTGGGCCTTCGCGCGGTCCGCGTGCGGGCCGTGGTGCAGGCCGTCGATCGTGGCGTGCCAGAGCTGGACCCAGCGCCCGGCGTGCTCGGCGGTCAGGGGGCGCACGGCGTGCAGTGCGGCGTGCGGCGCGAAGGCGTCGCGCCGGTAGTCGGCGGTGCGCCAGAGCGCGCGCTCCCAGAAGTCGGTGATGTGCGGCAAATGGGCGTCGAGGTCGGTCCCGGCGATCTCGGTGAAGAACGGGCCGATCAGCGGGTCGGCGAACGCGGCCGCGTAGAAGCGGCGGAGCAGCACGTCGAGGTCGGCGCGGGTGGTGATGTCCTCACCGCCCGCTCGGGTGTCGCGGTCCATGCCCCCAGTGTCCCCTCTCCCTCCGGGGTTCCCCAGGGGCGAAGGTCACCGGGAGGCGTGCGCCGGGGCGCGGGCGCCTGCGGCTACCGCAGGCCCGACGCCTCGAACACGCCCCGCGCCGCCGCCGCGTCGACGCGTGCCGCGAGCCGCCGCAGTTCGGCGCAGCCCGTCCTGAGCAGCCCCGCCTCGCGCGCGCGCCGGGCCCCGACTTCCAGGCGGTGCAGCAGCAGCGGGTTGTCGACCAGGACGCGCGGGTCCAGTTCGACGCGGTTGCCGAGCGAGTCGCACAGGACCAGCCGCGCGGCGACGCCCTCGCTGTGGCGCACGGCGGTCAGCAGTCCGGTGCACACGTGCCCGCCGCGCCACAGCCCCCGTACGGCGAGCCAGCCGGGGCCCGCCGTCACCCGCACGGGGTGCAGCACCGCGTACAGCAGGGCGGACAGGCCCGCCCACAGGGCGGTTTTGGCCATG
Source organism: Streptomyces sp. NPDC005898 (assembly GCF_040629635.1). NCBI lineage: Bacteria > Bacillati > Actinomycetota > Actinomycetes > Kitasatosporales > Streptomycetaceae > Streptomyces > Streptomyces sp. NPDC005898. The sequence goes on along the minus strand of NZ_JBEXWC010000004.1, from coordinate 272,670 downwards.
CCGGGCGTGCCGTCGAGGAGGTCGAGGAGGACCAGGAGCACGAAGAGCGCCGACGCGCTGAGGGCGGCGGTGCGCACGTGCGCCGGCCGGGTCCGGTCGGTCGCGATGTCCGGAGTCGCCCGCCTGGTCCCGCCGCTTCGCGGTGCCGTGTCCCGCGTTGTCCTGTCATGCCCCATGTGCGACACGGTAGAACGGCGGCGCGGCCCGTGGCGACCGCCTTGACGCGGCGCATACACCCGCGCGGCCCGCCTTGACGGAACGCTGACACTCGGCCGCAACACCTCTGTCGTAATCCCCGCGCATGGTTGATCGTTGGGCCCGACACGTACAGGAGCCACGACAGCACGCAGGGGGACGATCAGGATGACCATCAGCCGCAGGGCACTGCTCGGGACCGGCGCGGCGCTCGGACTGCTCACCGCGTGCGGGTCCAACACCGGGCGCGAGGGAGGTTCGGGCGGCAAGGGACCGCGCCTCGCGCAGTGGTACCACCAGTACGGCGAGCCGGGCACCGAACAGGCCGTGAAGCGGTACGCCGCCGCGTACCGCAAGGCGGACGTGCGCGTGCAGTGGCGGCCCGGCAACTACGACGAGCAGACGGCCGCCGCCCTGCTGACCGACTCCGGCCCCGACGTCTTCGAGGTCAACGGCCCCTCCCTGGACCAGATCCAGGGCGGCCAGGTCGTCGACCTCACGGACCTCTTCGACGGTGTGCGGGACGACTTCAACCCGGTGGCGCTCGCCCCGAAGACGTACGACGGGAAGATCTGGGCGATCCCCCAGGTCCTCGACACGCACCTGCTCTACTACCGCAAGAGCCTGCTGGCCGACGCGGGCGTGCGAGCGCCCCGGAGCATGGACGAGCTGGTCGACGCGGCGAAGGCGCTGACCACCAAGAAGATGAAGGGCCTCTTCCTCGGCAACGACGGCGGCGCGGGCGCCCTCGGCATGACCCCGCTGTACGCGGCGGGCCTCTCCTCCGTCACCGAGGACGGCGAGGTCGGCTTCGACGACCCGGCCGCCGCCCGCGTCCTCGGCAGACTGCGCCAGCTGTACGCCGACAAGTCGCTGCTCCTCGGCGCGCCCGCCGACTGGTCGGACCCCTCGGCGTTCACCCAGGAGCTGACCGCCATGCAGTGGTGCGGCCTGTGGGCGCTGCCCGCCGTGCGCGAGAAGCTGGGCGACGACTTCGGCGTCCTCCCGCTGCCCGCCGACGGGCCGCACGGGAGGCCCGCGCTGCCGGTCGGGGCGTACGGCGCGGCGGTGAGCGCCCGCAGCGGCCACAAGAAGGAGGCGAAGGACTTCCTCAAGTGGCTGTGGATCGACGGGACGCGCCACCAGGAGGACTTCGCGCTCTCCTACGGCTTCCACATCCCGGCCCGGCTCTCCCTGGCGAAGAAGGCCGACAAGCTGACGAAGGGTCCGGCGGCGGACGCCGTGCGCCACGCCACCGAGCACGGCTACGCCGAGCCGCTGCTGTGGACGCCCGCGAGCCGCACCGCCTACCAGGACGCGCTGAGCCGCGTCATCAAGTCCGGCGCGAATCCGGAGAGCGAGCTGAGGTCCGTGGTGCGCGAGGTGCGGGCGGAGCTGGCCCGGGTGAAGAAGAAGTCATGAGGGGCGCGGCACCGGCACGCCGGCCGCTGGGCAGCCAGAACCGCACGCTCTGGTTCTGGGTGTTCGTCGGCCCCTTCGCTCTCGGCCTGGTCCTGTTCACGTACGTACCGCTCGCCTGGAGCGTCTACCTCAGCTTCTTCGACGCCCACAACACCGTCTCGCCCACGGACTTCGTGGGCCTCGACAACTACGCGTCGATGCTGCGGAACGACGCGTTCACCGACAGTCTCGCCACCTTCGCGCTGTTCTCGGCGTTCATCGTGCCGACGACGTTCGTCCTGTCGCTCGCCCTGGCCCTGATGGTGAACCGCACGCGCCGGGCGCAGGCGTTCTTCCGGTCGGTGTTCTTCCTGCCCGCCGCGTGCAGCTATGTCGTGGCGGCGCTGATCTGGAAGCTGTCGATCTTCAACGGGGTGCGGTTCGGGCTCGCCAACACCGTCCTCGGCTGGTTCGGCGCCGAGCAGGTCGCCTGGCTGTCGACGACCGAACCGCCCTGGTACTGGCTGGTCGTCGTCACCGTGCGGCTCTGGCTCCAGGCGGGCTTCTACATGATCCTCTTCCTGGCGGGCCTCCAGCGGATCCCGCCCGTCCTCTACGAGGCGGCGGCGGTGGACGGGGCGCGGCCCGGCTGGCAGGTGCTCCGCCACATCACGCTCCCACAGCTGCGCGCCACCTCCGTGGCGGTGACGCTGCTCCTGGTGATCAACGCCTTCCAGGCCTTCGACGAGTTCTACAACCTGCTCTCGGACTCCCGCGGCTATCCGCCCTACGCCCGTCCGCCGCTCGTCTACCTCTACTACACGGCGCTCGGGCAGGGGCAGAACCTCGGGCTCGGCAGCGCGGGCGCGGTGATCCTCGCGCTGATCATCGCGGTGGTGACGGTCGGCCAGGCACGCTGGTTCGGCCTGAGCGGGAAGGAGGAGCGACGACGGTGACCGCTCCCGTGAAACGGCCCACGGGTCCCGCGCAAGGGCCCACCGCTCCTGTGCGACGGCCCACGGAGGACGCCCTGGTCCGGGCGGGCCGCGCGCTGCGGCTGGTGACGCTGATCGCGCTCGCCCTGCTGTTCCTGATCCCCTTCTACCTCCTCGTGCGCAACGGCCTCGCCTCCGAGGACGACATCACCTCCCCCGACTGGACGTTCTTCCCCGCGACCCTGCACTGGTCGAACCTGTCGGAGCTGTTCGCGGACCCGACGGTGCCGATGGCGCGCGCCCTGCTCAACTCGGCGCTGATCGCGGTCGTGACCACCCTCGCCACCCTGGTCCTGGCCTCGCTCGCCGGGTACGGCCTGGCCCGCATCCCCTACCGGCACGCCGACCGCGTCTTCTACGCGATCCTCGGCACGATGATGGTCCCGGCGGCCGTCACCTTCGTGCCGAGCTTCGTGCTCGTGTCGTCGCTCGGCTGGGTGTCGACCCTGCGCGGCCTGATCGTCCCGACGCTCTTCTCGGCCTTCGCGTGCTTCGTCTTCCGCCAGTACTTCCTCGGCTTCCCGAGAGAGCTGGAGGACGCGGCCCGGGTCGACGGCCTCGGGTACTGGCGTACGTACTGGCGCGTGGTCGTCCCCAACTCCCGGCCCGCCTTCGCGGCCGTCGGCACCATCGTGTTCATCGGCGCGTGGAACTCCTTCCTGTGGCCGCTGGTGATCGGCCAGGACCGCGAGGCGTGGACGGTCCAGGTCGCCCTGGCCACCTTCACCACGTCCCAGGTCATCCGCCTGCACGAGCTGTTCGTCGCGGCGGCCGTCTCGATCGTGCCGCTGCTGGTGGTCTTCCTGCTCTTCCAGCGGTGGATCGTGGCGGGGGTGGAGCGGTCGGGGATCGACGACTAGGGACGGCCCGCGTGTCCGTATCTGTGGGACATGTGGCCCCACGGCCATGGCGCGGTGATCCGGCGGCGCGAAGACTTGAGGCCACCGCAGCGGCGGACAGTCGACCCGAAGGACCGGGGCCACCGGGGCGCTCGCGGCCGGCGCGGGCGCGTCCCGTCGGGGCGTCCGGATGTCGATATCGGATCGCCCCGAGCAGCGTGATTCTCGCCACGCCTGAACGATCTTACGCTCAGATGAGCGATTGCGGGGCGGCTGCACTTCTCCAAGGGGTGGCACTCAGTGCCAATGCTCGATCATTCACGACGTGAACTCACATCTGAGAACTTCCCGCTCGTTTGAGCGTTTAGCAGGGTCTACGGGGGTAGTCACTTCAAGACTTGAACACAACCTTCTCCCTCTCCCTACCGCTGAGTCACTTTCGATCTAGCGGCGGACGGGTGGTTACGGCCGCATGACGCGCAAGTGGACGTACCCAGACGCCTTCGATCTGGGTATGTTCCTCGCCGTCAGGGCAGCCACCGAGTCCTCGAGGAGTCGAGACCCGTGTCGGAAAACAAAGATCTCCACGTAGCTCACACGAGTGAGACGACCGAGGCGACCGAAGCGGTGAAGTTCGTCTACGACTTCACCGAGGGCAACAAGGACCTCAAGGACCTTCTCGGCGGCAAGGGTGCGAACCTCGCCGAGATGACCAACCTCGGGCTGCCCGTCCCCCCGGGCTTCACCATCACCACCGAGGCGTGCAAGACGTACCTCGACAGCGGCGAGGAGCCCACCGAGCTGCGCGACGAGGTCAGCGCGCACCTCGACGCCCTGGAGCACAAGATGGGCAAGAAGCTGGGTCAGGCCGACGACCCGCTGCTCGTCTCCGTCCGCTCGGGCGCCAAGTTCTCCATGCCCGGCATGATGGACACGGTCCTGAACATCGGGCTCTCCGACAAGTCCGTGACCGGGCTCGCCAAGCAGTCCGGCGACGAGCGCTTCGCGTGGGACTCCTACCGCCGGCTCATCCAGATGTTCGGCAAGACCGTCCTCGGCGTCGACGGCGACCTCTTCGAGGACGCGCTGGAGAAGGCCAAGGAGGCCAAGAAGGTCACGGTCGACACGGACCTGGAGGCCGGCGACCTCAAGAAGCTGGTCACCAAGTTCAAGAAGATCGTCAAGACGGAGGCCGGGCGGGACTTCCCGCAGGACCCGCGCGAGCAGATGGACCTCGCGATCCGTTCCGTCTTCGAGTCCTGGAACACCGACCGCGCCAAGCTCTACCGCCGCCAGGAGCGCATCCCGCACGACCTGGGCACGGCCGTCAACGTCTGCTCGATGGTCTTCGGCAACCTCGGCCCCGACTCCGGCACCGGCGTCGCCTTCACCCGCGACCCGGCCAGCGGCCACCAGGGCGTCTACGGCGACTACCTCCAGAACGCGCAGGGCGAGGACGTCGTCGCGGGCATCCGCAACACCGTGCCGCTCGCCGATCTGGAGCAGATCGACAAGAAGTCGTACGACCAGCTCATGCAGATCATGGAGACCCTCGAGACGCACTACAAGGACCTGTGCGACATCGAGTTCACCATCGAGCGCGGCCAGCTGTGGATGCTCCAGACCCGCGTCGGCAAGCGCACCGCCGGTGCCGCGTTCCGCATCGCCACGCAGCTCGTGGACCAGGGCCTGATCGACGAGGCCGAGGCGCTCCAGCGCGTCAACGGCGCCCAGCTCGCCCAGCTGATGTTTCCCCGCTTCGACGAGAGCGCCAAGGTCGAGCAGCTCGGCCGGGGCATCGCCGCGTCACCGGGTGCCGCCGTCGGCAAGGCCGTCTTCGACTCGTACACCGCGATCAAGTGGTCGCGGTCGGGCGAGAAGGTCATCCTGATCCGCCGCGAGACCAACCCCGACGACCTCGACGGCATGATCGCCGCCGAGGGCATCCTGACCTCGCGCGGCGGCAAGACCTCGCACGCCGCCGTCGTGGCGCGCGGCATGGGCAAGACCTGTGTCTGCGGCGCCGAGGAGCTGGAGGTCGACACCAAGCGGCGCCGGATGACGGTCGGCTCCACCGTGGTCGAGGAGGGCGACGTCGTCTCCATCGACGGCTCGACCGGCAAGGTCTACCTCGGCGAGGTACCCGTGGTGCCCTCCCCCGTCGTGGAGTACTTCGAGGGCCGCATGCACGCGGGCGCCGACGACGCCGACGAGCTGGTGGCCGCCGTGCACCGGATCATGGCGTACGCGGACCGGGTGCGGCGCCTGCGGGTGCGCGCCAACGCCGACAACGCCGAGGACGCGCTGCGCGCCCGCCGCTTCGGCGCGCAGGGCATCGGCCTGTGCCGCACCGAGCACATGTTCCTCGGCGAGCGCCGCGAGCTGGTCGAGCGGCTGATCCTCGCCGACGCCGACGACGAGCGCGAGGAGGCCCTCAAGGGGCTGCTGCCGCTGCAGAAGCGGGACTTCGTGGAGCTGTTCGAGGCGATGGACGGCCTGCCCGTCACCATCCGCCTGCTCGACCCGCCGCTGCACGAGTTCCTGCCCGACATCACCGAGCTGTCGGTGCGCGTCGCCCTCGCCGAGTCCCGCAAGGACTCCAACGAGAACGACCTGCGCCTGCTCCAGGCGGTGCACCGCCTGCACGAGCAGAACCCGATGCTCGGCCTGCGCGGTGTGCGCCTCGGCCTGGTCATCCCGGGCCTGTTCACCATGCAGGTGCGGGCCATCGCGGAGGCGGCCGCCGAGCGGAAGAACGCCAAGGGCGACCCGCGTGCGGAGATCATGATTCCGCTGGTCGGCACGGTCCAGGAGCTGGAGATCGTCCGCGAGGAGGCCGAGCAGGTCATCGCGGAGGTCGTCGAGTCCACCGGCGTCGAGCTGAAGCTGGCGCTCGGCACGATGATCGAGCTGCCGCGCGCCGCGCTGACCGCCGGTCAGCTCGCGGAGGCCGCCGAGTTCTTCTCCTTCGGCACGAACGACCTCACGCAGACCGTGTGGGGCTTCTCCCGTGACGACGTGGAGGCGAGCTTCTTCACCGCGTACCTGGAGAAGGGCATCTTCGGCGTCTCGCCGTTCGAGACCATCGACAAGGACGGCGTCGGCAAACTGGTCAAGGACGCGGTCAAGGCGGGCCGCGAGACCCGCCCCGACCTGAAGCTCGGCGTCTGCGGCGAGCACGGCGGCGACCCGGAGTCCGTGCACTTCTTCCACGAGGTGGGCCTGGACTACGTCTCCTGCTCACCGTTCCGCATCCCGGTGGCCCGGCTCGAAGCGGGCCGCGCGGCCTCGCACTCGACGGGCAGCGACCACCGGTAGAGCCCCGGGACCGCCGCCGTGTCCCCGACCCTCAGTACCGATGCGGCGGCGGCCCCGGCCCACGACGAAGAGGCGACACCCTGTGCGGGGGTGCCGCCTCTTCGGGCGTTCGGGCGTGGTCAGCGGGGACGGCGGCCGGCTCGGTTCTTCGCGATGTTCCGGGTCTTCTTGGTGCGGGCCGACCCGGCGACCACGGCGAGCACCGCCGGCGACGTCGACCACTCGGCGAGATGGCGCTGCATCCAGTCCGTGACCTGCGCCAACTCGGCCGCCGTCGGCACGTGGCCGTCCTCGACGGCCAGGTGGAACAGCCAGTCCTGGACGCGCCGGAGGATGAACTCGCGGTACGCCTGCGTCCTGAGCCGGTCGATCTCCGGCAGCAGCTCGTCCGCCCACCGCCGGAACTCGGCGGGACCGGTCGCCTTCCTCGCGATCTCGTCCACGAGGGCGACCACCGCCGTCTTCGCCCCCATCTCGTTGGGGTCGCGCAGGATCGCGGCCACGATGGCGCGGTCCCGGTCGCGGCTCTGCGAGGCGGCGGTCACCGAGACGACGCGCAGGTACGCGGACGTCCGGGCGTGGTCATTGGCGACGGCGTCGTCGACGTCCACATCGATGATGCCGGCCTCCGCCAGCAACTCGGCCACATCGGCGTGCAATGTCATTGCTTCATCCCTACTTGCAGGGTTTCTTGGCGGCGTCCTTCTCGGCCTTGACCCGCTCTGCTTCCTGCATGGTCCGCTGATTTCGCCAACCGAGCTTTCTGACGGCGGTCCTGATCTGCGGCTTGAAGTGCTCTACCGCCTGCCGCTGCTTGTTCGAAAGCTCCGGTTGGTTGTGCAGGGGTTTGCCGTTCGGCCCGATCCTGACCTCGCGGCCCCCGCCACCGGTGACATGAGCGTGCGCCGGCCAGTCGACGTCGTACTCGTGCACGACGATTTTCACGCCGTGCTTGCTGACGTCGAGGAGGGAGAGGCCGAGAGGGTCGATCCACTTGACCGGATTGGAAACGTAGTTGTGCGGCGCGAAGCCACCGGCCAGACCGATCGGGTCCGGGGTGAGGTAGCGGGCGGTCTCGGGGTCGTAGTGCCGGAAGTAGTTGTAGTGCAGCCCCGTCTCGGGGTCGTGGTACTGGCCGGGGAAACGCAGGGGGGTGTAGGCGGTGGCGCCTCGGTTCCAGACCGTGGTGCCCCACAGGGTGGTCCTGGCGCGCCAGGCGATGCCGCCCTGTTCGTCGAGGAGTTCGGTCGGGGTGCCGACGAGGTCGGTGACGATGGCGTAGAAGCGGGCGTCCACCTCTGCGTCGGTGAGGTGTTTGCGCTCCGTCTGGGCCAGGGGGCACAGCCCGTCATGGTCCCACGTGAGGGTCACCGATTCCGGTGCGCCCGGGGTGTGGCTCGTCTGTTCGCAGAGGGTCAGGTCATCCCAGGTGAAGTCGGTCTGTTCCGCCACCCCCTGTTCCGTCACGCGCTGCTTGGACACTCGGCGGCCCAGGGGGTCGTAGAGGTAGCGCCACCTTGTGCCGTCGGGCGTCACGACGTACGTGAGGCGGTCCTCCGCGTCCCATTCGTAGTACCACGTATCGGGTCTGCGGGACAGGCGGGTCTTCTGACGCAGGATGGTGCGGCCCGCTGCGTCGTATGTGTAGCGGACGTTGCCCGCCGCGGTGACACGGGTGCCGGTGTACGCGCGGGGGCCTGTCGCCTCTTGACCTGGCATGGGGGCCGGCCAGGAGGCGTCGGTCTGGTTGCCCGCCGCGTCGTAGGCGTAGGTCTCCGTCCAGCCCGCCGCGTGGACCGCCAGGACTCGGCCCGCCGCGTCCAGATCGAACCGCCGCGCACCGTTGAGCTGGTCCCACATGCCGATCAGGTGATCGTCCGCGCGGTACGTGTACACACGCTGCTGGACAGGCTTGTTGGCCGGGCCGAGCAGTTCCTGCTTCGACAGGCGGCCCACGACGTCGTACACGTTTGTCAGGGTCAGGGCCTCACCGACCGAGCGGGTGAGTTCCCGGCCCGCCCCGTCGTACGTGAAGGCCAGTCTCTTCCCGGACGCGGTCAGCACGGTGTGACGGCCCGCCGCGTCGTACGTCCAGGTGCTCATCGCACCGGACGGTGTGGTGCGGCCGACGCGGCGGCCCAGTTCGTCATAGGTACTGGTCAGGGTGCGGCCGTTGACCGTCTCCGAGACCAGGCGGCCTGACCCGTCTCTCACCAGGGTGAGTGTCACGTCCGGGCTCACCGCCTCGGCGAGGCCGCCCGCCGCGTCGTACGTGTAGCGGGTGACCGCGGTGCCCGCCACGGTCTTCGTGACCGTCCGGCCCAGCGCGTCCCGCTCGAAGGTGATCTCGTCGCCCGTGGCCGTCGTACGGGACATCAACTGGCCCGCCGCGTCATGGGTGTACGTCAGCGTGCGGTCGTCGAAGTCCGTCTCCGCCATCAGGCGGCCCGCCGGGTCGTACTCGTAACGCCAGGTCAGGCCCTGCGGGTTGGTGACCTTGCGGAGCTGGAGCTGGGTGTCGTGCTCGAACGCGTGGCGCACGCCGTCGGGGTCCGTGCGAGCCGCGATCAGGTCGAAGTGCGTGTACTCGTGTGTCGTGGTCGCACCCATCGCGTCCGTGTGCGAGACGCAGTTGCCCTCGCCGTCGTACGTCCACGACTCCGACGAGCCGTCCGGCCCCGTACGCCGTGTCAGCCTGCCCTCGACCGTCCACTCCAGCCGCGTGACCGCGCCCGTGGGGTCCGTGATCGTGGTCGGGCGGCCGAAGGCGTCGAGTCCGTAGCGGGTCACCGCGCCCAGCGGGTCGGTGACTTCCAGCGGCAGGCCCGCCGCGTCGCAGCGCAACACGGTGGTGTGGCCGAGCGGGTCCATGAGGGTGGACACGGCTCCGGTGGCGTGGTGGGTGAAGCGGTGGGTCGCGCCGTCGGGGGCGGTCACGCTGGTGCGGTTGCCGCGCTCGTCCCATGTCTGGCGCTGGACGGCACCGTCCGGTCCGACGATCTCGACGAGCAGGTCGAGGTCGTTGTACACCGCCCTGGCATACGTGCCGTCGGGAGCACGGGTCGCGATCAGATTGCCGTGTTCGTCCCAGGTGTTCTCGGTGCGGCGCCCCAGGGCGTCGGTGCGCGCGAGCAGGTTGTCCCGGCTGTCCCACTCGGTGTGGACCGTGCCGCCCAGGGGGTCCGTCTCGGACAGGAGCTGGCTGAGTTCGTTGTAGCGGTAGACGGTGGTCCGGCCGAGGGCGTCGGTGTAGCGGGTCTCCCGCTCGTCGGGGCGGTACTCGATGACGCAGGCGAGGTGGCCTGCGGTGCTCTCACCGCGGACGCAGCGGTCCTCGTCGTCGTAGGTGAAGCGGTACCAGGTGTGGTTGCTGTCGGTCCAGGACGTGATGCGGGCACGGTCGTCGTAGTCCAGCCGCAGCCTGGGCCCGGCCGAACCGTGGACCTCGGCGAGATTGCCGACCTCGTCGTAGCCGTACGCGGCCACCAGCGTGCCGCCGGGGACGTCCTCGGCGGTGGTGCGGGTGCCCGGGGAGAGCAGGCGCAGCGCGGTGACACGGTGGTCGTCGGTGTCGACCTTCAGGTGGTAGCCGCCGGTGTGGCGGATCGCCGTGGGTGCGCCGGCGGGGTCGCGGTCGATGTCGACGCGGTTGCCGTTGCGGTCGGTGATGGCTCGCAGGGGCAGGACTTCGTGCCGTTCACCGGCCGTGGGCTCCCCGGCCGTTCGCTCGTCGTCCGCTGCGGGCGCCTTGTCCGCCGCATCCGCCGGGTCGGGTGCGAGCGGGTCGGGTGTGAGCGGGAGGAAGTGGCGGACGAGGCCGGTGTACGGGTCGGTGACCGTGACCGTGCCCGTGTCGGCCACGTGCAGCGGCAGGCGGGGGCCGTGGGCGGGCAGCACCGGTTCGCCGCCGGGTCCGGGGTGGGGGTAGGACAGCAGCTGGCCGTCCTCGGTGGCGTGGATCAGGCCCTCGTCGTCGATCTCGACCCGCTCGTCCAGCGTGGAGGCCCATGAGTCGCCGTACCAGTGGCCCCAGCGATACGTGGACAGGTGCGTCCGCTGGAGGACGAGGGGGAGGAGCCCCGGCAGGGCCACATCGGTCTGCTCCATGAGCATTTCGCCGGAGACCATGTCGATGGGGTCGCCGTTCTTGCAGCGGCCCTTGCTCGGCTTTGCCTTGCTCGCGACCTTCTTCATGCCGCCAGCGAGGGCCTTGCGGAGCCCCCCGGAGCGCAGTCCGCGGGCGGCGGCCTTCATGCCCTTGGCGAGTTTGGCGGCGGTGGTGATGCCCTTGGCGCCGGGGACGCAGTCCATGGCGGCGAAGGCCACGTCCAGCAGGCCCGCTTGGCCTTTTCGGTATTTGTTGAGGGTGTCGGCCAGGACGATCGCGCCGGCGACGATGACGATCGCGGCGAGGATGGGGCCGCCGACGATCATCGCGATGATGCCGACCACGGCGACGACGACCTTGCAGACCGCGACGATGCTGTCCCAGTTGTCCGAGACCCAGTCGCCGATCTCCTCCCACCACTTGCGGTTGCGGATACCGGCGTCGGACGCCTCGTCGATCTTCCGCTTGGCCGCCCCGGCCGCCTCCTCACGCATCTTGCGCGCATCAGCGGCCATCTTCTTCGCCGCCTCCAACGCGCTCTTGGCCGCGTCGACATCACCCTGCGCGGACTTCTGCGCCTTCTCGGCGGAGGCGGCGTTGCGGGTGGCGGCCTTGACCTTGTCCGGGTCGGGCTGGGGCACGTCCTTGCCCAGACTCTTGTCGTCCTTGTACTTGTCGGCCTCCTTGCCCGCCTTGTCCATCCAGGAGTCGGCCGAGGTGAGGCGGGACGTGGCGGAGGACAGGTCGGCCTGCGCCTCGCGGCCCTTGACCAGGGCCTTGTCGGCCAGGGCCTGGGCGCGCTCCAGCTCGGGCCAGTACGCGGCCAGCGCGTCCCCGGCCATGCCGTAGGACTTCTTGAGCTTCTTCAGCTTCTCGGGGGCCTTCTCGAACTTCTCCGTGAAGGCCTCGGCCGTCTTGCCCGCCCAGGTGAGGATCGCGTCCTCGCCCGCCATGCCCTTGATGTCCCGCAGCACCCTGCCGACGTCGTCGGAGAAGTCGTGCAGGTCCTTGGCCAGCTTGCGCACCCGGTGCGGATCACCCGGCGTCGGATCCTTCTCCAGGTCGAGTACATGCCAATCGGTCGGACGGTACGACACGTGAACTTCCCCCCGTTGATGTTGAACCGCGGCCGCCCTCCTGGTGGTGGTCGGCCGCCCCCCTATGGCCCCTGGCTGTCAGCCGCCCGAGGTGTCCAGTTCCGCGTCCTCGCCGACGCCCGCGCAGTCGTAGGGGTCCTTCAGCCAGCCGTCGGGCAGGACCACGCGGTTGTTGCCCGAGGTGCGGCCGCGGGGGCCGTCCGCGCCCGTGGGCCACGGCTGGTCGAGGTCCAGCTCGCCGAGGCCGTCCTCCAGCTCGGCGAGCGAGGAGGTGATCGCGAGGCGCTTGCGCATCTCCGAGCCGACCGCGAAGCCCTTCAGGTACCAGGCGACGTGCTTGCGGAAGTCGATGACGCCGCGCGACTCGTCGCCGATCCACTCGCCGAGCAGCGTCGCGTGGCGCAGCATGACCCGGGAGACCTCGCGCAGGGTCGGCGCCTGCGGGGCGCCCGTGCCCTCGAAGGCGGCCACCAGGTCACCGAAGAGCCAGGGCCGGCCGAGGCAGCCGCGGCCCACGACGACGCCGTCGCACCCCGTCTCGTCCATCATCCGGATCGCGTCCGCCGCCGACCAGATGTCGCCGTTGCCGAGCACCGGGATCTCGGGCACGTGCTCCTTGAGGCGGGCGATGGCGTCCCAGTCGGCCGTGCCGCCGTAGTGCTGGGCGGCCGTGCGGCCGTGCAGCGCGATGGCGGTGACACCCTCCTCGACGGCGATGCGGCCCGCGTCCAGGAAGGTGATGTGGTCGTCGTCGATGCCCTTGCGCATCTTCATCGTCACGGGCAGGTCGCCCGCGCCGGCGACCGCCTCCTTCAGGATGGCGCGCAGCAGGTTGCGCTTGTACGGCAGCGCGGAGCCGCCGCCCTTGCGGGTCACCTTGGGGACGGGGCAGCCGAAGTTGAGGTCGATGTGGTCGGCCAGGTCCTCTTCCGCGATCATGCGGACGGCCTTGCCGACGGTCGCCGGGTCGACGCCGTACAGCTGGATCGAGCGCGGCTTCTCCGTCGCGTCGAAGTGGATCAGCTGCATCGTCTTCTCGTTGCGCTCCACCAGGGCGCGCGTGGTGATCATCTCGCTGACGAAGAGGCCCTTGCCGCCGGAGAACTCCCGGCACAGCGTCCTGAACGGCGCGTTCGTGATGCCCGCCATGGGGGCGAGCACGACGGGCGGCTGTACGGTGTGCGGGCCGATCGTGAGGGGCTGGGACGGCATGGGTGCTCTCCGGGACGGACGACGGGACCCTCCATTGTCCCTCACTCGCCCGGCGCCCGTGACGACGGCTGCGACAGCTCCGCGAGCCGCTCCAGGCGCTCCTCCGTCTCGTCGTCCGCGGGGACGTACGCGATGAGGCGGTGCGCCCGCGCCACCGGGGCCGTCCAGAGCATGCGGTGCTCCAGCCGCAGCAGCCCCACGCGCGGGTGCCGGTACCGCTTGACGTGCGGGACCATCGTCGCCACCTCGTGCCGCTCCCACAGCTCGCGGAACTGTGCCGACTGAGCGAGCAGCCGGTCCCGCAGCTCCTTCCACCCGGGCTCCGCGCCGTGCTCGGTCATCGACGCGCGGAACTTGGCCGTCAGGTCGCGCAGCATCTCGTCCCGGTCCAGGCAGGTCTCGCGCCAGCGGCGGCTGGTGGCCAGGAGCCACAGGCAGTTGCGGTCGCGCGGTTCCATCGCGTCGAAGTCCCCGAAGACGTGCGTCCAGGAACGGTTGTGGGCGAGGACGTCGTAGCGGCCGTTCTGCACGGTGGCCGGATAGGGCGCGATCCGGTGCATCAGCCGGCGGACCGGCGCGGAGAGCGCCGGGCGCCCGGCCTCCGGGCGCGGGTCGACGGCGCCGGCGAGGGCGAAGAGGTGGGCGCGCTCGCCGGGGTCCATGAGCAGCGCGCGGGCGACGGCGTCCAGGACCTGCGCCGAGACCGTGATCGGCCTCGCCTGCTCCAGCCACGTGTACCAGGTGACGCCCACGCTCGACAGCTGCGCCACCTCCTCGCGGCGCAGCCCCGGGGTGCGGCGCCGGGGCCCGCGCGGCAGACCGGCCTGCTCGGGCGTCACCCGCTCGCGGCGGCTGCGCAGGAAGGCGGCGAGTTCCCGCCTGCGGATGTCGGCGCCGGCGCCCCTCGCCGCGCCCCCGGTCATGCTCGTGCTCGTGCTCGTGCTCGTGGTCATGGTCATGGTCGTCGTCACGGGGCAAGCCTGGCGGACCGCCCATCCCGTTTCCAGGTGCCTCCGGTACCAGGATGAAGACGCTCTGGTACCCCTCCGCCGGCCGCACGAGGGTCGTCGGCGTGACGCTCGCTGACCACTCACCGAAGACACCCGCGACCCCCGCCCCCGACCCCGCCCCGCTCACGCCCCTCGGCCTGTTCACCGTGCTGCTCGGCGCCGCCCTCTCCAGCATCGACTTCTTCGTCGTCAACGTCGCCCTGCCCGGCATCGGACGCGACCTCCGCGCCTCCCCCGCCACCCTGGAGATGGTCGTCGCCGGCTACGCGGTGGCCTACGCCGTGCTGCTCGTCCTCGGCGGGCGGCTCGGGGACACGTACGGCCGCAGGAAGCTGTTCCTGTGGGGCGTCGCCGCCTTCGGCCTGACCTCGCTGGCCTGCGGACTCGCGCCCGGCGTGTGGTGGCTGGTGGCGGCGCGCGCGGCCCAGGGCGCCGCCTCCGCGCTGATGCTCCCGCAGGTCCTCGCCACCCTCCACGCCACCACCCGCGGCGAGCGGCGCGCGAAGGCCGTCGCGGCGTACGGCTCCGTCAGCGGGCTCGGCGTCGTCCTCGGGCAGGTGCTCGGCGGGGTCCTGGTCGCCGCCGATCTCGCGGGGACCGGCTGGCGCATGGCGTTCCTGGTGAACGTGCCGGTGGCGGTGGCCGCCCTGCTCTGCGCGGTCCGCGCGGTGCCGGACAGCCGGGCCGAGCGGCCCCGGCGCGGCGACGTCGGCGGCACCCTGCTGCTGGGCGCCGCCCTCACCGCGCTGCTGCTGCCCCTCTCCGAGGGCCGGGCCACCGGCTGGCCCCTGTGGTCGGTGCTGCTGCTGGCCGCCGCGCCTCCGCTGGGCCTGGCGTTCACGGCCGTCGAGCGGCGGGCGGAGCGCACCGGGGGCAGCCCGCTGCTGCCGCCGTCGCTGCTGCGCGAGCCCGGTGTCCGCAGGGGGATCGCCCTCGGGCTGCCGATCTTCATCGGGTTCAGCGGCTGGATGTTCGTCACCGCGGTGACGCTCCAGCAGGGCCTCGGCTACGGCGCGCTCACGGCGGGCCTGACGCTCGTGCCCATGGGTCTCGCGCAGTTCGCCGCCTCGGTCCTCGCCCCGCGGCTGGCGTCGCGGCTCGGCGGCCGGGCGATGACGGTGGCGGCGCTCACGCACGGCTTCGGCCTGCTGGTGCTCGCCCTGACCGCCCTGTGGCTGCCGTGGCCCTCGCTCGGGCCGCTCGCGCTGGCTCCAGGGCTCGTCCTGTGCGGGCTCGGGCAGGGCGTCGAACTCGCCCTGTACTTCCGGCTCGTCCTGGCCGCCGTGCCGGCCGCGCGGGCGGGCGCCGGGAGCGGGCTCGCGGCGACCGTGCAGCAGTCGTGTCTGGCGGTGGGCGTGGCGACGATCGGCTCGCTGTTCCTCGCGCTCGTGCCGGGGCTCGGCATGCGGGACGCGTTCGTCGTCGTACTCGGGGCGCAGCTCGCGGGCCTGCTCGGGCTTGCGCTGCTGAGTCTGCGGCTGCCGCGACGGCTCGCCTAGGGGGTGGCCCGGAGCGTTACCGTCACTTGCATGGCCGATGAACTCACCTCCCGTCGACGGATGCTCGTCCTCGCGATCTGCTGCATGAGCCTGCTGATCGTCAGCCTCGACAACACCGTCCTGAACGTCGCCCTCCCCGCCATGCGCGGTGAGTTCGACGCGAGCGTCTCGGGCATGCAGTGGACGATCGACGCGTACACGCTCGTCCTCGCCTCGCTCCTCATGCTCGCGGGCTCGACCGCCGACCGGATCGGCCGGCGCAAGGTCTTCCGGGCGGGCCTGACCGTCTTCACCCTGGGCTCGGTGCTCTGCTCGCTCGCGCCGAACCTGGAGTCGCTGGTGGCGTTCCGCATGGTCCAGGCGGTGGGCGGCTCGATGCTCAACCCCGTCGCGATGTCCATCATCACCAACACCTTCACCGAACCGCGCGAGCGGGCCCGCGCCATCGGCGTGTGGGGCGGTGTCGTCGGCATCTCCATGGCGGCGGGCCCCCTCGTCGGCGGGCTCCTCGTCGACTCGGTCGGCTGGCGCTCGATCTTCTGGATCAACCTGCCCGTCGGCCTCGCCGCGCTCCTCCTGACCACGCGGTACGTGCCCGAGTCCCGCGCCCCGCACCCGCGCCGCCCCGACCCCATCGGGCAGCTGCTGGTGATCGGGCTGCTCGGCGCGCTGACGTACGCGATCATCGAGGCGCCCACGGCGGGCTGGACGTCCCCGCTGATCCTCTCCTTCGCGGGCGCCGCCCTGCTGGCCCTGCTCGGCCTGCTCCGCTACGAGCCGCGCCGCGCCGAGCCCCTGATCGACCTGCGCTTCTTCCGCTCAGCGCCGTTCACCGGGGCCACGGTGATCGCGGTGAGCGCGTTCGCGGCGCTGGCCGGCTTCCTCTTCCTGTCGACGCTGTACCTCCAGGACGTACGGGGCCTGGACGCGCTGCACGCCGGGCTGTGGATGCTGCCGATGGCGGCCATGACGCTGGTCTGCGCCCCGCTGTCGGGGCGGCTGGTCGGCAGCCGCGGGCCGCGCCTCTCGCTGCTGGTCGCGGGGGTGGCGATGACGGCGTCCGGGGTGCTCTTCGCCGCGTTCGAGGCGGAGGACACGGGCGGGACCCGGTTCCTCGGCTATGTCCTCTTCGGGCTCGGCTTCGGCTTCGTCAACGCCCCGATCACCAACACGGCGGTGGCCGGGATGCCGCGCGCCCAGGCGGGCGTGGCCGCGGCGGTCGCCTCCACCAGCCGCCAGATCGGCCAGACGCTGGGCGTCGCGGTGATCGGCGCGGTCCTGGCCTCGGGTGTGGCGTCGTCGTACGCGAGGGACTTCGCCGGGGCCAGCCGGCCCGCCTGGTGGATCATCGCGGGCTGCGGCCTCGCGGTGCTGCTGCTCGGGGCGCTGTCGAGCGGGCGCTGGGCCCGGGGCACCGCGGAGCGGACGGCCCAGCGACTGGAGCGGGAGCCCCAGCCGGTACGGGCCTGACGCCGCCCTGCCGGCTCCGCACCCGTTGGGCGTCGTGGCCGGTGATGAGAGGATCACTGCCTGTCCGGATCAGGACGTTGCTGGGTTCGCACGGCGGAGGTGTGCAGTGGGGATGGGAACGGTGGTCGTCACCGGGGCGGCAGGGAACATCGGCTCGGTCGTGCGCCGGGCGTTGCGCGGCGAGGTGAGCCGCCTGGTTCTGCTCGACCGCGTTCCGCTCCGTGCCGAGGCCGCGAACGAGGTGGTCCATACCGTCGATCTTCGGGACGCGGCGGCCGTCGAGACCGCGCTCGCGGGTGCGGACGCCGTGCTCCATCTGGGCGGCCTGCCGGACGAGGCGCCGCTCGAGCATCTGCTGGACGCGAACGTGCTGGGCACCCACCATGTGCTGGAAGCTGCCCGAAGGGCGGCGATTCCGCGGGTCGTGCTGGCCAGCAGCAACCGCGTGAGCGGGTTCTATCCCACGGCCCATCGCACTGACCCGCGGCAACCCGTGCGCCCCGACGGCCTGTACGGGGTGAGCAAGGCAGCCGTCGAGGCCCTGGGGCGGCTGTATGCGGACAAGTTCGACGTCTCCGTGATCTGCCTGCGCATCGGCAGCTTCGAGGAGGCGCCCACCGAGTCGCGCCACCTGGCGACCTGGCTCAGCCCGCGTGACGCCGTCGGTTTCTGCCGCGCCGCGCTGACCGCCCCGCTCTCCACGCGCTTCGCCACGGTGTACGCCGTCTCCGCCAACACCCGCCGCTTCTGGGAACTCCCCGCGGAGTCCGAACTGGCCTACACGCCCATCGACAACGCCGAAACACATGCATCGCACATCACCGACGCCGACGTCCCCGCCGATCCCGAAGCCCCGCAGGCCGGCCCGTATGCCCGGCCCGAGTTCACGTTGAAGCACATCCGGCCCTGACCGGCACCCGGTTCGCGGCGGCGCGGCATGATCGACCCGGTTCAGCGCCCGTCCCGGTCCGGCCGGTGCTCCACGTACTCGATCACCGTGCCGTCGGCATGGCGTGCCGTGAAGCCGGAGCCCGTGGGGACGGCGATCAGCGGCTCCGTGATCTCGGCGCCCTCGGCCGCCAGGCGCTCCAGATAGGCCCGCGCCGAGTCGACGAGCAGCGTGCCGTCCGTCGCGCGGAAGGGCGCCAGTGTCTCCTCGGTGCCCTCGATCAGGAGGAACGGGCCGACGGCGGCCAGGGCGAGTCGCTTCTCCGGGTACGTGAACCACATGTCCCGTTCCGTGCTCAGCAGGCGCTCGTACGAGGCGGCCAGGGCGTCCAGGGTGCCGGGGCCGGTGTAGACGCGGACGAAGGGGCGGGGCCGCGCCAGGTCGGAGGAGTCGTTGCGGCGGCGCCACATGGTGGGCGTGGCGGGTGCGTGTGCGCTCTTTTCGGTCATGGAGGCAGCCTCCATCGTGCCGGGCGCCCCGGCCAGACAGGCGTCCATGGGGATGAGCCCAGGTCATAGGCTGGGCGGCATGGGGACAGTGGCTGCGGCGCACGAGGCGGCACTACGGCGGGAGTTGGGCGGCTTCCTGCGGGCCCACCGCGAACGGCTGGCGCCCGCCGACGTGGGGTTGCCGGCCACGCGGCGCAGGCGTACGTCGGGGCTGCGCCGGGAGGAGGTCGCCGCGCTGTCGGGGGTCTCCGTGGCGTGGTACACGTGGCTGGAGCAGGGGCGGGTGGACGCCTCGCGGCAGGTCCTGGACGCCGTGGCCCGCGCCCTGCGGCTCGGTCGGGAGGCGCACCGGCACGCCCTGGCCCTCGCCGGCTTCACCGCCCGGCAGCCGGACGGCGACGACGCCGGCGACCCCGGTCTGCGGGCGGTGCTCGACAGTTGGCCGGACAGCCCGGCCCTGCTGCTCGGGCCCGCGCTGGACATCCTCGCCTGGAACCGCGCGTACGCGGCGCTGTGGCCGGACCCCGGCGGCTTCCCCGAGGAGCGGCGCAATCTGCTGCTCCTGCTGGTCCGCGACCCGGATCACCAGCGGTTGCTGCCCGCCTGGGAGCCCGTCGCGATGGACCTGTACCGGCATGTGCGCACCCGCGCCGACCGGCGCCCGCACTCCCCCGCCCTCCAGGGCGTCACGGCCCGACTGCGCGCCGAGCGGCCGGACTTGGACCACTGGTGGGCCTGCCGCTCGGTGGGCGACTTCGCCTCGCGGACGGTGGAGATCACCCCGCCGGACGGCTCGGGTGCGCCGCCGCGCGCGTACGGCATGACGCTGCTCCGCGCGCCCCGGCCGAGCGGCGCCGTCCTCCTCGTACAGACCCCGAAAACACAGACCCCGGAGACAGAGGCCTCGGAACGCGCCGGGCCCCCGGCTCCATGAGCGGAACCGGGGGCCCGACGTCACGCGCCGTGGGTCAGCAGCCCACGAGGCGCGTCGCGAGGTAGCCCTCGATCTGGTCGAGGGAGACCCGCTCCTGCTTCATCGAGTCGCGCTCGCGCACCGTCACGGCGTTGTCGTCGAGGGTGTCGAAGTCGACGGTCACGCAGTACGGGGTGCCGATCTCGTCCTGGCGGCGGTAGCGGCGGCCGATGGCGCCCGCGTCGTCGAACTCGATGTTCCAGTTCTGGCGCAGCGCGGTGGCCAGGCCCTTGGCCTTGGGCGACAGCTCCGGGTTCCGGGACAGGGGGAGCACCGCGACCTTCACCGGGGCGATGCGGTGGTCGAAGCGCATGACCGTGCGCTTCTCCAGCTTGCCCTTGGCGTTGGGCGCCTCGTCCTCGAAGTAGGAGTCGAGCAGGAAGGCGAGCATGGTGCGGCCGACACCGGCGGCGGGCTCGATGACGTACGGCGTGTAGCGCTCGCCCGCCTCCTGGTCGAAGTAGGAGAGGTCCTGGCCGGACGCCTTGGAGTGCGCGGTCAGGTCGTAGTCGGTGCGGTTGGCGACGCCTTCCAGCTCGCCCCACTCGTTGCCGCCGAACTGGAAGCGGTACTCGATGTCAGCGGTGCGCTTGGAGTAGTGGGAGAGCTTCTCCTTCGGGTGCTCGAACCACCGCATGTTCTCCTCGCGCAGGCCGAGGCCGGTGTACCAGTTCCAGCGCTGCTCCATCCAGTACTCCTGCCACTGCTCGTCCTCGCCCGGCTTGACGAAGAACTCCATCTCCATCTGCTCGAACTCGCGGGTGCGGAAGATGAAGTTGCCGGGCGTGATCTCGTTGCGGAAGGACTTGCCCATCTGCGCGATGCCGAACGGCGGCTTGCGGCGGGAGGTCTGCTGGACCTGGGCGAAGTTGGTGAAGATGCCCTGGGCGGTCTCGGGGCGCAGGTAGGCGACGGAGCCGGTGTCCTGCGTCGGGCCGAGGTGCGTGGCGAGCATGCCGGAGAACTGCTTGGGCTCGGTGAACTGGCCCTTGGTACCGCAGTTGGGGCAGTTGACGTCCGCGAGGCCGTTGGCCGGCGGGCGGTTGTGCTTGGCCTCGTAGGCCTCTTCCAGGTGGTCGGCGCGGTGGCGCTTGTGACAGGAGAGGCACTCGGTGAGCGGGTCGGAGAAGGTCGCGACATGGCCGGAGGCCTGCCAGACCTCGCTCGCCAGGATCACCGACGAGTCGATGCCCACGACATCCTCGCGCGAGGTGACCATGTAGCGCCACCACTGGCGCTTGAGGTTCTCCTTCAGCTCGACGCCCAGCGGTCCGTAGTCCCAGGCGGCGCGCTGGCCGCCGTAGATCTCGCTACAGGGGAAAACGAAGCCACGGCGCTTGCTCAGGCTGACGATGGTGTCGATCTTGTCGGCGGCCACGGTGCTCTCTTCATAAGACGGTGGGCGAGGCGAATGCCTCAGGTTACCGGCGGCCCGGCCCCCCTAATCAAATCGGTTCCCCCCAAGCCGCTTCGGGCCCCTGCCGCCGAGCCTCCGCCGGGCCTCCGCAGGACCCCCGCCGGGAGCATTATTGACAATCGTTTCCACATTTGTTGAAAATGAGTGTCATGAACGTACGACGACGCCTCATACCCACCGCCGCCCTCGCCTCCGCGACGGTCCTCGGCCTCACGGCGCTGACCGCCTGCTCCTCCACCGCGGACGACAAGGACGGCAAGCTCGACGTGGTGGCGTCGTTCTACCCCATGCAGTACCTCGCGGAGCGCATCGGCGGCGACCACGTCTCGGTCACCACCCTCACCGAGCCCGGCCAGGAGCCGCACGACCTCGACGTCTCCGCCAAGCAGCGCGGGCAGCTGGAGGAATCGGACGTCGCGCTGTACCTCAAGGGCCTGCAGCCCGCCGTGGACAAGGCGATCGACCAGTCCGGGATCGACACCAAGGTCGACGCCGGCTCCCTGACCGGCATGGAGAAGCACGGCACCGAGGTCGGCGGGCACGCGCAGGGGCACGAGGAAGAGGGTCACGAGGGCCACGGCCACGACCACTCCCACGAGGGCGCCGACCCGCACATCTGGCTCGACCCGGTGAAGTACGCCGAGGTCGCCGAGGGCGTCGGCAAGGCCCTGGAGAAGGCCGACCCCGACCACGCGGCGACGTACAAGAAGAACACCGCGAAGCTGGTGAAGGACCTCGATGGCCTGAACAAGAGCTACGAGGACGGCCTGAAGAACACCAGGAACAAGGTGTTCATCACGACCCACGCCGCCTTCGGCTACCTCGCCGAGCGCTACGGCCTCACCGAGGAGGCCATCAGCGGCCTGGACCCCGAGGCCGAACCGAGCGCCAAGCGCGTCAAGGACCTCCAGAAGATGGCCGAGGAGGACGGCGTCACCACCGTCTTCTACGAGACGCTCGTCAGCGACGAGACCGCCAGGACCCTGGCGAAGGACGCGGGCCTGCGGACTGATGTACTCGACCCGGTCGAGGGCATCACCGGCAAGTCCAAGGGCGAGGACTACATCCAGGTCATGGAGTCCAACCTGAAGGCCCTGCGCAAGGCCCTGGGCGCCAAATGACCCCACCCCCTGTGGCTACGGAGGCACGAGCCATGAGCAAGCACGCCACGTCCGCGGACGGGGACGCCGTCATATCCCTGCGCAAGGTGACGGCCGAGCTGGGCTCGCGTCCCGTGCTGCGCGGCATCGACCTCACGGTGGGGTGCGGCGAGGTCGTCGCCCTGCTCGGCGCCAACGGCTCGGGCAAGTCCACCGCCGTGCGTTCGATCATCGGCCAGGTGCCGGTGTCCGGCGGCGACATAGAGCTCTTCGGCACCCCGCGCCGCCGCTTCCGCGACTGGGCCCGCGTCGGGTACGTCCCGCAGCGCACCACCGCCGCCGGCGGCGTCCCGGCCACGATCAGCGAGGTCGTCGCCTCCGGGCGGCTGTCCCGCGCCCGCTTCGGCGTGCTCCGCAAGGCCGACCGGGAGGCCGTCGCCCGCGCCATCGAGCTGGTGGGCCTCGGCGAGCGCGCCAAGGACTCCGTGAACGCGCTCTCCGGCGGCCAGCACCAGCGGGTCCTGATCGCCCGCGCGCTGGCCTCCGAGCCCGAGCTGCTGATCATGGACGAGCCGATGGCGGGCGTCGACCTGGCCAGTCAGGAGGTCCTCGCGGCCACCTTGCGCGAGCAGGTCGCCAAGGGCACCTCGGTCCTGCTCGTCCTGCACGAACTGGGCCCCCTGGAGCCGCTGATCGACCGCGCCGTGGTCCTGCGCGACGGCTGCGTCCTGCACGACGGGCCGCCCCCGCGGGCGGTCGGCCAGCACGCCCTGCCGGGCCACGACCACGTCCACCCGCACGCCGCCGACGCCGAGCCGGTCCGCACCGGCCTGCTCACCTGAGGACCCTGGCGATGGAAATCCTTGAGTACGCCTTCATGCAGCGGGCCCTGCTCGCCGCCGTCCTGGTCGGCATCACCGCGCCCGCCGTCGGCATCTACCTCGTCCAGCGCCGCCAGGCGCTGATGGGCGACGGCATCGGCCACGTCGCGATGACCGGCGTCGGCCTCGGCTTCCTGCTCTCCGCGTCCCCGGTGTGGATGGCGACGGCCGTCGCGATCGTCGGCGCCGTGGTGATGGAGCTGATCCGCTGGTACGGCAAGACGCGCGGCGACATCGCCCTCGCCATGCTGTTCTACGGCGGCATGGCGGGCGGCGTGATGTTCATCAACCTCGCCCCCGGCGGGTCGAACGCGAACCTCCAGTCGTACCTCTTCGGCTCCCTCTCGACGGTCTCCGAGGAGGACGTCAGCGCGATCTGCCTGCTCGCCGCCTTCGTGGTGCTGGTCACGGTGGGCCTGCGCCGCCAGCTCTTCGCGGTCAGCCAGGACGAGGAGTTCGCCCGCGTGACCGGGCTCCCGGTGCGCGCCCTGAACCTGCTCACCGCCGTCACCGCCGCGGTCACGGTGACCGTCGCCATGCGCGTGGTGGGCCTGCTCCTGGTCTCCGCGCTGATGGTGGTGCCGGTGGCGGCCGCCCAGCAGCTCACCCGGAGCTTCGCGGCGACGTTCGCGATCTCCGTGGCGATCGGCGTCGCGGTGACGATCGGCGGCACGGCCACCTCGTACTACCAGGACGTGCCGCCGGGCGCGACGATCGTGCTGCTGACCATCGGGGTGTTCATCGCCCTCACGGTCCTCGCGACGCCGCTGGCCAGGCGCAGGGCGCGGGCCGCGGCCGCCGCGCGGGCGGCCGGGGATCCGGCGGAGTGCTCGGTGCCGGCCCAGCCGGTGGCCAGGACCTGACCCCGGTCCGGGCCGACCTGGCACAATGGCCCGGCAGGCCCAGACCAGAGCGCAGACGCGAGGAGACAACCGTGGGAGCCCCGGTTCGAGGCAGATCCACCCGCCAGCGCGCGGCGGTGGCCGCGGCACTCGACGACGTGGACGAGTTCCGCAGTGCGCAGGAGCTGCACGACATGCTCAAGCACAAGGGCGACTCGGTCGGTCTGACCACGGTCTACCGCACGCTCCAGTCACTGGCCGACGCCGGCGAGGTGGACGCGCTGCGCACCAGCGAGGGCGAGACGGTCTACCGCCGCTGCTCGACCGGTGAGCACCACCACCACCTGGTGTGCCGCCTGTGCGGCAAGGCCGTCGAGGTGGAGGGCCCCGCCGTCGAGAAGTGGGCGGAGGCCATCGCCGCCGAGCACGGCTTCGTGAACGTGGCGCACACGGTGGAGATCTTCGGCACCTGCGCGGAGTGCGCGAGCAAGTAGGCATACGTACGAAGGGGCCCGCGCCGTCACTGTGACGGCGCGGGCCCCTTCGTGTGCGCGCGGGCGCGGTCAGCTCTCGGCGATCTGCTGCTCGTTCGGGACGGCACCGCCGAAGCGGCGGTCGCGCGAGGCGTACTCGAGGCAGGCGCGCCACAGGTCGCGACGGTCGAAGTCCGGCCACAGCACGTCCTGGAAGACCATCTCGGCGTACGCGCTCTGCCACAGCAGGTAGTTGGAGGTCCGCTGCTCGCCGCTGGGCCGCAGGAACAGGTCCACGTCCGGCATGTCCGGGTAGTACAGGTACTTCGCGAAGGTCTTCTCGCTGACCTTGGACGGGTCGAGCCGGCCCGCCCGCACGTCCTCGGCGAGGGCCTGGGCGGCGTCGGCGATCTCGGCGCGCCCGCCGTAGTTCATGCAGAAGTACAGGGTCAGCTTGTCGTTGTCCTTGGTCTGCTCCTGGGAGATCTCCAGCTCCTTGGCGACCGACTTCCACAGCTTCGGCATCCGGCCGACCCAGCGCACGCGGATGCCGAGCTCGTCCAGCTGGTCGCGGGTCTTGCGGATGAAGTCACGGTTGAAGTTCATCAGGAACTTCACCTCGTCCGGGGAGCGCTTCCAGTTCTCCGTGGAGAAGGCGTACAGCGAGATCGCGCCGACGCCCATCTCGATGCCGCCCTGGAGGACGTCCAGGACGCGCTCGGCGCCCACCTTGTGCCCCTCGGTGCGCGGCAGACCGCGCTCCTTGGCCCACCGGCCGTTGCCGTCCATGACGATGGCGACGTGCTTGGGCACCAGCTCGCCGGGGATCTTCGGCGGCCGGGCGCCCGTGGGGTGCGGCTCGGGGGTGGCGTACTCACGGCGGGACCGTCCGAGGATTCCGCGTCGTGCCATGGGGCTCTCTCTCCTACGTGACTTCAAGGGGGTGCTGCTCAGCTTTTCTCTACGTACCGCAGTGAGCGCAGGCCGCGCTCCAGGTGCCAGTGCAGATAGGCCGAGACCAGCCCGCTGCCCTCGCGCGCGTGCCGCGCCTCGCACGCGTCCGCCGTCGCCCAGTCGCCGGTGAGCAGCGCGCCGAGCAGGGTCAGGGCCTCCTGCGACGGTACGACGCTGCCGGGCACCCGGCAGTCGACGCAGACGGAGCCGCCCGCCGCGACCGAGAAGAAGCGGTTCGGTCCGGGCAGGCCGCACTTGGCGCAGTCGCCGAAGCTCGGCGCGTAGCCGTTCACCGCCAGGGAGCGCAGGAGGAACGCGTCCAGGACGAGGTGCGGCGCGTGCTCCCCGCGCGCGAGGACGCGCAGCCCGCCCACCAGCAGCAGATACTGCTGCACGGCGGGCTCGCCCTCGTGGTCGGTGAACCGTTCCGCCGTCTCCAGCATGGCCGTGCCGGCGGTGTAGCGGGCGTAGTCGGCCGCGATCCCGCTGCCGTACGGCGCGATGGTCTCACTCTGCGTGCACAAGGGGAGCCCGCGTCCGACCAGCTCGCTCCCGCGCGCGAAGAACTGCACGTCGACGTGGGAGAAGGGTTCGAGCCGGGCCCCGAACTTCGACTTGGTGCGCCGCACCCCCCGCGCCACGGCGCGTACCCGCCCGTGACCGCGCGTGAGCAACGTGATGATCCGGTCCGCCTCGCCCAGTTTCTGGGTGCGCAGCACGATGCCGTCGTCGCGGAACAGACTCATGGGGCCATTCTCGCGCACGGCGGGGGGTGCGAGGTACGCCGTACGGCTGAGCGGTCAGACCACCTCGCCCCTGCTGCGGGCGTTCGCGTACGCCGTCGCCGCGCGCAGCCGTTCCGCCATGGTCGCCGTGCGGACCTCCTCCGGGGCGCAGTCCCACTCGCGGCCGCCGCCGTAGGGGCGCAGCTGCACGTAGGGGCCTTCGTGGCCCATGACCCGGCCGACGCGTCCGCTGGTGGTGTCCACGACGTACGAGCCGACGGGGAGGTGCGCGGGAAGGCTCACGGCGCGCTCCTCAGGGCGGCGGCCAGGCGTTGCGCCACGGCGACGGAACACCCGCCCAATTCGATGCGGGGGCAGGGTGCCTCCCTGGCCACCGTCGCGGGGTCGATCCGCAAGGACGGCAAGGTGATTTCCGCTCGCGCGAGTGCGGCGCGCAATTCCCTCAATGTTTCCTCCGCCTGTTCGACGCATACCACTGCGTGGCGCTTTGATTCCGCCTCCACGTGACTCCCCTTCGCCTTCGGATTTCACTCTTCGCACCCCTACGGTGACGTATCGCGCCTACACTCGGCAGGGGTCTGCCCTCTACAACTGCGGGGCAGTGGAAGGCGGTTGGCCATGGCCAATGGTTCACGTCAAGCGGCGTGGGAGTTCTTCGGCACGGAGCTGAAGCGGCGCCGGGAGGACGCGGGGATCACCCAGTCGGCACTGGGTACGCGGGTTTTCGTCTCCGGGGGCTACATTGGGCAATTCGAACAGGCTATTCGTAAACCGCAGTTGGACGTGGCCGAGCGGATCGACGAGGTCCTGCAAACCGACGGTATTTTCGGACGCATGTTCCGCAAGCTGATCAAAGAGACCCCTTATGCGGAGTACTTCGCGCATGTGGCGGAGCTGGAGCGGCTTGCGACGGAGATCTGTGACTTTGCGCCGGCGGTCGTTCCGGGGCTTCTCCAAACACCGGAGTACGCGCGCGCAGTGTTCCTGGCCAGCCACCCGTTCGCCACGGATGACTACGTCGAGGAGAGAGTCAAGGCCCGCATGGATCGTGCACACGTCCTCAAGGGTGCTACACGGCCCGTGTATTGGGTGATCGTGCACGAAACCGCTCTGCGTACTCCTGTCGGGGGTCCAGCGGTCATGGTCCAGCAGTTGGAGCACATCGCCACCACGGCACGTGAGCGCCGGGCGATGGTGCAGGTGCTGCCGTTCGCTGCCGGGGCCTACCCGAGCATGGGCAAGATGCTGAAGCTCATGGAGTTCCCGGACGCCCCGCCAACCGCCTATACAGAGGGCGTGCTTTCGGGGAACCTGCTGGATGATCCGGCAATGGTGAAACAGGTACAGGCGGCATACGATCAACTCAGGGCCGCCGCGCTGTCACCGGAGGCGTCCCTGGCCTTGCTCGGATCGGCGGCGGAGGACTACAGACAATGCGTGAGTACGACCTGAGCACCGTCCGCTGGCGCAAGAGCAGCTACAGCGGCGGAGACAGCGGGGAATGCGTCGAGGTCGCCGACGGGGTCCCCGGGGTCGTGCCCGTGCGGGACAGCAAGGTGCCGCAGGGCCCGGCCCTGATCATCGGCGCCCCCGCCTGGCAGGCGTTCGTCAACGGCGCCCACGGCGAACCGCTCAGGTCAGTTGCGCGACCAGCATGACCACCGCCGCGACCAGCACCACCGCGCCCACCGCCCGCTCCATCAGGTAACCGGCGCGAGTGGGCTCGGTGGCGTCGTAGTCCTTCACGAACGGCTTTTGAAGGGGACGGTTCACCCTCCACAGAAGCTGCGGCTTCACCACTTGGACCGCCGCCATCACGATGAACACGCACAGGAACGCCACAGCCATGAAGGGGACCTCTCTCCGGCTCTGCCGGGCTCGCACCGCCCGGTGACGTCACGCTGCCCCCGAACAGGTCCCTGACACGCGGCGGCGGTCAGGAGAAGCTGCCGGACAGGCCCCCGCTTCCGTGCGCGTCGCCCGTGGCCCAAGATGCCCTCATGAAGAGTGACTTGTTCTCCAGTGACCACATGGCGCAGCCGGCCCTCGCCCCCGGGATGACCCTCCAGAACGCCAAGTCGATCAAGTACGCGGTGAACGGCGAGATGTTCGCCCGGCAGGGCGCGATGATCGCCTACCGGGGCGAGCTGCAGTTCGAGCGCAAGGGGCAGGGCGTGGGCGGCATGCTCAAGCGGGCCATGACCGGGGAGGGGCTGCCGCTGATGGCCGTGCGCGGCCAGGGCGAGGCGTGGTTCGCGCACGAGGCGCAGAACTGCTTCATCGTGGACGTCGAGCCGGGCGACGTCCTCACGGTCAACGGCCGCAACGTCCTGTGCTTCGACGCGACCCTCTCGTACGAGATCAAGACGGTGAAGGGCGCGGGGATGACCGGGGGCGGCCTGTTCAACAGCGTCTTCACGGGCTCGGGCCGCCTCGGCCTGGTGTGTGACGGCAACCCGCTGGTGATCCCCGTCTCCCCGCAGCAGCCCGTGTACGTCGACACGGACGCGGTGGTCGGCTGGACCGCCGACCTCGCCACCTCGCTGCACCGCTCGCAGTCCATCGGGTCGATGATCCGCGGCGGCTCGGGCGAGGCGGTCCAGCTGATGCTGCGGGGTGAGGGGTACGTCATCGTCCGCCCCAGCGAGGTGACGCCGCAGAAGGCGCAGCAGCACTGAGCGTGCCGCCGCGCCGAGCGGTCGGCGCGGCGGCAGGTCAGGCGGCTTGGCCGGCCCGCTGCTCGTATCCGGCGAGGCGGACGCAGACGGTCAGGCCGCGCATGGCCTGCTCCAGGTCGGCGAGGCCGGGGTAGCTGGGCGCGATCCGGATGACGGCGTCGCGCGGGTCCTGGCCGTAGGGGTGCGTGGCGCCGGCCGGGGTCAGCACGATGCCGGCCTCGGCGGCGCGGCGCACGACCTCCTTGGCGCAGCCGTCGGGCACCTGGAGGGTGACGAAGTAGCCGCCCTTGGGCGAGGTCCAGGTCGCGAGACCGGTGCCGCCCAGCTCGGCCTCCAGGATGCGGGCGACCGTCTCGAACTTGGGCCCGAGCAGGGCGCGCTGG
Source organism: Streptomyces sp. NPDC005898 (assembly GCF_040629635.1). Lineage (NCBI taxonomy): Bacteria > Bacillati > Actinomycetota > Actinomycetes > Kitasatosporales > Streptomycetaceae > Streptomyces > Streptomyces sp. NPDC005898. The sequence goes on along the minus strand of NZ_JBEXWC010000004.1, from coordinate 243,681 downwards.
CGCTCCATGTGGGCGCGTACGCCGTCGGCGTCCCGCAGGAACAGCACGTGCCGCAGCTGGTTGATCTTGTCGGGGCCGATGGAGCGCTTCTGGTTGTTGGCCAGGAGCCACTTCACGTTGGCGGGCGAGGAGCCGAAGAAGGCGACGCCCGCGCCGGCGGCGGTGATCTTCGAGGTGGAGCCGAAGACGAACACCCGGTCGGCGTTGCCGGCCTCGGCGCAGGCGCCGAGGAGGTCGGCGATCTCGGTGGGCTCGTCGGTCAGGTGGTGGACGGCGTAGGCGTTGTCCCAGAAGATCCGGAAGTCGGGGGCGGCGGTCTCCATGCGGGCGAGGCGGGCCACGGTCTCGTCGCTGTAGGAGACGCCGTCGGGGTTGCTGTACTTGGGCACGCACCAGATGCCCTTGACCGCCGGGTTCTCGGCGGCGAGCCGCTCCACGGCGTCCATGTCCGGGCCCTGGTCGGTCATCGGCACGGGGATCATGTCGATGCCGAACCGCTCGCAGAGCGCGAAGTGCCGGTCGTAGCCGGGCACGGGGCACAGGAACGCGATGCGCTCCTGGTCCACCCAGCGGGACTCGGCGCCGGGGAGCTTCCCGAGGAGGGCGTGCACGAGGCAGTCGTGCATCAGCTCCAGGCTGGAGTTGCCGAGCGCGAGCAGCTGGCCCACGGGCACCTGGAGCAGGCCGGCGAAGATCTCGCGCAGCTCGGGCAGACCCTGGAGGCCGCCGTAGTTGCGTACGTCCGTGCCGTCGGCGGCGGTGTGGCGTCCGCCGGGCAGGGCGAGCAGGTCCTCGCTGAGGTCGAGCTGTTCCGGCGCGGGCTTGCCCCGGGTGAGGTCGAGGGAGAGCCCGCGCGCGGCGAGCTCCTCGTAGTCCTTCCGGGCCCGCTCCAGGAGCCCGTCCAGGGCCGGGGCGTCGGGGCTCAGCTCGGTGGTCATGGTGTTGCCTCTCGCAGGGTGCGGCTTCGGTGGGTCACGCCCCCGGTGGGGCACGCGGGGGTCGCGTTCGGTGCGTCGCGCCTGCCGAGAATACAAACCGGCTCCGCCCCGTGCGCCCGGTCCACGAGACCGGCGGTGCCCCGGGCCGCCGGGGGCCCACCCGCCGGGCCCCGCTCGCCAATGGGGGTGAAATGCCGTGTGCGGGGCCTTGACCGGCCCCCGCACCCCTCTTATGGTCGCCACGCCACCCACGACGTAGGACGTGGGATCTCTCCAGGGAGCAAGGGAGACACCGTGAGCGACCCGATCCCTCGAACCGCGACGCGGCCCGACCGCCGGTCCTTCCTGCGGTACACCGGCGCCCTGGGCGCGGCCGCCACCGTCACCACCTCGCTCTCCGCCTGCTCCTCGGGGCCGGAGTCCACCAACGAGACCGGGGGCGGCGGCCAGGGCGGCGACGCCACGCTCACCGCCGTCATCGGCTACGGCAACGACGGCAGCTGGGACCCGACGCAGACCGCCTCCGCCTTCGCCATGGCGGGCAACGAACACATCTACGAGGGTCTGCTCGGCACCGACCCGATCAGCCGCGAGCCCTACCCGGCGCTCGCCACCGAGATCCCCGGCGACCTCCGGGCGACCACGTGGAAGTTCACCCTGCGCCCGGGCGCCAAGTGGCACGACGGCAAGCCCGTCACCGCCGACGACGTGGTCTTCGTGTTCGACCGCATCCTCGATCCGAGGACCCAGACGCTCGCCAAGGGGTTCTTCGCGAGCTGGCTGAAGGAGGTCAGGAAGGTCGACGCCACCTCCGTCGAGCTGATCCTGAAGTTCCCCTTCCCCGACGGCGCCGCCCGCCTCTCCCTCGCGAAGATCATGCCGAAGCACGTCTTCTCGAAGCCCGGCGCCTGGGAGGACGCGACCAAGGGCAAGGCGGTGGGGTCGGGACCGTACCGGCAGACCGCGCACCACCCGAAGTCGAACACCACCTTCGAGGCCTTCGCGGACTACAACGGCCCCCGCAAGGCCGCGTTCAAGAAGATGAACTGGCTGACGATCGTGGACGCCGCGCCGCGCGTCGCGAAGATCTCCGGCGCGAGCGCGGACGCGGAGATCGCCGACAACATCCCCTACGCCAACATCGCGCAGCTGGAGAAGAGCGGCATGAGCGTCGAGGGCGGCGCCGGGATGAACAACCTCTTCCTGCTCTTCAACACCGCGCACCAGCCGTTCGACGACGTACGGGTGCGCCAGGCGCTGCACTACGCCATCGACCGCGACAAGATGATCGAGGCCGCCCTGCGCGGGCACGGCAAGGCGTCGACGTCCTTCCTGAACGAGGCCAACCCCTCCTACCGGCCCGCGCGGACCGTCTACGCGTACGACCTGGCGAAGGCGCGCAAGCTCCTGAAGGCGGCGGGCGTCGGCAAGCTGCGGGTCGAACTGATGGCGGTGAACGTCAGCTGGATCGTGGACTGCCTGCCGACCATCCAGGACGGCTGGGAGAAACTCGGCGTCGAGGTGACGCTCGACCCGCAGGAGACCACCGCCGTCTTCACCAAACTGGACCAGAAGAAGGACTTCCAGGTCGTCGCCGCCGCCTCGAACCCCAACCAGTTCGGGCTCGACGCCGACCTGATCATGCACTACAACTACGGCCCCGAGAACCTGTGGATGGGCTACGCCCGCTGGGCCGGCGACCCGGTCGCCAGGAAACTCTTCAAGGACATGGCGGCGGCCACCCGCGAGCCCGAGGCGAGCCGCAAGAAGACCATGATCCAGGAGTACATCGACGTCATCGCCGAACAGGCGGTGCTCTATCCGGTCGTGCACAACGAACTCATGACGGCCTGGGACCCGAAGAAGATCGGCGGCGTGCGGGCCCAGCCGTATCCGGGGATCAACCTCCTCCAGGCCAAGTGGGCCTGACCACCGCCCAGTCCACCGGCCAGTTCGGGGGTCGTGCTCCGTGACCGCAGTCCTCAGAATCCTCGCCCGCCGCATCGCCCTGCTCGTCCCGCTGCTGCTCGGCATCGTGCTCTTCGTCTTCCTCGTGATGCGGTTCTCCGACGTCGACCCGGCCTCCGCCTTCTTCCAGGGCGCGAACCCGACCCCCGAGCAGCTGCACCGGTTCCGCGAGGAGAACGGCCTCCTCGACCCGCTGCCGGCCCGCTACATCGCCTTTGTGGGGGACCTCCTCCACGGCGACCTGGGCATCAGTGTCCTCAACCGCTCCCCCGTCCTGGACCAGGTCACCACCGCCCTGCCGCTCACCATGCAGCTGACGTTCCTCGGCCTCGGCATCGCCGTCGTCCTCTCGCTGACCCTCGGCGTGACCGCCGCGATCCACCGCGACCGGCTGCCGGACCAGCTCATCCGCGTCGTCTCCCTGACCGGTGTCGCGGCGCCCGGCTTCTGGCTGGCGCTCCTGATGATCCAGTACCTGGCCGTCGACCTCGGCTGGTTCCCGACCGGCGGCTACATCAACCCCGCCGACTCCCTCACCGGCTGGCTGCGGACCATGACGCTGCCCGCCCTCGCCCTCTCCCTGCCGGTGGCGGCCGGCCTCACCCGCGTCATCCGCACCGCCGTGGTCGAGGAGCTGGACAAGGACTACGTCCGTACGGCCATCGGCAGCGGCCTGCCCCCGGTGGTCGTCGTCGGCCGCAACGTCCTGCGCAACGCCCTCATCAACCCGCTCACCGTGCTCGGACTGCGCGTCGGCTACCTGCTGGGCGGTGCCGTCGTCATCGAGACGATCTTCTCGCTGCCCGGCATGGGCAAGCTGATGATCGACGCCGTGAAGAACGGCGACCCGGCCGTCGTCCAGGGCGTCGTCATCACCACCGCCGTCGGCTTCGTCATCGTCAACCTCGTCATCGACATCCTGCACCTGCTGGTCAACCCCCGCCTGAGGGGGACGAGTTGACGTTCACCTCGCGCAAGGCGCTGACCGAGCGCCTGTCCGTGCCCGGCCTGCGGCTCCGCCCGTCGCACAAGCTGCCCGTCCTGTCCAGGGTCGCGGTGGGCGTCCTCGCCCTGGTCGTCCTGGTGGCCGCCCTCGCCCCGCTCGTCGCCCCGCACGACCCCCTCGACCAGCAGCCCCAGACCGACGGCACCGGCCACCCCTCCGCCGGCCACTGGATGGGCCAGGACAGCCTCGGCCGCGACATCCTCAGCCGGCTGATGTACGGGGCGCGCTGGTCGCTGGCCATCGGGCTCGGCGCGACCCTGCTGGCCCTCGCCGTCGGCGCACTCGTCGGCGCGGTCGCGGCGACCTCCCGCAAGGCCGTCGACGAGACGCTGATGCGCTGCCTCGACGTCGTCATGGCCTTTCCCGGCATCGCGCTCGCCGCCGTGCTCGTCGCGGTCTTCGGCGGCGGCATCACCGTACTGATCTGCGCCATCGCGTTCCTGTTCACCCCGCCGATCGCCCGCGTCGTCCGGGCCAACGTCCTGGACCAGTACGGCGAGGACTACGTCGTGGCCGAACGCGTCGTCGGCGCGCGCACCCCGCACATCCTCATCCGGCACGTCGCCGTGAACTGCGCGGCGCCCATCCTGGTCTTCTGCACCGTGCAGGTCGCCGAGGCCATCGTCTTCGAGGCCTCGCTCTCCTTCATCGGCGCGGGCGTCCGGCCGCCCGACCCCTCCTGGGGCAGCGTCATCGCCGACGGCAAGAACATGGTCCTGATCGGCGGCTGGTGGGCGACGGTCTTCCCCGGCCTGCTCATGCTGATCACGGTCCTCGCCCTGAACATCCTCTCCGAGGGCGTCTCCGACGCGTGGGCCGCGCCCTCCGGCCGGGACGTGCCCGACGCGGCCCGCGCCGAGGACCGCCTCGAAGCGCCCGAGCCCGGCACCGGCGAGGTCCTGGACCTGCCGGGCCTGACCGAGGCCGCCGCGCGGCTGCGCGCCCGCGCCCGGCCGCTGCCCGAGGGGCCGCCCGTCCTGACCGTCACCGGCCTCGCCGTCGGCTTCGCCCAGCGGCACGCCGGGACGGACATCGTCGACGGCATCGGCTTCCACGTACGCCCCGGCGAAGTCCTCGGCCTGGTCGGCGAGTCGGGCTGCGGCAAGTCGCTGACGGCGCTGACGGTGATGGGCCTGGAGCCCCGGGGCGCCCGGGTGCGGGGCAGCGTCGTGTTCGACGGGCGGGAGCTGGTCGGCCTGCCCGCGCGGGCCCGGCGCCGGCTCCTCGGCCACCACATGGCGATGATCTACCAGGACGCCCTGTCCTCGCTGAACCCGGCGATGACGGTCCGCTCCCAGCTGGGGCAGGTCGTCCGCAGGGGCGGCCGCCGCACGGCCGCCGAGCTGCTCGAACTGGTGGGCCTGGACCCCGAGCGGACCCTGCGCAGCTATCCGCACGAGCTGTCCGGCGGCCAGCGCCAGCGCGTCCTGATCGCCATGGCCCTCTCCCGCGACCCGAAGCTGATCATCGCCGACGAGCCGACGACGGCGCTCGACGTCACCGTGCAGGCCCAGATCATCGAGCTGCTGCTGCGGCTGCGCGCGGAGCTGGGGTTCGCGCTGATCCTCGTCTCGCACGACCTGGCGCTCGTCGCGGACGTCACCGACCGGGTGGTGGTGATGTACGGCGGACAGATCGTCGAGACGGGCGTCACCGCCGACCTGGTGGGCGCCCCGGCGCACCACTACACGCGCGGGTTGCTCGGCTCCGTGCTCTCCCTGGAGTCGGCGGCGCGGCGGCTCACGCAGATCAAGGGCGTGGTGCCGTCCCCGGCGGACTTCCCGCCGGGCTGCCGGTTCGCGGACCGCTGCCCGCTGGCCTCGACGGTCTGCCGGGACGCGACCCCGGCGCTGGTGGGCCCGCCGACCCACGAAACGGCGTGCCACCACCCGGCAGTGCCCCGCCGGGAGGCGCCCCGAAGGGGCGCGGGGAACTGCGCGCCCAGCCCGGACGATCCCGCACAGGGGGACCCGACATGACCACTCCCCACACCCCCCTGATTCAGCTGAGCGACGTGCACGTCACCCACCGGGCCCGCTCCGGAGGGCTGTTCTCCCGGGACCAGGTCCACGCCCTCACGGAGGCGAACCTGGCAATCGCCCCCGGCGAGACCCTCGGCGTCGTGGGCGAATCGGGCTGCGGCAAGTCCACCCTGGCCAAGGTCCTGGTCGGGGTACAGCGCCCCACCGGCGGAACGGTGACGTTCAGGGGCAGGGACCTCTGGACGATGGCCCCCGCGACAAGGCGGACGGAGATCGGCACCCGCACCGGCATGATCTTCCAGGACCCGTCCACCGCCCTGAACCGCAGACTGTCGGTGCGGCAGATCCTGCGGGACCCCCTGGACGTGCACCGGCGCGGCACGCCGAGGGAACGGGAGGACCGCGTACGGGAGCTGATGGCTCTGGTCGGTCTGCCCAAGGCCCTCGCGGACCAACTGCCCGGCCGGCTGTCCGGCGGACAGCGCCAACGCGTGGCCATCGCCCGCGCCCTGGCCCTCGAACCGGACCTGGTCGTCGCCGACGAACCGACCAGCGCGCTCGACGTGTCCGTGCGCGCCCAGATCCTCAACCTCCTCCTGGACCTGAAGGAACGCCTCGGCCTCGCCCTGGTCTTCGTCTCGCACGACATCCAGACCGTGCGCAGGATGAGCGACCGCGTCATCACCATGTACCTGGGCCGGATCGTGGAGGAGGCGCCCGCCGCCGAGATCCTGGACCGCGCCCGGCACCCGTACACCCGCGCCCTGTTCTCCGCCACGCCGGGCCTGCTGGCCCCCATCGACCCGATTCCGCTGGTGGGGCCGGTGCCGTCGGCGACCCGGCCGCCGAGCGGCTGCCCGTTCCGCACGCGCTGCTGGAAGGCGGACGCCGGGTGCGCCGAGGTGATGCCGGACGCCGAACCGGCGGGCCCGGGGCACCGGTTCCGCTGCCACCACCCGGTCGGCGCGGGCCAGTCGACGCATGAACTCGCCGCCCAGGCCGCCGCCACGGCCCGAACCCCGGCCGCCGCCACGGCCGCACACCCCAGGGAGCATCCATGACCCTGCCCACCCCGCTGACCGGTGTCGTCCCGCCCGTCTGCACCCCGCTGACACCGGACCGCGAGGTGGACACCGCCTCCCTCGTCCGGCTCGTGGACCACTTGACCGGGGGCGGCGTCGACGGCCTCTTCGTGCTCGGCTCCACCTCGGAGGCCGCGTACCTGACGGATCGGCAGCGGGCGCTGGTCGTCGACACGGTGGTCCGGCACGTCGGTGGCCGACTGCCGGTACTCGCCGGGGCGATCGACATGACCACGCCCCGCGTCCTGGACCATGTGCGGGTGCTCGCCGAGGCGGGCGCGGACGCGGCCGTCGTCACCGCGCCCTTCTATACGCGCACCCACCCGGCCGAGATCGCCCGCCACTTCCGGCTGGTCGCGGACCGCTCACCGGTGCCGGTCATCGCGTACGACATCCCGATGTCGGTGCACTCCAAGCTGGGCGCGGAGCTGGTACTGGAACTGGCCGCGGAGGGCGTGCTGGCGGGCCTGAAGGACTCCAGCGGCGCCGAGGGAGCGTTCCGGAGCGTGCTCCTCGGCAGGCGGTCGCTCCCGACGCCCTTCAGCGTGCTGACCGGTTCGGAGGTGACGGCCGACGCGGCGCTCGCGATGGGCGCGGACGGAGTGGTGCCGGGCCTCGGCAACGTCGACCCCGCCGGATACGTACGCCTGTACGCCGCCTGCCGCGAGGGCGACTGGGAGCGGTCACGGGCCGAACAGGAGCGGCTGTGCGCCCTGTTCGGGATGGTCACGGCGGGCGCCCCGACCCGGATGGGCGCCGGCTCATCGGCCCTGGGCGCCTTCAAGACGGCGCTGCACCTGCGCGGCGTGATCACCTGCCCGACGACGGCGGAACCGCAGATCCCGCTCTCCCCGAGGGAGACGGAGACGGTGGGCAGCCACCTGAGGGCGGCGGGACTGCTCTGAGGGGCTGCTCCTCGGAGCACTGCCCCCATCCTGGCTCAGCGCAAGGCGTCGGCGAGATAGGCGTTGCGGGTTCTGATGAGGCGGGGCATGTACCAGTGCAGAACGGTGCGGTCAGCGACGCGGCCGAGAAGCCCGAACGGCGAGGCGAATTCGATGACGTCCCTCATGACGGTGCCGCCGGTGCCGTCCGGCTCGAAGCGGTGGCTGTGATGCCACCGCTTGAAGGGGCCGGACTCCTGCTCGTCCACGAAGCACCGGGGCGGGTCGTACGACGTGATGCGGGCGGTGAGCCGCCAGGTCAGGCCGAAGTGGCGCGCTTCGAAGGTCACCGTGTCGCCGAGCGAGAGGGCGCCTCGGGTCCTGCCACCGACCGCCCGCTCCGCCGCATCGGCCATCGACCGGGTGTGCGCCTCCACGTCAAGGCACGCCTCGCACACCCGCTCCGGGGGCGCGGCGACGGCTGTCACGACTTCGAAGCGCGGCACCGGAACTCAGGACGGCGTGCGTGCCGTCACCAGCAGGCGGATCACGTCCTCCGTGCGGAGGGTGAGCGCGCAGCCCGTCGTGGTGAGCACATCGCGTTCGGCGGTGGTGTAGGGGCCGTCGGCCAGGGCGATGCGGGCGCCCTGGAGGAGCAGCGCCTCGCGGCCCGCGGGGGCGAGGTGGGGGGCCAGCGGGCCGAGCGCCTCGTGCAGTTCTATGGCGAGGCCCGGCGTGCAGTCGGCCTCGGTGGCGCGGCCGGTGTCCGCGGCGAGCGCGCCGACGAGGGCGACGAGCTGCTCCTCGGAGCAGTCGGCGTAGCCCGCGGCGCGCAGCGTGCCGACGGCCGTGTCGAGGGTGGTGCGCGTGAGGGAGCCCGCGCTCGACAGGACGGCGAGGACGACGGTGTGCACGGCGTCGCGCAGCATGGCGGAGAGCCGTGTGGTGGTGGGGTGGTCCAGGACGTCTGGGTCGAACAGGTCCTGGCAGGCGGCGCATTGGACGACGGGCCCCGCGTCGCCGCGCGGCACGACGGGCAGGCCGAGCAGCATGAAGCGGCGCCGGCCGGTGAGCCGCTGGTAGTTGCGGTCGCCCCCGCAGGCGGGACAGAAGAACTCGCCGTCGCCGACGGCGTCCCAGGCGGTGTGCACGCCGACCACCCGCTTGCACAGCGCCCGACCGCGCGAGACGGGCCTTGCGGAGATACGGGCCTTCTTGCCGTTCGCTCCCCGTTCTGGCAGCACCACGCACCTCCGTGACTCCCCGGCTGCATTGCCGCGTTGGCGTGATGTTAGCCACATCGTTGATGCGGCGTCAGCATGTCGTGCCGAAGAGCGGTCCGGACATGGCCGGGAGATGACGCGGCCCCGCCCGCCGGGGAGGCGGACGGGGCCGGTGGGAACGCGGGGGCGGGTCAGCGCGCCGCGCGGTTGACGGCCGACACGACGGCCTTCAGCGAGGCGCGCGTGGTGTTGGCGTCGATGCCGATGCCCCACAGCACCTTGTCGCCGATCGCGCACTCGATGTACGAGGCGGCCTGCGCGGACGCGCCCTCGCTCATCGTGTGCTCCTGGTAGTCCAGCAGGCGTACGTCGATGCCGACGCCCTGCAGCGCGTCGAAGAACGCGGAGATCGGGCCGTTGCCGGAACCGGTCAGGACGGTGTCCGCGCCGTCCAGCGTCGCCTCGACGGTGAGGGTGTCGACGCCGTCCGTGTCGGTCGTGGTCTGACCGTTCTTGACCTGAATCCGACCCCACGGGTTGTCGGGGTTGGGCAGGTACTCGTCCTGGAAGACGCTCCAGATCGCGCCCGGGGTGACCTCGCCGCCCTCGGCGTCGGTCTTCTGCTGGATGATCTTGGAGAACTCGATCTGCATGCGGCGCGGCAGGTCCAGCTTGTGGTCGTTCTTCAGGACGTACGCGACACCGCCCTTGCCGGACTGCGAGTTGACCCGGATGACGGCCTCGTAGGAGCGGCCGACGTCCTTGGGGTCGATGGGCAGGTACGGCACGGCCCACTCGATGTCGTCCACGGTCTTGCCCGCCGCGGCCGCCCGCGCCTGCAGCGCGTCGAAGCCCTTCTTGATGGCGTCCTGGTGGGAGCCGGAGAAGGCGGTGTAGACCAGGTCGCCCGCGTAGGGGTGCCGGGGGTGGACCTCCATCTGGGTGCAGTACTCGTACACCCGCCGGACCTCGTCGATGTCGGAGAAGTCGATCTGCGGGTCGACGCCCTGGCTGAAGAGGTTCATGCCCAGGGTGACCAGGTCGACGTTGCCGGTGCGCTCGCCCTGACCGAACAGGCAGCCCTCGACGCGGTCGCCACCGGCCATGACGGCCAGCTCGGCGGCGGCGACGGCGGTGCCGCGGTCGTTGTGCGGGTGGATGGACAGGCAGACGAACTCGCGCCGCGAGAGGTTGCGGGACATCCACTCGAAGCGGTCCGCGTGGGTGGAGGGCGTGGAGCGCTCGACCGTGGCGGGCAGGTTCAGGATGATCTCCCGCTCCGCGTCGGGCTGCCAGACGTCCATGACGCCCTCGCAGACCTCCAGGGCGAAGTCCAGCTCGGTGTCGGTGAAGATCTCGGGGCTGTACTGGTATCCGAACGTCGTACGGTCGTCCAGCAGCTTGTCGGCGTACTCCATGACCAGCCGGGTGCCGTCGACGGCGATCTGCTTGACCGCCTCGCGCGAGCCGCGGAAGACCACGTCGCGCCAGACGGGCGCGGTCGCGTTGTACAGGTGGACCGTCGCGCGGCGGGCGCCCTTCAGGGACTCCACGGTGCGCTCGATCAGCTCTTCGCGGGCCTGGGTCAGGACGGAGATCGTCACGTCCTCGGGGATCGCGTCCTCGTCCTCGACGATCGAGCGCACGAAGTCGAAGTCGGTCTGGCCCGAGGAGGGGAAACCGACCTCGATCTCCTTGTAGCCCATGCGTACCAGCAGGTCGAACATGGCACGCTTGCGGGCCGGTGACATGGGGTCGATCAGCGCTTGGTTGCCGTCGCGCAGGTCGGTGGAGAGCCAGCGGGGAGCGACCGTGATCCGCTTGTCCGGCCAGGTGCGGTCCGGGATGTCGACCTGCTCGTACCGGCCGTACTTGTGGATCGGCAGGGACGTGGGGCGCTGGAAGTTCGGCATGTGCGGGGCTCCTCGGAAGTGTCCTGAAGGACGGCCGACGGTCTTAGCGCAACGCCGAACTCCGCGGGGAGGGGGTCGGCCTCGACTACAGGCCCTCGCCGCGGCAGCTAAGGAGAAGCAGCCCGAATCGCATGATGTGCCGCAGCCTAGCCGAGTCGCGCCCGGCGCGCGGGCCCGTATCAGTATGCGGGACCGGCGCGGATTAAACGTCCGGCGGTGAGCAATCCCTCTATTTCAGCAATCATGGTGGCAGGTAGTGACAGCGGCATGACCCAGTGCCACATTGCCGCCATGACCGCCAAACCGACGGGCTTCGAACCCGTCTTCTGCACCATCGTGCCGCCGCACGTCCTGGACACCCTGGCCCGCAACCAGGACGCGGCGCTCGCCGGACCGGCCCGCCGCACCCTGGAACGGGACGCCGTGGAGCGCACCCGGCGCCGGCTGACCACCGTGATCGGCGCGCCCGCCGTCGCCCCGCCCGGGGAAGCCGCGGCGGACAAGCCGCACCGCACCGTCTACGACGCCAGGAACCGCACGCAGCTGCCGGGCCGCAAGGTCCGCGGCGAGGGCGACGAGCCCGGCAAGGACGCCACCGTCAACCGCGCGTACGCCGGTCTCGGCGCGACCTTCGAGCTGTTCCAGAAGGCGTACGAACGCAACTCCATCGACGGCAACGGCCTGCCGCTGGACGCGACCGTCCACTACGGCGAGGACTACGGAAACGCCTTCTGGAACGGCGAGCAGATGGTCTTCGGCGACGGCGACGGCGAGATCTTCCTCGACTTCACCATCCCCGTGGACGTCATCGGCCACGAGCTGACCCACGGCGTCGTGCAGTACACGGCGAACCTCACGTACTTCGGCCAGCCCGGCGCCCTGAACGAGTCGATGGCGGACGTCTTCGGCTCGATCATCAAGCAGTACACGCTCGGCCAGAGCGCGCGGGAGGCCGACTGGCTGATCGGCGCCGGCCTGCTCGCCCCGCGCGTCACCGGCAAGGCGCTGCGCTCCATGAAGGAGCCCGGCACGGCGTACGACGACGACGTGCTCGGCAAGGACCCGCAGCCCGCCGACATGGACCACTACGTCAGCACGGGCCGCGACAACGGCGGCGTGCACATCAACTCCGGCATCCCCAACCGCGCCTTCTACCTGGTGGCCGACGCCCTCGGCGGCCATTCGTGGGAGCGGGCGGGACAGATCTGGTACGCCGTGCTGACCGGCGGCGAGCTGGCGCAGGACGCCTCCTTCGAGGACTTCGCGAAGCTGACGGTGGCCGCCGCGCGCCAGAAGTACGGCGACGGCGACGAGCTGAAGGCCGTCACCGACGCCTGGACCACGGTCAAGGTGCCGGTCTCCGGTGGGGCGTCCAAGAAGGCCTGACGGCCGCCGAGGCCGCCTCCCACGGGCCTCCCACGGCTGACGGCGCGCTACCGGCCGCCCGCGCGGTGGAGTAGACAGGAGCCATGCGTATCCAGGTGAAGCGCACGGGCGGTTTCGCGGGCATCGAGCGGCACGCCGAGGTGGACACCTCGGAGCTGGTCGATGCCCCCGAGTGGCACGCCCTGGCGGAACAGGCCCTGGCCGACGGCCGGGACACGCCCCCCATCGGGGTGCCGGACGGCTTCGGCTACCAGCTGACGGTGGACGGCCGCACGGTGTACTGCTCGGACCCGCGGCTGACCGAGCCCCAGCGGACCCTGATCTCCCGGGTCCTCAAGGAGGGCGCGTAAGAAAGCGTGGTGAGAACTGGAGGGCACGTAAAAACCTGAGCGTTGTTCATCTTTTTCGGGTCCGCCCATTGACTTCCCTGCCCGGCGGTACGCAGGATCCCGCCCATGGCAGCGACCGCGGCGAGCCCGATACCCCCTTTCCCCCGCGACTTCCTGTGGGGCGTGGCCACCTCGGCCCACCAGGTCGAGGGCGCCACCGACGAGCGCGGGCCCTCGGTGTGGGACGCGTTCACGGCCGTGCCGGGGAACGTGAAGGACGGCACGACGGCCGCCGTGGCCTGCGACCACTACCACCGCTACCGCGAGGACGTGGCGCTGCTGCGCGACCTCGGCGTGGACGCCTACCGCTTCTCCGTCTCCTGGCCCCGCGTGCTGCCCACCGGCACCGGCCGGGTGCATGCGGCGGGCCTGGACTTCTACGACCGCCTCGTGGACGAGCTGTGCGCGGCGGGCGTGCGGCCGGTCGCCACCCTCTTCCACTGGGACACCCCGCTGGCGGTGCAGGAGGCGGGCGGCTGGCTGAGCCGGGACACGGCCGAACACTTCGCCGCGTACACCGCCGTCGTCGCGGCCCGCATCGGTGACCGCGTCGAGAAGTGGATCACCCTCAACGAGCCCGCCGAACACACCCTGCTCGGCCACGCGCTCGGCCGGCACGCGCCCGGCGAGCGGCTCCTGTTCGACGCGCTGCCGGCCGCCCACCACCAGCTCCTCGGCCACGGACTCGCGGTGCGGGCGCTGCGCGCGGCGGGCGCGCGGGACATCGGCATCGCCAACTCACACGGCCCGACCTGGCCCGCGTCGGCCGCCGATGAGGACACGGCCGCCGCCGACCTCTACGACGTACTCCTCAACCGCCTCTTCGCCGACCCGCTGCTGCTGGGCCGGTACCCGGACGGCTTCGGCGCGTCGATGCCCGCCGACGATCTCGACGCCGACCTGGCGGTCATCTCCGAGCCGCTCGACTGGTACGGGATCAACTTCTACCAGCCGACGAAGGTGGGCGCCCCGCTCCCGCACGCCACCGAGTTCGCGGGATTGAGCCTGCCGCCCGAACTGCCCTTCGCGCCCCGGGAGATCGAGGGCCACCCGGTCACGGACTTCGGCTGGCCCGTCGTACCCGAGGCCCTCACCGAACTCCTCACCGCCTTCCGCGACCGCTACGGCGACCGCCTCCCGCCGCTCGTCGTCACCGAGAACGGCTGCTCGTACCAGGGGCTGGACGACCAGGAGCGGATCGCCTACCTGGACGGGCACCTGCGGGCCCTGCACCGGGCCCTGGCGGCGGGCGTGGACGTGCGCGGCTACTTCGTCTGGTCGCTGATGGACAACTTCGAGTGGGCGGAGGGCTACCGGCAGCGCTTCGGCATCGTCCACGTCGACCGCGCCACGCTGGAGCGCACCCCGAAGGCGTCCTACCACTGGCTGCGCGCGGCCCTGCGGGCGCGGCGCGCGTGACGCGCCGCGCGCCGGATCAGGGGCGCGGTCCGAGGCCGGCGGCCACGGAGTGCGCGGCGGCCGAGGGCGTGTCCCCGGCCGCCACGGCGAAGTCCCGCAGCGTTCCGGCGAGCACGTCGTCGGGGGCGTACTCACCCAGGAAGTAGCCCGCGCCGGCCAGTTGGGCGAGGCCGTGCATGGAGCCGAAGAGCTGACGCACCAGCAGGTCGGGGTCGGCGTCCGCCCGGAAGCGGCCCGCCTCGACGCAGCGACGGATCGCGTCACGCGGGAAGCGCAGCATGAACGTACCGATCCGCCGGTCCTCGTCGGACAGTTCGAACCCGGCGAGGACCGAGCCGCCGAACATCACGGCGTACACGTCGGACTCGGCGCGGGCGAACTCCTGGTAGACGCGGCAGAGTCCGGCGAGCCCGGCGACGGGGTCGGCGGGGTCGGCGCGGCGGCACTCCTCCTGGACCCGTGCGCCGAACCGGGCGAAGCCCTCCCGCATCACCTCGCGCACCAGAGCGGGCATCGAGCCGAAGTGGGTGTAGACGGCCATCGTCGACGCGCCGACCGCCTTGACCAGGCGTCGGGCGCTCAGCGCCGCCGGGCCCTGCTCGGCCAGGACGCGCGCGGCCTCGTCGAGGAGACGCCGGCGGACGTCGGCCGGCTCCCGTCCGCCGGTCGTTCGCCCGCTCGGGCTTCCGGTTGACATCCGCGCAGCATAACGCTGTGATGGCTATAACAGCGTTATGCCGTCCTGCCGAAAAAGACCGCGCGCCACCCGTACACGGGAATGCCGGTCCGCCCCGCGTGGTTGCCGAAGGCGGCGGGGCGCAGCGGCGGGACGGGGGTCCACCGCTGCGCCCCGCCGCTTTCGGATGCCGTGGGCGCCCCGCGCCCTGTGGCGCGTCCGGAGCGTGTCCTGCCTAGAAGCCGAGCTTGCGCAGCTGGCGCGGGTCGCGCTGCCAGTCCTTGGCGACCTTCACGTGCAGGTCGAGGAAGACGGGCGTGCCGAGCAGCGCCTCGATCTGCTTGCGGGACTTGATGCCGACGTCCTTCAGCCGCTTGCCCTTGGGGCCGATGATGATGCCCTTCTGGCTGGGCCGCTCGATGTAGACGAACGCGTGGATGTCGAGCAGCGGCTTGTCGGCGGGCCGGTCCTCGCGGGGCAGCATCTCCTCGACCACGACGGCGATGGAGTGCGGCAGCTCGTCGCGGACGCCCTCCAGCGCGGCCTCGCGGATCAGCTCGGCGACCATCACCTGCTCGGGCTCGTCCGTCAGGTCGCCCTCGGGGTAGAGCGCGGGCCCCTCGGGCAGCAGCGGCACGATGAGGTCGGCGAGCAGGCCGACCTGCTGGTCGCCGACGGCGGAGACGGGCACGATCTCGGCCCACTCGAAGCCCAGCTCCTTGCCGAGCTGGTCGATGGCGATGAGCTGCTCGGCCAGCGTCTTGCTGTCGACGAGGTCCGTCTTGGTGACGATCGCGATCTTCGGCGTCTTCTTGATGGAGGCCAGTTCCTTGGCGATGAACCGGTCGCCGGGGCCGAGCTTCTCGTTCGCCGGCAGACAGAAGCCGATGACGTCGACCTCGGCCCAGGTGGTGCGCACGACGTCGTTGAGCCGCTCGCCGAGCAGCGTGCGCGGCTTGTGCAGGCCGGGGGTGTCGACCAGGATCAGCTGGGCGTCCGGCCGGTGCACGATGCCGCGCACCGTGTGCCGGGTGGTCTGCGGCTGGTCGGCGGTGATCGCCACCTTCTTGCCGACCAGAGCGTTCGTGAGGGTGGACTTGCCCGCGTTGGGGCGGCCGACGAAGCAGGCGAAGCCGGCGCGGTGGACGGCCTCGGACGGCTCGGCTGATGACGGGGTACGAACGCTCATGGCGCCCATTGTCCCTGATCCCGGGAGCGCCGCCGTACCGTGCGGCCCCCGCCGCGGGCCGGGGCCGGGAAAACAGCGGCTTCGGCGCGTCCGTCCCCGTCCTCGGACCGGCGCTACTCGCCCGCGGCCACCCGGGACCTGACCTCGCCGTCGGGCCCCGCCAGGAACACCGGCACACCGGCCCCGCCGAGGTCCCGCACCGCGGCGAGGTCCTCCGCGGGCAGCTCCGGCGCGCCGGAGACGACCGCCGCGGCCTCCAGGGACTCGGCGCCCGAGGCGACCGCCATCGCCACGGCCGTCCGCAGCGCGGACAGCCGGAGCGAGTCGAGCGCGACGGTCCCCGCCACGTACGTACGTCCCGTCTCGTCCCGCACGGCCGCGCCCTCGGGCACGGCGTTGCGGGCCCGGGCGGAGCGGGCGAGGGTGACGATCTTGCGGTCCTCGGGACCGAGGTCGGTGCTCTGCGTCATGGCACGAGCATAAGGAGGCGCGGACCGGCCAGCGGGCCCCGGGTGGATCAGCCCGCGACCGAGCGGATCGCCTCGCGGCGTCCCTCGGCCGAGGCCAGCCACGCCAGCTTGCCCGCCGTGTCGGTCTCGGCGTGGGGCAGCGGGGTGTGCAGCACGATGGTGAGGTCGGGCCGCGCGGGCACCTTCAGCTGCGTGGACTCCAGGAACAGCGTGCCCGCGACCGGATGCTCGATCTCCTTGGCGACCTGCCCGCCGGGCATGATGTCCCGCCGCTCCCACAGCTCGGCGAACTCCGCGCTCACCGCCTTCGCCTCGGCGATCACCGCGGCGAAGCCGTCGTCCCCGGGCTGGTCCGAGCACGCGGCCCGGTACATCGCCACCACCTGCGGCGCGTTGCGCTCCCAACTGCTGGCGCGAGCGCGGTAGATGGGGTCGGCGAAGAAGGTGAGCAGGCAGTTCTCGGAGGTCTCCGAGCGCATGCCGAGCACGGAGGCGGCCGCGTCGTTGTACATGACGCAGTTCCAGTACGCGTCCATGATGTGCGCCGGGTAGGGCATCCACGTGTCGATGATCCGGCGCAGGCCCGCGCACATGTTCATGTCGTCCCGCGCGACCTCGGGCGGCGGCGGGTTGAGTCCGGCCAGCACGTACAGATGGCGCCGCTCGGCGCCGCTGAGCCGCAGGACGCGCGCCACGGCGTCCAGGACCTGCGGGGACACGGAGATGTCCCGGCCCTGCTCCAGCCACTGGTACCAGGACGCCCCGACGCCGGCGAGCACGGCGACCTCCTCGCGGCGCAGCCCCGGCGTGCGCCGCCGCCCGCCACCGCCCGGCAGGCCCGCCTCCTCCGGGGTGATCCGCGCGCGGCGGCTCATCAGGAACTCCCGCAGCTCCCCCAGCCTGCGCGCCTTGGAACTCTCCGCGGCGTACGGCGTCTCCGAGGTATCCGAGGTGCCCGATGTGTCCGAGGTCTCCGCGACCGATGCTGACGACATGTGTGGCGCTCCCCCAAGCCCTGACTGGTGTTCCGACCACCAGCATAAGTTCCCGCTCCCCAGCGTTGTTCCGGCTGCCGCAGGCTCATGGCCATGGCGATCGACACCTCACCCGCTCCCTCTCCCCAAGCCGCACCGCCGGCGCCGCACCCCCACGGCCCCGCGCTCTCCTCCCGTGACCGGCTCGTGCTCTTCGTCCTGTGCGCCGCGCAGTTCATGGTCTCGCTGGACTTCTCCGTGCTGAACGTGGCGCTGCCGGTGCTCGGCGCCGATCTGGGCATGAGCCACTCCGCGCTCCAGTGGGCGGTCACCGCCTTCGCGCTGCCCTCGGGCGGCTTCCTCCTCCTCTTCGGCAGGATGGGCGACCTGTTCGGGCGGCGCAGGCTCTTCCTCGCCGGGCTCGCGCTGTTCGGCCTGGCCTCGCTGCTCGCCACGTTCGCATGGGACCCGGCGTCGTTCCTGGCCGGGCGGGCGCTGCAGGGCGTGGGCGCGGCGGCCATCGTGCCCACCGGCATGTCCCTGCTGACCACGACCTTCCCCGAGGGCCCGCAGCGCGACCGGGCGCTCGGCATCTCCGGCACGCTGCTCTCGCTCGGCTTCACGGTCGGCATGGTGCTCGGCGGCGTACTGACCGACACGCTCGGCTGGCGCTCCACGATGGGCCTGCTGACCCTCTTCGCGCTGATCGTGCTGCCGCTGGCGCCCCTGCTGCTGCAGGAGTCCCGCACCCCGGAGCGCCCGCGCCTGGACCTGCCCGGGGCCGCCACGGTCACCGGCGGTCTCCTCGCCCTGATCTACGCCCTGTCCACGGCCGCCGAGCGCGGCTTCGGCGGCACCGACGTGATCGTCACGCTGGTGGCGGGCGTGGTGCTGCTCACGGCGTTCGGCTACGTGGAGTCGCGGGCCGCGGCCCCGCTGGTCTCCCTGCCCATGCTGCGGCGCCGCACGGTGGCGTGGGGCAACCTCGCCGGGCTCGTCACCTTCTCGATGATGTCGACGGTCGTCTTCGTGCTGACCCTGTACCTCCAGGAGGTCCTGCGCCTCTCGGCCTTCGAGACGGGCATGGTCTTCGGCGTGCAGGGCGTCCTGTCGGTGGTCGCCGGGATGTACGCGCCGAAGGTCATCGGCCGCTTCGGGGCGCGCCGCACCCTGGTCGGATCGCTGCTGGGCCAGGGCCTGTTCGTGGCGACGCTGCTCGGCATCGGCGAGAGCGGCTGGTCGGCGTACCTGGCCACGGCGGCGGTGTCGGTGGCGAGCATGTTCCACCTGGGCGCCATCGTCGCGTACGGCGTGACGGTCACCTCCGGGGTCCCCGACGAGGAGCAGGGTCTGGCGACGGGCCTGGTCACCTCGACCCAGCAGGTGGGCATCACGATCGGCATCCCGCTGCTCGGCATCCTCGCGACGACCGCGCCGGACCTGCTCACGGGCGTCCGGACGGTCCTGCTCATCGACGCGGTGGCGGTGCTCGCGGCGGCGGTACTGGTCTTCGCGGGCCTGCGCCGCGGCGCCGCCCGCGCCTGACGGTGCCGACGACGGCCCGCCGCTCAGCGGCGGGCCGTCGCCCCGTGCGGCGCGCGGCGGAGCACGGCGGCGGGGGCCGGCCCCGACACCATCGCACGGACCATTCCACTCCGAGGTCCTTTGCCGGGCAGCCCGGAGCGGGAGAGTGCGCCCGCGTACCAGCAGTCGCTCAGGGGCGGTCCAGGCGCAGTCGTTGTGCTCGGGGCAGGCCCGCGACCACCAGGTCGTACGAGTCCTCGATCAGCTCCCTGAGCTGCTGGTCCGGGAGGGCGCCGTCGACCGTGACGGTGTTCCAGTGGCGCTTGTTCATGTGCCAGCCGGGCACGATCTCGGGGTGTGCGGCCCGCAGCTGCACCGCCATGTCCGGATCGCACTTGAGGTTGACGGTCAGCGGGCTCCCCGCGAGGGCCGAGAGCGCGAACATCTTCCCCGCCACCTTGAAGACCGAGGTCTCCGGCGTGAACGGGAAGTCCTCCATCGCGTCGTTGAAGGACAGGCAGAACGAGCGCAGCTCCTCGGGCGTCATCCGGCTTCCTCCTCCTCGGTCGCGCCCGCGGGCTCGACCGGCTCCACGAGCACCGTGACGATCTTGTTGCGGCGGCCGGCCGCCGACTCCGCGGTGAGGGTCAGCTCCCGGCCGTCCGGCAGCGGCACGACCGCCGACGCGCCCGCGATCGGCACGCGGCCCAGCTGCTTGGCGAGCAGGCCGCCGACCGTCTCCACGTCCTCGTCGTCGAACGCGTCGAGGCCGAACAGCTCCCCGAGGTCGCCGATGTCGAGGCGGGCCGTCACGCGGTAGCAGCCGTCGGCCAGCTCCTCCACGGGCGGCAGCTCGCGGTCGTACTCGTCGGTGATCTCGCCGACGATCTCCTCCAGGATGTCCTCGATGGTCACGATGCCGGCCGTGCCGCCGTACTCGTCGATGACCACGGCCACGTGGTTGCGCTCCTGCTGCATCTCGCGCAGCAGGTCGCCCGCGTTCTTCGTGTCCGGCACGAAGGTCGCCGGGCGCATCGCGGTCGACACCAGCTCGGACTCGCTGTCGCGGTTGATGTGCGTCTTGCGGGCCAGGTCCTTCAGATACACCATGCCGACGATGTCGTCCTCGCTCTCCCCTGTCACGGGTATGCGCGAGAAACCGGAGCGCAGCGCGAGGGTGAGGGCCTGGCGGATCGTCTTGAAGCGCTCGATGGCGACCAGGTCGGTGCGGGGCACCATCACCTCGCGCACCAGGGTGTCGCCCAGCTCGAAGACGGAGTGCACCATGCGGCGCTCCTCGTCCTCGATCAGGGACTCCTTCTCGGCGAGGTCGACCATCGCGCGCAGCTCGGCCTCGGAGGCGAACGGGCCGCGCCTGAAGCCCTTGCCGGGGGTCAGGGCGTTGCCGATGAGGATGAGCAGGGGCGGGATCGGGCCCATGATCCGGGCCAGCGGCAGCAGGACGTACGCCGCCGCGGTCGCGGTGTTCATCGGGTGCTGGCGGCCGATGGTGCGCGGCGAGACGCCGACGGCCACATAGCTGACGAGGACCATCACCCCGATGGCGACCGCCAGGGCCTCCCAGGTCGCGGTGAACTCCTGGAGGCAGGCGTACGTCACGAGGGCGGAGGCGGCCATCTCGCACGCCACCCGCACGAGCAGCGCCACGTTGAGGTAGCGGGTGGGGTCGGCGGCGACCTGCGCGAGTTTCGCGCTGCCCCGGCGCCCGGAGCGCACCGCCTCGTCCGCGCGGAAGCTGGAGACGCGGGCGATGCCCGCCTCGGCGCAGGCCGCGAGCCATGCCACGACGACCAGGGCGACGGCCCCGGCGATCAGCTGGAAGCTCATGGCGCTACGAGACGGTGGGCGCCGGGGAGGGCCCGGTGAGGCCCTTCTCGGCACGCCAGCCGTCGACGATGGCGGCCTGGAGGCCGAACATCTCGGCCTTCTCGTCGGGCTCCTCGTGGTCGTACCCGAGCAGGTGCAGCACACCGTGGACGGTCAGGAGCTGGAGCTCCTCGTCCATGGAGTGCTGCGTCGGCGCCTCCTTGCCCTGCCGCACGGCGACCTCGGGGCAGAGCACGATGTCGCCGAGGAGGCCCTGCGGGGGCTCGTCGTCGTCCTTCATGGGCGGCCGCAGCTCGTCCATGGGGAAGGACATGACGTCCGTGGGCCCCGGCAGGTCCATCCACTGGATGTGCAGCTGCTCCATGGCGTCGGTGTCCACGACGATCACCGACAGCTCGGAGAGCGGGTGGATGCGCATCCGCGCGAGGGCGTAGCGGGCGATGTCGAGGATCGCCTGCTCGTCGACCTCGGTTCCGGATTCGTTGTTGACGTCGATCGACATGGTGGTGCTGGTCTACTTCCCGTCGCGGCTGTCGTGCTGCTCGTACGCGTCGACGATACGGCCGACCAGCTTGTGCCGGACGACATCGTGGGACGTGAGCCGGGAGAAGTGGATGTCCTCCACTCCCTCCAGGATCTGCTGGACCTCGCGCAGACCGCTCTTGGTGCCGCCGGGCAGGTCGACCTGGGTGACGTCACCGGTGATGACGATCTTCGAGTCGAAGCCGAGCCGGGTCAGGAACATCTTCATCTGCTCGGCGCTGGTGTTCTGCGCCTCGTCGAGGATGATGAAGGCGTCGTTCAAGGTGTTGTGCGTCAGCAGGTAATCCTGCGTGACGTACAGCGAGTCCTCGGCGGCCACCTGGATACAGACGGCCTCCTCCCGGCCCGCGGGCTCGATGCTGTCGATGAAGCGCATCGGACGCCCGCCGCCGCCGGCCGCGTGATACTTGTCGCGCTTGCGGGTGAGGCGGAATGGCTCGATGCCTTCCGGGAGGCGGATGTCGACCACGTGCGCGTCACGCCGATGGGCGGCCAGCGCGGAGCCCTGCTCGCGGCCCTCAGCCGGGCGGCGTCGGGTGTAGGCGACGCCGCCGAGGGACTGGACCAGCGCGATCACGTCGTCCCGCAGCACGATCGACGTGGTCGAGTACTGGACACGGCAGGTGCGGTCGGTCTGGGCAACCGGGCCGCCGTCCGAGTCGAGCAGGCCCTGCAGCACCGCGAGACGGACTTCCGCGGTGTTGTACAGGTAGTCGTCCGGCACGAACTTGGAACAAGAACGACTGCCGACAAGGTCCAGTTCACGCAGGATGCGGGTGACCGGGTTCTCCAGAGTGACCACGTCACCAGGCGACTTCACCCTGTTCAACACGTAATCCGGGCCGCTCTTGTGCCGGACGGTGACTCCCGGAAGCGCCGCCTCCAGGGCCTGGGCGAGCTCGTGGTCCTCGGTGGCGAACGACGGAGTGGTGGAGCCGGTCAGGCAACCGTCACCGAGAAGCAGGCCGAGCGCGTACGGATCCATGGGGACCGTGCGCTCGGGGAACGCCACGGGTGCGGTGAGCATCGGCAGCTCGTACCGGCGGGCGTGCGCCGCTCGCAGGTTGCCGATCATGTCCCGGGTCTCCAGGACGCGCCACGGCTTGTCACGGCGCTTGTCCGAGGCCGTCCTGACCGTCCACAGATGCTCACCGCAGCACAGCGTCCACGAGCCGTCCTGAGCGGTAACGCGGTAGATGTCCTTCTCGCCCTGCGGATAGACACCGAGAACCGGAGTCGGCTCACCGTGGGAACCGATGACGAGGTCGCCGACCCGCAGGTCACCGATGGGACGCCAGCCATCCGGGGTCAGGACGTTGGTGAAGCGAGGCTGCGCACGGCCCCGCATGTAGGCGAGGGGGGCCACCTCGATGGTGCCCGCCGCCATCAGGCGCGGGATCGAGTCGGGGTCGAGCATGTCGTGCAGCGCGTCGTAGAGCGGGCGCAGGTACGGGTCGATCTTCTCGTACAGGGTGCCGGGCAGGAAGCCCAGGCGCTCGCCGGCCTCGACCGCGGGGCGGGTCAGGATGATGCGGTTGACCTGCTTGGACTGCAGGGCCTGCACGGCCTTGGCCATGGCGAGGTAGGTCTTGCCGGTGCCGGCGGGGCCGATGCCGAAGACGATGGTGTGCTTGTCGATCGCGTCGACGTACCGCTTCTGGTTCAGCGTCTTGGGGCGGATGGTGCGGCCGCGGGAGGAGAGGATGTTCTGCGTGAGGACCTCGGCGGGGGTCTCCTGGTCGCCGCCGCCGTTCTCGTCCGCCCTCAGCATGGCGATCGAGCGTTCCACTGCGTCCTCCGTCATCGGCTGACCGGTGCGGAGCACCAGCATCATCTGGTCGAACAAGCGCTGGATGAGGGCGACTTCGCGGGCCGTGCCCACGGCGCTGATCTCATTGCCCCGGACATGGATGTCGGCCGCCGGGAAGGCCTTCTCGATCACCCGCAGGAGAGCGTCGCCGGAACCGAGGACGGTCACCATGGGATGCTTCGCCGGGACCGTGAAGTGGGCTCGCGCCTCGTCCTGGCCTGCGGGGGGAGTGATGGGTGTCTGCGTCATGGGCCGGCTCTGAAGGCCTGCTCATCCTCCTCGTGCGGGGCGGGGGCCGCGTGGCCTTGCGCTTCCAGGGTACGACGGCGCTGGCGCTGTGCCGTAGGGGATTTCGTGCGGGTACGGGCTGTGCCGCCGCTGCGCGGCGGATGCCTTCCCGCCCACCCACCCGTTTGCCCCGGGTCCAGTCCTTGCCGCAACCGCCTTCCCCCTTACGCCTGTCTGAAGCCGATCGTCGGGACCGCTCGGCGTAGGGGCCAGGGGCGGCTCTGGGCCGGGAGCAGGGTTTCCAGGAAGCTGTAGCGGCGCAGCGCCACCGGGTCCTGCTCGTCGAACTCGCTCACCCGCCGCCACCAGGCGCCGACCTCCGCCCAGCCGGGCGCGGACAGGGACCCGCCGAACTCCTGCACGGAGAGCGCCGCCGTGAGGCCCGCGAAGGCCAGCCGGTCGGCCAGCGGCCAGCCGGCGAGGGTCCCGGTGACGAAGCCCGCCACGAAGACGTCACCCGCCCCGGTGGGGTCCAGCGCCTCCACCTCGATCGCCGGCACCTCCGCCGTCTCCCCGGTCCGCCGGTCCACCGCGTAGGCGCCCTCCGCGCCGAGGGTCACCACGGCCAGCGGCACGTGCTCGGTCAGCGCCCGTGCGGCGGCCCGGGGGCACGAGGTGCGCGTGTACCGCATCGCCTCTTCCGCGTTCGGCAGGAACGCCTCGCAGTGCCGCAGGTCGGGGAGGGTGGCGAGGTCCCAGCGCCCGGTGTCGTCCCAGCCGACGTCGGCGAAGATCCGGGTGCCGGTGGCGGCGGCGCGGGCGATCCAGGGGGCGGGGGTGCCGGGGGTCAGCGAGGCGACGGCGGCCCTGGCCCGGGGCGGGCAGGAGGGGGCGCCGCCGTCCGGGGCGTCGGCGTCCGGCGGCGGCTCGTGGCCGTGGCTGACCATTGTCCGCTCGCCCTCGTACGCCATGGAGACGGTCACCGGGGTGTGCCAGCCGGCGACGGTGCGCGACGAGGTGAGGTCGATGCCCTCGCCCCCTTCGAGCGCGTCCCAGCAGTACTCCCCGTAGTGGTCGTCGCCGAAGGCGGCGGCCAGGGATGTGTGCAGACCGAGCCGGGCGAGCGCAGTCGCCATGTTGGCGACGCCGCCGGGGCTCGACCCCATGCCGCGCGCCCAGGACTCGGTGCCGCGCACCGGCGCGGAGTCGAGGCCGGTGAAGATGATGTCGAGGAAGACCGTGCCGGTGAGGTAGACGTCGCAGGCCGGATCGCCGGCTCTGCGGGACGCCTTCAGCGGGTCGACGGTGGGCTCTATGGATACGACCATGCAGGCAACGTAACGGACGAGGCGCCCGAGGTCCCGGGTTCTGTGATCGTCGCGTCGCCCGGCGCTACCAGCGCGGCACGGAAGGGGTCGTCCAGGCGGGGTCCGCGACCCGCATCGCGGCGGCGTCGTCCCGCTCCCGCAGGGCGCGGAAGTCCTCGTCCAGCCAGCGCGCGTGCAGGGCGGCGAGCTTGTCCCGGTCGAGTTCGACGCCGAGTCCGGGGCGGTCGGTGACGGCGATCCGGCCGGCCACGAACGGCAGCCGCTCGCGCAGCACGTCCTCGGCCTGCCAGGGGTAGTGCGTGTCGCAGGCGTGGTGCAGGTCGGGCACGGTCGCCGCCACGTGTGTCATCGCGGCGAGGCTGATGCCCAGGTGCGTGTTGGAGTGCATGGAGACGGCGACATCGAACGTCCGGCAGACCGCGGCCAGTTCGCGGGTGCGGCGCAGGCCGCCCCAGTAGTGGTGGTCGCAGAGGACCACCTGCACGGCGTCCTCGGTGAAGGCCCGCGGTATCTCCGCGAAGGTCGTCACGCACATGTTCGTGGCGAGCGGCACCGAGGTGCCCGCCGCGACCCGGGCCATGGCGGGGGTGCCGAGCACGGGGTCCTCCAGGTATTCGAGTACGTCGGCGAGTTCGGCGGCGACCCGCAGCGAAGTCTCCACCGACCAGGCGCCGTTGGGGTCCAGGCGCAGCGGCCTGCCCGGGAAGGCCTCGGCGAGGGCGCGGAGCGCGGCGATCTCCTCGTCCGGCGGGAAGACGCCGCCCTTGAGCTTGAAGGAGCTGAAGCCGTGGCGCTCGGCGAAGAGGCGGGCCTGGGCGACGATGCCGGCCGGGTCGAGGGCGGCGCCCCAGCCGTCGTCGGGCTCGCTCGCGCGGCCCGGGGGATGCTCGGCCCACTTGTAGAACAGGTACGCGCTGTACTCCACGGCGTCGCGCACCTTGCCCCCGAGCAGGGCGTGCACCGGCAGTCCGAGCGCCTTGCCGAGCGCGTCCAGGCAGGCCACCTCGAAGCCGGAGACGACGGACAGGCGCAGCTTGTCGGCGCTCTGCACGCCGCGCAGGCCGCCGACGTCCACCGCGTCCTCCACCCGTGCGGCGTCCACGGCCGTGTCGTCCGCGAGTGTGAACAGCCGGTTCACGTCCGAGACGTTCGAGCCGACCAGCCGGGCGGCGAGCGGCCGCGCGATCTCCAGATACTTCGTGTCGCCGTACGTCTCCCCGACGCCGGTCACCCCGCCCGCCGTGACCACTTCGACGACGAGGCGGGGGGTGTAGGGCTGATGGACGCCCTGGGTGTTGAGCAGCGGCGGATCGGCGACGAGGACCGGCGTGAGGCGGACGTCCGTGATGACCAGGCTCTGTCCATACATGGGAACGGAGACTAGGTATGCGAACGGTTGGCCGTCAATGGTGCGGTGCCCGGGGAGGCGGCCGTCCGGCGCCGGCAGTAGTGCACGGTGACCGCGCCCAGCAGGGGGCCCCAGAGGAGCAACGGCGCGTAGTCCTCGCGGTGGGCGAGGGCCCAGTGGCCGAAGCGTTTGCGGGCCGGCATTTTCAGGACCAGGCCGTGCGCGGTGAGGTGGTCGGCGAGTGCGGTGAGTTCGGCGGCGCGCTCGGGGTGTCCGGTGCGAGGGCGAGCGGGACCGGGGTGCCCGGGCGCCAGGGCTGGCCGGGCCCGCGGTCGGCGGGGGTGGGCACGCGCAGGAGCTTGGTGAGCCGGGGCACCAGTCACGGGAAGTCGCGACTTCGCGGGGCCTTCATCCTGGACCGGCGGGACCTTCGTCCCCTCTTGCTGCAACACGCCGACCTGCACCGTCCGTTCATCCGCCCCTTATGGCACGGTGCCGACAACAGCAGCTCTCACATCCCGACGAAGCTCCTCCGTGACCATCGCCGCCTGGACGACCATGGCCAACATCGCGACGTCGCACCGCAAGTGCCTGAAGATCAACACGTGGCTCAAGCCCGCCCAGTACAGCGGTGGATACTGCAAGTAGGAGGTAGGGACATGTCATGGTTCCGGCTGGTAGGACTCGCGGTCATGCTCGTCGCCCTGGAGACCTACGCGTACCACCGCAACCCGCGTCGCTCGGTATGGCGCCGCATCGACGGTGACCGCGTCGCCGTCACCGTGGGCCTCGCGTGGTGGGCCGCCGTTGTGGGCGTCTCGTGGGTGAACGACAACGACCCGCTCGGCGGCGCGTTCTACGGCCTTCTGGGCGCCGCGATCCTGGGCTCGTCGATCTCCATGACGCGCCGCTCGATCGCCCGCCGGCGTACGACCGCGCCGAGCTGGACGGCGAGGTACTCCACGACCTCCCAGGGCACCGCGAGCGGGTCCTCTCGCAGGAACCGGCCGATGTAGCGGACCGTGCAGATCTGCACCGCCATGCCCAGTCGGTGCGCGTCCGTACGACGCCGCCTGCTCGTCGGTCAGGAACTCCACTGGCATGCCCTGGCGGGCCCGGGGTGCGCGGTCAGTCGAACGCGTAGGCCTCGACCTCGGCGAGGTAGCGCGCCCGCAGGGCCTCGTCCGCCGCGTCGCGGTCCAGGAAGGCCGCCTCGAAGGAGTTCCGCGCCAGGGTGCGCAGCCGCTCCTGGTCGATGCCGAGGGCCTCGCGCACGGCGTGGAAGGTGTCGTCGACGTACCCGCCGAAGTAGGCCGGGTCGTCGGAGTTGAGCGTGCACATCAGCCCGGCGTCCAGCATCCGCGCCAGCGGGTGCTCCTCCAGCGTGTCGATGGCGCGCAGCCGGACGTTGGAGAGCGGGCAGAGCGTGAGCGGCACGCGCTCGCGCACCAGGCGCTCGACCAGCTCCGGGTCCTCCATGCAGCGCAGCCCGTGATCGACGCGCTCGACGCGCAGCACGTCCAGGGCCTCGGTGATGTACGCGGGCGGGCCCTCCTCGCCGGCGTGGGCGACGAGCCGCAGGCCGAGGGCGGCGGCGGCCTCGTACACCTCCTTGAACTTGACCGGCGGGTGGCCGACCTCGGCCGAGTCGAGGCCGACGCCGATGATCCGGTCGAGGTGGGGCCTGGCCGCCTCCAGCGTCTCCATCGCGGACTCGGCGGACTCGTCGCGCAGGAAGCACATGATGAGCCGTGTGGAGACGCCGTGCCGCTCCTCGCTGCGCTCCAGCGCGCGGCTCAGGCCCTCGACGACGGTGGCGAGGGGGACGCCGCGCTTCATGTGGGCCTGCGGGTCGAAGAAGATCTCCGCGTGGCGCACGCCCTGGGCGGCGGCGCGGGTGAGGTAGGCGTCCGCGAGCTGCTCGAAGTCGGCCTCGGTGCGCAGCACGGCCATCAGGCCGTAGTAGAGGTCGAGGAAGGACTGGAGGTCGTCGAAGAGGTAGGCCTTGCGCAGTTCCTCGGTGTCGGCGTAGGGCAGGTCGACGTCGTTGCGCGCGGCGAGTTCGAAGGCCAGCTCGGGTTCGAGGGTGCCTTCGATGTGGAGGTGGAGTTCGGCCTTGGGGATCGGCATGGTGCGGTCTCGCTCAGTTCTGTGCTGTGGGGGGATGGGCTCAGGTGCGTTTGGGCAGGGGGACGCGGGACAGGTCGCGGGCGATGGTGAGTTCGCCGGTGAAACCGGCGGCGCGGGCCTGCTGTGCGTAGACGTCCGGGTCGGGGTAGCGCTGGCTGAAATGCGTCAGCACGAGATGGCGCACGCCCGCGTCGAGGGCCACCCGGGCGGCCTGACCCGCGGTCAGGTGGCCGTGGTCGGTGGCCAGTCGTACGTCCTCGTCCAGGAACGTCGACTCGATGACCAGCATGTCGCAGCCGTCGGCGAGCGCGTGGACGCCGTCGCAGAGCCGGGTGTCCATCACGAAGGCGAAGCGCTGCCCGCGCCGCGCCTCGCTGACCTCTTCCAGCGTGACACCGCCGAGGCTGCCCTGCCTCTGGAGCCGTCCGACGTCGGGTCCCTGGATGCCGCGCTCGGCGAGCAGGCGGGGCAGCATGCGGCGCCCGTCCGGCTCGACGAGGCGGTAGCCGTACGACTCGACGGGATGGGAGAGCCGCACCGCGTCGAGGGTGTAGGAGGGGCCGGTGGCCAGCGGCCCGTCGGCGGCGACCGGGGCCTCGGTGAGCGAGACGGTCTCGCGGTAGGCGGTCGCGTACCGCAGCCGGTCGAAGAAGCGCTGCCCGGAGGCCGGGTAGTGGGCGGTGACGGGGTGCGGGACCCGGTCGAGGTTGATGCGCTGGATCACTCCGGCGAGGCCCAGGGAGTGGTCGCCGTGGAAGTGCGTCACGCAGATCCGGTGCAGGTCATGGGCGGCGACCCCGGCGCGCAGCAGCTGCCGCTGCGTGCCCTCGCCGGGGTCGAAGAGGATGCCCTGGCCGTCCCAGAGCAGGACGTAGCCGTTGTGGTTGCGGTGCCGGGTCGGGACCTGGCTGGCGGTGCCGAGCACCACCAGTTCACGTGACGACAAGAGGAGCCGGCCCCGCTATCCGGGGGGCCACTGGAGGCCGCGGCCGCCCATGATGTGGGCGTGGGCGTGGAAGACCGTCTGTCCGGCGCCCGTACCGGTGTTGAAGACGGTGCGGTAGCTGTCCAGGCCCTCCGCCGCGGCGATCGCCTCGGCCTCCCGCAGCACGTCGGCGGCGATCTGCGGCTCGGCGGCGGCCAGCGACGCGGCGTCGGGGTGGTGCGCCTTGGGGATCACCAGGACGTGCGTGGGCGCCTGCGGGTTGATGTCGCGGAAGGCGACGGTCGTCTCGGTCTCGCGCACCACGGTCGCCGGCACCTCCCCCGCGGCGATCTTGCAGAACAGGCAGTCGCTTCGCGCTTCACCCGCCATGGGTCCGGCCTCCTCGTCAGCAGTGATCCGTACGCACGGAATGCTATCCCTCCGCGTCACGAGGGGGCGCGGCGCCGGGGGAACACACCCCCTCGCGCGGGCGCGGGCGGGGCCACGGCGCCCCGGGGAGGTCCGGCGCCGCCTCGGCCGGGTTCTCCCGCGGCGCGGCGAGCGCGCTCCGTACCGCCTCGGCCAGCCGCGAGTCGTGGCCCACCGCGTGGGGGTGGTCACCACCGTCCGGGGGCCGGCCGGGTCACCGGGTCACTTTCCCGGGACGCAGTCGCAGGTGGGGGTCGGCCGCGGGTGCGGGGTGACGGTCACCGTGACGGTGGTCGTGGGGCCGGGCTCCGGCTCGCCGTGGGCGGGCGGCGGCTGCGAGCCGGGCGGCGGGGAGGACGCGCCGCCGCCGGCCCCGCAGTTGCCGAGGACGTCGACGCGGAACCACTGCTTGCCGTCGACCTTCGCGGTGAGGTCGCCCCGTACGCATCTGCCGTTGACGACGGCGCGCACGGTGCCCTCGACGGTGATGTCCTCGCCGTCGTCGGACTCGCCCCGGCAGTCCACCTCGACCACGGCCTCGGGCGTCGGGGCGCCGCTCTTGGGGGTCACCCGGTCCCGGTAGCGGGCGGTGCAGCTCAGCCACGCCACGTCGAGATGCCGGCGCTCCAGCTGCTTCGTGCCCAGCTGGTCGACGGTGAGCGAGACCGCCGAGGTGTTCAGGCCGCCGGCCACGGGGTCGCACGCCGTGACGCCGAGCGCGGCGGCGCCCGCGAGCCCGACGGCGCACAGGATCGGGGTACGCCGTTTCCCTGCGTTCCGTTGCCGTAACCGCCTCAATGCCCCCATGGGCGGCAGAGTGCCACTTCGGGCGGCGGTGCGGTAGACCGCATGCGGCCATGTGCGGGCGGCCCGGCGAGGGGCGGGTCGGTCAGGACCAGCGGCCGGTGCGGCCCAGGAGCAGCGCCGTCGCCGCCGTCCCCGCGGTCGAGGTGCGCAGCACGCTGCGGCCGAGACGGTACGGCTTCGCGCCGGCCTCGGCGAAGGCCGCCAACTCGTCCGGGGAGACGCCCCCTTCGGGTCCGACGACGAGCACGATCCGGCCGCTCGCCGGGAGTTCGGCGGTGGCCAGCGGCTCGCTGCCCTCCTCGTGCAGGACGGCCGCGAAGTCGGCGTCCGCGAGAAGGGCGGCGACCTGCTTGGTGGAGGCGGCGTCGGCCACCTCGGGGAAGCGGGCGCGGCGCGACTGCTTGCCCGCCTCGCGGGCGGTGGCCCGCCACTTGGCCAGCGCCTTGAGACCGCGCTCGCCCTTCCACTGCGTGATGCAGCGCGAGGCGGCCCACGGCACCACGGCGTCGACGCCGGTCTCCGTCATGGTCTCGACGGCCAGTTCCCCGCGGTCGCCCTTGGGCAGCGCCTGGACGACGGTGATGCGGGGCGACTCCTCGGGCTCCTCGGTGACCGCGTCCATCCGTACGACGAGCCGGTCCTTGCCCTCGGTGTCCAGGACCACGCAGTGCGCCCAGCGGCCCGCGCCGTCGGTCAGGACGACGTCCTCGCCGGCGCGCAGCCGCTTCACGGAGACCGCGTGCCGCCCCTCGGGTCCTTCGAGCACGTAGCGCCCGTCGGCGCGCACGTCGAAGTGCTCGACGACGAAGACGGGGGCGGTCACGGCGTGCCGTCCCGGTCCTCGCGGGCCGCCGCGTCCCTCGCCTCGGCCAGCTCGGCCGCGAGGACCTCCACGAGCTGCCCGGCGGGCAGCTCCCGGGCGAGGCGGTGGCCCTGTCCGGCCCACAGGGCCATGCCCTGGGCGTCCCCGGCCTTCGCGGCGGCCTTGCGCAGGCCGCTGGTCAGGTGGTGCACCTCGGGGTAGGCGGCGGGCGCGTACGGGCCGTGCTCGCGCATGAAGCGGTTGACGAGGCCGCGGGCGGGCCGCCCGGAGAACGCCCGGGTCAGCTCGGTCCGCAGGAAGAGCGGGTTGGTCATGGCCTGCTTGTGCAGCATGTTGGCGCCCGACTCCGGGGTGACCAGGAACGCCGTGCCGAGCTGCGCCGCGTCGGCGCCCGCCGCGAGCACCGCGGCGATCTGCGCGCCGCGCATCAGGCCGCCGGTCGCGACGAGGGGGATCTGCACGGTCTCGCGGACCTGCGTGACGAGGGAGAGCAGCCCGATCCCGGCGCCGTCGGCCTCGGGGTCGTCGCGGTGGGTGCCCTGGTGGCCGCCCGCCTCGACGCCCTGGACGCACACCACGTCGGCGCCGGCCCACTGGGCGGCCTGCGCCTCCTCGGGCGTGGTGACGGTGACGACGGTGAGGGTGCCGACGCGGGCGAAGGAGTCCAGGACGTCGCGGGTGGGGCAGCCGAAGGTGAAGGAGACGAGCGGCACGGGGTCGTCGAGGAGGATGGCGAGCTTGGCGTCGTAGCCGTCGTCGCGCCCGCTGTCGGGGTCGCCGAGCTGGGTGTCGTACCAGGTGGCCTCGCCGGCGAGCTGGCTGCGGTAGACGTCGACCGCGGCGGCGTCGGCGGTGTCGGGCTGCGGCATGAAGAGGTTGACGCCGAAGGGCCGCGACGTCAGCCCCCGGACCTGCTTGATCTCCTCATACATCCCGTCGGCGGTCTTGTACCCGGCGGCGAGGAATCCCAGCCCCCCGGCCTCGGAGACGGCCGCGGCCAGCCGCGGACAGGACGCACCGCCCGCCATGGGGGCCTGCACGATCGGATGGCGGCAGAGCTCGGTCAGCACGGAGGACATACAAGCATCGTGCCATGCCCCACCCACCCCACCGAACGCCACCCCACAGCCCCCCGCAAGGGCCACGAGCCCGCCACACGCGGGCTCCGCCACGGGACGCGAGAACCCCGTAAGGGGCACGAGGAACGGCGCGAGCAACCCCGTAAGGGGCGCGGGGAACGGCGCGAGCAACCCCGTAAGGGGCGCGGGGAACGGCGCGAGCAACCACCCACAACCCGCACGGGAAGCCCCATCAGGGGCGCGGGGCTGTGACACGTGCGGCTCCGCCGCGGGGCGCGAGCAACCAAAAGCCGACCCGCACGGGAAAAGCAGGGCGCCCCCGGGCACGGAACAACCACCCGGGGACACAGTGACCCAGCTCCAGGCGCTACCGCCCGTTGAACGCGTCCTTCAACCGCGAGAACAACCCCTGCTGCCCCGGCTGGAACTGCCCGGTGGGCCGCTCCTCGCCACGCAGCTGGGAGAGTTCCCGCAGCACCCGCTCCTGCTCGGCGTCGAGCTTCGTCGGCGTGAGGACCTCGACGTGCACGATGAGGTCACCGCGCCCGCCGCCCCGCAGATGCGTGACACCGCGCCCGTGCAGCGGCACCGACTGGCCGGACTGCGTGCCGGGCCGGATGTCGATCTCCTCCACGCCGTCCAGCGTCTCCAGCGGCACCTTCGTGCCGAGGGCCGCCGCGGTCATCGGGATGGTGACCGTGCAGTGCAGGTCGTCGCCGCGCCGCTGGAAGACGGCGTGCGGCAGCTCGTGGATCTCGACGTAGAGGTCGCCGGCGGGGCCGCCGCCGGGGCCGACCTCGCCCTCGCCCGCGAGCTGGATCCGCGTGCCGTTGTCGACACCGGCGGGGATCTTGACGGTCAGCGTCCGCCGCGACCGGATGCGGCCGTCCCCGGCGCACTCCGGGCAGGGCGTCGGCACGACGGTCCCGAAGCCCTGGCACTGCGGACACGGGCGCGAGGTCATGACCTGCCCGAGGAAGGACCGCGTGACCTGCGACACCTCGCCGCGACCGCGGCACATGTCACAGGTCTGGGCGGACGTGCCCGGCGCGGCACCCTCGCCGCTGCAGCTCGTGCAGACGACCGCCGTGTCGACCTGGATGTCCTTGGTGGTGCCGAAGGCGGCCTCGTCGAGGTCGATCTCCAGCCGGATCATGGCGTCCTGGCCACGGCGCGTGCGCGAGCGCGGCCCGCGCTGCGACGCCGTCCCGAAGAACGCGTCCATGATGTCGGAGAAGTTGCCGAAGCCACCGGCGCCGAAGCCGCCCGCGCCCCCGCCGCCCGCCTGCGACAGCGGGTCGCCGCCGAGGTCGTAGACCTGCTTCTTCTGCGGGTCCGACAACACCTCGTAGGCGGCGTTGATCTCCTTGAAGCGCTCCTGAGTCTTCGGGTCCGGATTCACATCCGGGTGAAGCTCACGCGCCAGCCTCCGGAAGGCCTTCTTGATCTCGTCCTGGGAAGCGTCGCGGCGCACGCCGAGTACGGCGTAGTAGTCCGTGGCCACTTACGACTCCGCCAGGATCTGTCCGACGTAACGTGCCACTGCGCGTACTGCTCCCATCGTTCCCGGATAGTCCATGCGGGTCGGTCCGACCACGCCTAGTTTCGCGACTGCCTCGCTGCCCGAACCGTAGCCGACCGAGACCACGGAGGTGGAGCTGAGGCCCTCATGGGCGTTCTCATGACCGATCCGTACGGTCATGCCCGAATCCGTGGCCTCGCCGAGCAGCTTGAGGAGCACGACCTGCTCCTCAAGGGCTTCGAGCACCGGCCGGATCGTGAGGGGGAAGTCGTGTCCGAAGCGGGTGAGATTGGCGGTTCCGCCGATCATCAGCCGTTCCTCGGTCTCCTCGACCAGCGTTTCGAGGAGGGTGGAGAGGACCGTGGCGACCGTGCCGCGGTCCTCGGTCTCGAATGCCTCGGGCAGGTCCTGCACCAGCTGCGGCACGTCCGCGAAGCGGCGCCCCGCGACCCGGCTGTTGAGCCGGGCCCGCAGATCGGCCACCGACGTCTCCCCGAAGGGCGCCGGGCAGTCGATCATGCGCTGCTCGACCCGGCCGGTGTCGGTGATCAGTACGAGCATCAGGCGCGCCGGCGCGAGCGAGAGCAGCTCCACGTGACGCACCGTCGAGCGCGTCAGCGAGGGGTACTGCACCACGGCGACCTGCCGGGTCAGCTGCGCGAGCAGCCGCACCGTACGCCCCACGACGTCGTCGAGGTCGACGGCGCCGTCGAGGAAGTTCTGGATGGCGCGGCGCTCGGGGGCGGTCATCGGCTTGACGCCGGCGAGCTTGTCGACGAAGAGCCGGTAGCCCTTGTCGGTCGGGATGCGCCCCGCGCTGGTGTGGGGCTGGGCGATGAACCCTTCCTCCTCCAGCGCCGCCATGTCGTTGCGCACCGTGGCCGGGGAGACGCCGAGACTGTGCCGCTCGGTGAGCGCCTTGGAGCCGACGGGCTCCTCCGTCCCGACATAGTCGTGGACGATGGCGCGCAGCACTTCGAGCCTGCGTTCACTGAGCATCGCGCACACCTCCAGCCGTCATCCGTCGCGGTGTTCCCCGCTCTGGCACTCAACGCGGGTGAGTGCCAGCTTGTCAAAGGCTCAGTGTACGGCCGTGGGGTACGGGCCCGGCAAGGCCGGACCCCACCTTGGTCCGCCGGGGGCCCATCGGGGGTCCGCCGGGGGTTCGTCGGAGGCTGCCGAGGGGCCGCGCACCGGCTAGCGTCACCGTATGGATGTGGAGCCGGCATGGGAAGCGGCGGGCTGGGAACGGCTCGCACCTGGTGTGGGGCGGTGCCGCCTGCCGGTGTGGGACTGCACGGCGGGGCTCGTCGTCGGTGCCGACGCGGCCCTGATGATCGAGGCGGGGTCGAGCCTGGCCGAGGGCGCGGCGCTGCGGACGCGGGCGAGGGAGCTCCTCGGCGGCGGGCGGCGCGTGACGCATCTCGCGTTGACGCACCCCCATTTCGACCACGTCCTCGGGGCGGCGGCGTTCGCGGGCGTGGAGGTGTACGGCGCGGTCGGCATCGAGACGGTCCTCGCCGAGGGCCGCGAGGAGCTGCGCGCGGACGCGGTGCGCCACGGCGTGGACCCCGAGGCCGCGGCGGAGGCCGCCGACCTCCTGGTCCGTCCGCACCACCTGGTGTGCGGCGAGTGGACGCTGGACCTCGGCGGGCGCCAGGTCCTGCTCGCCGACGTCGGCCCCGGGCACTCGGGGCACGACCTGGCGGTCCTGGTGCCCGCGGCGGACGGCGGGCGGGAGGTCGTCTTCTGCGGCGACCTCGTCGAGGAGTCCGGCGAACCGCAGGCGGGGCCGGACGCGGTGCCGGGGCGGTGGCCGGCGGCGCTGGACCGGCTGCTCGCGCTGGGCGGTGAGGACGCGCGGTACGTGCCGGGGCACGGTGCGGTGGTGGATGCCGCTTTTGTCCGTGCGCAGCGCGCCACACTGGCGGCCCGATTCGGCGTGTCGTAGCGGTCCGTCCGCGCTCTCTTCCTATCGTCGGGAAAATGCGCCCACCCGTCTCCCGCCGCCACCCCGCCGAGGGCCCCACGGGCCCGCAGCGCCGCCTGTACTCGCCCGACCTGACGCCTCCCTGGAAGAAGCCGAAGGCCGTTCCCGAGGTGGCGGCGGACGCCGGCCTCGTGGTGGAGGAGGTGGGTACCGGGTTCTGCGGGGCGGTGATCCGCTGCGAGAAGACGGCGCAGGGGCCGACGGTGACGCTGGAGGACCGCTTCGGCAAGCACCGCGTCTTCCCGATGGAGCCGCGGGGCTTCCTCCTGGAGGGCAGGACGGTCACGCTGGTCCGCCCCGCCTCGGCTGCGGCCGCCGCTCCCGTACGCCCCGCGCGCACCGCGTCCGGCTCGGTGGCCGTCCCCGGGGCGCGGGCCAGGGTCGCCCGCGCCGGGCGCATCTACGTCGAGGGCCGGCACGACGCGGAACTGGTCGAGCGGGTCTGGGGCGACGACCTGCGCGTGGAGGGCGTCGTCGTGGAGTACCTGGAGGGCATCGACGACCTCCCCGCGATCGTCGCCGGTTTCTCCCCCGGCCCCGACGCGCGCCTCGGCGTCCTGGTGGACCATCTCGTCCCCGGGTCCAAGGAGTCCCGCATCGCGGCGCGGGTGACCGGCGAGCACGCGCTGGTGGTGGGCCACCCCTACATCGACGTGTGGGAGGCGGTGAAACCGGCCTCGGTGGGCATCGAGGCGTGGCCGCGGGTGCCGCGGGGGCGGGACTGGAAGACGGGCGTGTGCGAGGCGCTGGGGTGGCCACCGAACACGGGTGCGGCCTGGCAGCGGATCCTGGGCTCGGTGCGCAGCTACAAGGACCTGGAGCCGGCGCTCCTCGGCCGGGTGGAGGAGCTGATCGACTTCGTCACGCTGCCTTGAGCATCGGCTTCGTCACGCTGCACTGACCATCGACTTCGTCACGCTGCCCTGGGGGCGGCTCCGCCGCCGGGACGGCTCCCCTCAGTCGACCAGGTCCCGTACCACCGCGTCCGCCAGCAGCCGGCCCCGGAGCGTGAGGACGGCCCGCCCGTCCGCGTAGGGGCGGGCCTCCAGCAGGCCATCGGCCAGTGCCTTGCGCGATGCCGCCAGACCGGCCTCCCGCAGCAGCGAGAGCGGGCAGCCCTCGCGCAGCCGCAGCTCAAGCAGGATCCGCTCGACCCGCCGGTCCTCGGCGGAGAGCACCTCGCGCCCTGCCCCGGGCGACCTGCCCGCGGCGAGCGCGGCGGCGTACGCCCCGGGGTGCTTCACGTTCCACCACCGCACGCCCCCGGCGTGGCTGTGCGCCCCCGGCCCGGCCCCCCACCAGTCGGCGCCCCGCCAGTACAGCTCGTTGTGCAGGCACCGCCCCGCCTCGGAGGTGGCCCAGTTGGACACCTCGTACCACGCGAAGCCGGCGCCGCTCAGCGCCTCGTCGGCGATCAGGTACCGGTCGGCGTGGACGTCGTCGTCCGTCATCGGCACCTCGCCGCGCCGGATGCGCCGGGCCAGCTGCGTGCCCTCCTCCACGATCAGGGCGTAGGCGCTGACGTGGTCAGGTCCGGCGCCCAGCGCCGCGTCCAGCGTGGCCCGCCAGTCGTCGTCGCTCTCCCCCGGCGTGCCGTAGATCAGGTCGAGGTTGACGTGCTCGAAGCCGGCCGCCCGCGCCTCTGCGACGCACGCCTCGGGCCGCCCGGGCGTATGCGTGCGGTCGAGCACCTTCAGCACGTGCTGCCGCGCGCTCTGCATGCCGAACGAGACCCGGTTGAAGCCGCCCTCCCGCAGCTCCGCCAGGTAGGCCGCGTCGACCGACTCCGGGTTCGCCTCGGTGGTGATCTCCGCGTCGTCCGCGAGCCCGAACTCGTCCCGTACGGCGGCGAGCATCCGTACGAGGTCACGGGCGGCGAGCAGCGTCGGCGTACCGCCGCCGACGAAGACGGTGCGCACCGGGCGGGGGTCGTCGCCGAGGACCTTTCGCGCGAGGCGCACCTCGTCGGTCAGGGTGTCGGCGTAGTTGTCGCGCGAGGCGAGCACACCGCCGGAGCCGCGCAGCTCGGTCGCGGTGTAGGTGTTGAAGTCGCAGTAGCCGCAGCGCGTGGCGCAGTACGGAACGTGCAGGTAGAAGCCGAGAGGGCGGGAGGTCGCGCCGTCCAGGGCGGACGCGGGCAGCGCCCCGTCCTCGGGCATGGGCTCACCATCGGGCAGTGCGGAAGGCATACGTCGATTGTCCCGCACCGCCGACCACACCCGGCGCCCCTTCTCGCCGGCCCACCCCACCGCCCGGCCCGCCTGCTCCTTCCCCCCCCCGGCCCGTCCACCCGGCCTGCTCCATGCACCGGCCCGTCCACCTGGTCCGTCCGCCGGCTCGTCCGCCTTGATCCATAGGCCCGGCCCATCCGCCCGGCCCATCCGCCCGGCCTGCTCCGTGCACCGCCCCGTCCACCCGGCCCGTCCGCCGGCTCGTCCGCCTTGATCCATAGGCCCGGCCCATCCGCCCGGCCCATCCGCCCGACCCGTCCACCCGGCCCGTCCGCCCCGCCCATCCACCCGGCCCGGTCTAGTCCGCCTGGAGCACCAGCAGTGCCACGTCGTCGTCCGGGGGACGCTCCGAGAACTCGTGCACGAGTTGTCGGATCCGCTCCGCGACGAGCCCCGCGTCGAGTCCCGCGCAGTCCGCGAGGGCCTGGGCGAGGCCGTCGCCGTCGTCGAGCTGGGAGCGTCCGGAGCGCCGCTCGGTCACCCCGTCGGTGACGCACAGGAGGGTGTCGCCGGTGCGCAGCTCGAAGCTCTCGCTGGTGTACGTCTCGTCGTCGATGACGCCGAGCAGCATCTGCGGGGAGGCCGCCGCCCGCACCTGTCCCGAGGGGGAGAGCAGCAGCGGCAGCGGGTGCCCGGCGCACGCGATGGTGCAGCGCACGCCGCCCTCGTAGGGGACCAGCTCGCCGTAGAGGAGGGAGAGGAAGCGCGAGGTGGGGCCGTCGGGCGACACGCCCTGGCCGCCCGCGACGGCGACGACGGCGGCCGCCGCGTCCGCCGCCTCGGTCGCGTCGTCGAGGAGCAGCTGGTTGAGGCGGTCGAGGACCTCGGCGACCTGGTAGCCCTCGCGGGCGAGCAGCCGCAGCCAGGGCCGGGCGAGGCCGATGACGACGGCGGCCTCGGGCCCCTTGCCCTGGACGTCGCCGAGGGCGAAGCACCAGCGCCCCTCGCCCGCCTGGAACACGTCGTAGAAGTCGCCGCCGGGGCCGCCCTTGTCCCGTGGCTCGTACACCAGGCCGCTCTGCACGCCGGGGATCTGCGCGACCTTGCTGGGCAGCAGGCCCCGCTGGAGGATCTGGCTGATGTTGGCCTGCCGCTGGTAGCGGCGGGCCGTGCTGACGGCGAGCGCGACGCGCCGGCTGAAGTCCTCGACGAGGCCGGTGACCTCGTCGGGGAAGGGGACGTCCCCGGCCCGTGCGCGGTGCACGGCCGCGGGCGGGGCGAAGCCCGCCCGGCCGATCACCAGAGTGCCGAGCGCCCGGCCGCCCGCGATCAGGCGGTACCCGAGCGCCGTGCCGAACGGCTCGCCGCCCAGCGCCTCGCCCGGCCAGCGCACCGGGAACGCGCCCGAGCCGGTCGCCTCGGGCAGCTGGGGCGGGTCCTTCTCCAGGACGCGGCGCAGTTCCTCTATGCGGTGCTCGCTGGTGTGCCAGACGCGGGCGAGCCGCGCGCCCGGCGCCCCGGTGGCCGCGCGGCCCGGGCCCTCCGATGCGTCCTCCAGCCAGATCGCGCACCAGTCGGCGAGGCGCGGGACGAGCAATTGTCCCGCGAGGGCGGCCACCAGGTCCTCGTCGAACTGGCCGGCCAGCAGGTCGGACGCCTCGGCGAGGAAGCTGAGCGCGCCGCGGCCCACCCACTCCGTGTCGTGCGTGACCCGCTTGGGAAGGGGCGCGAGGATCTCGTCGGTGCGCAGGCCGCCCCCCGCCGCCTGCTCACCGGCGTACGACTCGCTCTCGTGCCCCGCACCGGCCCCCTGGACGGGCAGCCGCGCCCAGACGGTCTTGGTGCCCGTGCGGTAGGTGATGCCCCAGGACTCCGAGAGCGTGGCGACCAGTTGCAGACCTCGGCCGTACTCGGGGGTGCCGGGCGGCGGCGGTCCCTGCTCGCTGCGCAGCGCGCGGGAGGGGTGGTGGTCGGAGACCTCGATGACGAGGGTCTCGGGGTCCTCGCCGGGCACGGCGCCGTCGAGACGGCACAGCAGTTCGACGGCGGTGCCCGCGTGCACGACGGCGTTCGTCACCAGCTCGCTGACCAGCAGCACCGCGTCGTCGGTGAGACGTACGGTGATCCCGGCGGCCGCGGGCACCCCCAGCTCGGTCCAGTCGGCGAGCGCCGCGCGCACGAACCGGCGGGCGGCGGCGGGCGCCAGGGGGTTTCCGGGCAGGGAGGTGCGCACCACCGCCGGTGGCCCGGGGCGGGCCTGGTTCTCGGCGGAAGCACCGAGTTCGGTCTCCCGTTGCGTCGGAATGGACCCCACGGTTGCGCTCCTGAGCAGTTCGGGTGATTACGCCTCAGGCGACACCGCCAGGGTGACAGACTGGCCGCGCCCATAAGCACCGAGTTACCGAAGTGGGCCGCCATGAGTGACAACCGTGCTATGCCCGGGCCCGCCTCCGGCCGGATCGCGGCGTCGGCACCCGCTGCCACCTCCCCCGTGCCCGCGACGGCCGAACCCGCCCTGGAGACCGCCACCGTGACCGCCACCACCGCCGGGGGCTCCGGGGACTTCGGGGCCGCCGACACCGCTGACCGCGCCCGACACTCCGGGGCCGCCGGTGCCGCCGGTGCCGCCGAGCTGCGCCCGCTCCTCGCCGCCCTGCGGGCCGCGCGGGACGGGGCCTTCACCAAGGTCGCCCCCGTCGGCGAGGGCATCACGGCCGAGCTGTACGCGGTCTTCAACGAACTGCTCGACCGCTCGCTCCACTTCGACGCCGAGCTGGTCCGCGTCCGCCGGGAGATCATCCGGCACGGCCGCCTGGGCGAGCGGTTCGACCCGAGCCCCGGGCAGGGCAGGTGGGCGGGCCGGGTCCAGGAGGTGAACTCCCTGCTCGACGCGCTGGTCGCCCCGGCCGCCAACGCCACCCGGGTGCTGAACGCCGTGGCGGGCGGCGACCTGACCCAGCGCGTCGATCTGCACGACGGCAGCCGGGAGCTGCGGGGCGACCTGCGCCGGCTCGGCCGCGCCGTCAACACGATGGTCGACCAGCTCTCCCTGTTCACCGGCGAGGTGACGCGGGTCGCCCGCGAGGTCGGCACCGAGGGGCGGCTCGGCGGGCGTGCCAAGGTGCGCGGCCTCTCGGGGAGTTGGCGGGATGTCACCGAGGCCGTGAACACGATGGCGGCGCGGCTCACCGCGCAGGTGCGGGACATCGCCCTGGTGACCACGGCGGTGGCGCAGGGCGACCTGACGCGTACGGTGACGGTGGAGGCGACCGGCGAGCTGCTGGAGCTGAAGCTGACCGTGAACACCATGGTCGAGCAGCTGTCCGCCTTCGCCGCCGAGGTGACGCGGGTGGCCCGCGAGGTGGGCACGGAGGGCCAGTTGGGCGGCCGCGCCCAGGTGCGCGGCGTGTCCGGTGTGTGGAAGGACCTGACCGACAACGTCAACTTCATGGCGTCGAACCTCACTTCGCAGGTCCGCAACATCGCCCAGGTCACCACCGCCGTCGCCAACGGCGACCTGAGCCAGAAGATCACCGTCGACGCCCGGGGCGAGATCCTGGAGCTGAAGTCGACGGTGAACACGATGGTCGACCAGCTCTCCGCCTTCGCGGACGAGGTCACCCGCGTCGCCCGCGAGGTCGGCACCGAGGGCAATCTGGGCGGCCGGGCCCAGGTGCGGGGCGTGTCCGGCGTATGGAAGGACCTCACGGACAACGTCAACTTCATGGCCGACAACCTCACTTCGCAGGTGCGCAACATCGCGCTGGTGTCGACGGCCGTCGCCCAGGGCGACCTCGGAAAGAAGATCACGGTGGAGGCGAAGGGGGAGATCCTGGAGCTGAAGTCGACGATCAACACGATGGTGGACCAGCTCTCCGCCTTCGCGGACGAGGTCACCCGCGTCGCCCGCGAGGTCGGCACCGAGGGCAATCTGGGCGGTCAGGCCCAGGTGCGGGGCGTGTCCGGCGTATGGAAGGACCTCACCGACAACGTCAACTTCATGGCGTCGAACCTCACCTCGCAGGTGCGCAACATCGCCCAGGTCACCACCGCCGTCGCCAACGGCGACCTGTCGAAGATGATCACGGTGTCGGCGCGCGGGGAGATCCTGGAGCTGAAGGACACCGTCAACACCATGGTGGAGCAGCTGCGCGCCTTCGCCGACGAGGTGACGCGGGTGGCCCGCGAGGTCGGCACGGACGGCAGGCTGGGGGGCCGCGCGCAGGTGCTCGGGGTGTCGGGGGTCTGGAAGGACCTCACCGACAACGTCAACTACATGGCGGACAACCTCACCGGCCAGGTCCGCAACATCGCGCAGGTCGCGACCGCCGTGGCGCAGGGCGACCTGTCCAAGAAGATCGACGTGGACGCGCGCGGCGAGATCCTGGAGCTGAAGACCACCATCAACACCATGGTGGACACGCTCTCCTCCTTCTCCTCGGAGGTCACCCGGGTGGCCCGCGAGGTCGGCTCCGAGGGCCAGCTGGGCGGCCAGGCACGCGTCGAAGGCGTCTACGGCACCTGGAAGCGCCTGACGACGAACGTGAACGAGCTGGCGCTGAACCTCACCACCCAGGTCCGCGCCATCGCCGAGGTCGCCTCCGCCGTCGCCCAGGGCGACATGACCCGGGCCATCACCGTCGAGACGCGCGGCGAGGTCTCCGAGCTGAAGGACAACATCAACCTCATGGTCTCCAACCTCCGGGAGACCACCCGCGCCAAGGACTGGCTGGAGTCC
The DNA here is from genome assembly GCF_040629635.1 of Streptomyces sp. NPDC005898. Classification (NCBI taxonomy): domain Bacteria; kingdom Bacillati; phylum Actinomycetota; class Actinomycetes; order Kitasatosporales; family Streptomycetaceae; genus Streptomyces; species Streptomyces sp. NPDC005898. The sequence goes on along the minus strand of NZ_JBEXWC010000004.1, from coordinate 200,939 downwards.
AACCTCGCCCGCCTCGCCGGCCTGATGCAGGGCCACCGCGACCTGATGGAGGTCGCCGACCTGATCCTGCGCGAGCTGACCCCGCTGGTGAACGCCCAGTACGGCGCCTTCTTCCTGGCCGACCCGGACGCCGCCGAGTCCCCGGCGCCCACGCAGGTCACCGCGAAGGGCCTCGCCTTCATCGCGGGGTACGGCGCGGCGCAGGACGCGGTGGTGGACACCGGCGGGATGCCCGCGCAGGGGTTGGTGCGCCAGGCGGCCCAGGAGAAGAAGCGCATCCTGGTCGAGGAGGTGCCGCCGGACTACATCAAGATCCACTCGGGACTCGGGGACGCCGCCCCCGCCACCCTCGTGATCATCCCGATCCTCTTCGAGGACAAGCTGCTCGGCGTGATCGAGCTGGCGACGTTCTCCCGCTTCTCCGACGTCCACCTGGCCTTCTTCGACCAGTTCGTGAACACCATCGGCGTCGCGATCAACACCATCATCGCCAACTCCCGTACGGAGTCACTGCTCGGCCAGTCGCAGCGCCTGGCCACCCAGCTCCAGGAGCGCTCGGACGAACTCCAGCGCCAGCAGGCGGAGCTGCGCCGCTCGAACGCCGAGCTGGAGGAGAAGGCGGCGCTGCTCGCCACCAGCTCCCAGTACAAGTCGGAGTTCCTCGCGAACATGTCGCACGAGCTGCGCACCCCGCTCAACTCCCTGCTGATCCTGGCCCGGCTGCTCTCCGACAACCCCGACGACCACCTCTCCGACCAGGAGGTGCAGTTCGCGGCGACGATCCACCGCTCGGGCTCGGACCTCCTCCAGCTCATCAACGACATCCTGGACCTGTCGAAGATCGAGGCGGGCCGGATGGACGTACGCCCGAAGAGGCTGCCGCTGATCAAGGTCCTCGACTACGTCCACGCCACCTTCCGCCCGCTCACCCTCGACCGGGGTCTGGCCTTCGAGGTGGTGGTCGACGAGGACGTGCCGCCCGAGATGTTCTCCGACGAGCAGCGCCTCCAGCAGATCCTGCGCAACCTCCTGTCGAACGCGGTCAAGTTCACCGCGGGCGGCCGCGTCGAACTGCGGGTCAGCCGCGTCCGGGACGACCGTGCCGGAGCCGGGGACAGCGCGGGCGAGGGGGCGTCCCACACCGGCGACGACGTGCTCTGCTTCGCCGTCAGCGACACCGGCATCGGCATCCCGGCCGAGCAGCTGCCGGCGATCTTCGAGGCGTTCCAGCAGGCCGACGGCACCACCAACCGCAAGTACGGCGGCACCGGCCTCGGCCTGTCCATCAGCCGCGAGATCGCGGGCCTGCTCGGCGGCCGCATCACCGCCGAGAGCCGCCCCGGCCAGGGCTCCACCTTCTCGCTGTACGTGCCGGTGGTGCACCCGGGCCACGGCGCGGCCGCCGTCGCCTACGCCGCCGCGCGCGCCCAGCAGCCACCCGAGCAGCGGGAACCCACCGCGCCGCGGCCGCACACCGCTCCCGACCCCGAACCCGACGGCTGGCCCACCCCGACCAAGCTGGAGGAGTGGAAGGCGGGGAGCGCGGGCCGCCTGCTGCCGGGCCGCAAGGTGCTCATCGTCGACGACGACATCCGCAACGTCTTCGCGCTGACCCATGTGCTCAGCCGCGTGGGCATGCCCGTCCTGTACGCGGAGAACGGCCGCGAGGGCATCGAGACCCTGGAGCGCAACCCGGACGTCGACCTCGTCCTGATGGACATCATGATGCCGGAGCTCGACGGCTACGAGACCATGGCCGCCATCCGCCGCAGCCCCCGCTGGCAGGGTCTGCCCATCGTGGCCCTCACCGCCAAGGCCATGCCGGGCGACCGCGAGAAGGCCATCGCCCGGGGCGCCACCGAGTACGTGCCCAAGCCCGTGGACGTGGACCAGCTCCTCGGCGTCGTCTGCGCCCTGCTCGACCCCGGGGACGCGGCGGCCGACGGCCGGCCCGCGCCGGCCGACGCGGCGCCCGTCCTGCCGGAGCAGGCCGGCGCCCGAGGAGAGCGGGCCGTGCCGCCGGCCGCCGACTGAGGCCCCTCGGCCGGTGCGCGGCGCCGGCTTCCCGGGCCGCGCGACGGGCGGGGCCGACGGCTCAGGCCTCGCCCGCGACGGGCGGGGCCGATCGCTCAGGCCTCGCGCGAACCCGCGTACATCTCGTCGATCAGGTGCTTGTACTCCCGCTCGACGACCGGGCGCTTCAGCTTGAGGCTGGGGGTCAGCTCGCCGTGCTCGACGTCCAGGTCGCGCGGCAGGAGGCGGAACTTCTTGATGGTCTGCCAGCGCTGGAGGCCTTCGTTGAGCTGCCGCACATGGCCCTCGATCAGCTCGACCGTGGCGGGGGCGGCGCAGACCTCGGCGTAGGACTTGCCGCCCAGGCCGTTCTCCTCGGCCCAGCCGAGGATCGCGGGCTCGTCGAGGGAGATGAGCGCCGTGCAGTAGTTCTTGTCGGCGCCGTGCACCAGGATGTTGGAGACGTAGGGGCACACGGCCTTGAACTGGCCCTCGACCTCGGCGGGCGCGATGTACTTGCCGCCGGACGTCTTGATGAGGTCCTTCTTGCGGTCGGTGATCCGCAGGTAGCCGTCGACGGACAGCTCGCCGATGTCGCCCGTGTGGAACCACCCGTCGGACTCCAGCACCTCGGCCGTCTTGTCCGGCAGCCCGTGGTAGCCCTCCATGATGCCGGGGCCGCGCAGCAGGATCTCGCCGTCGTCCGCGATGCGCACCTCGGTGCCGGGCAGCGGCTTGCCGACCGTGCCGGTGCGGTATGCCTCGCCCGGGTTGACGAAGGAGGCGGCGGAGGTCTCGGTCAGGCCGTACCCCTCCAGGACGTGGATGCCGGCGCCCGCGAAGAAGTACCCGATGTCCGGCGCGAGCGCGGCCGACCCGGAGACCGCGGCGCGCAGCCGTCCGCCGAAGGCCTCGCGCAGCTTGGAGTAGACGAGCGCGTCGGCGGCCCGGTGCTTGGCGCGCAGCCCGAAGGGCACCGAGGCCGTGCCGGTCCTGCGGAAGTTGTCCTGGCTGACCTTCGCGTACTCGCGGGCCACCTCGGCCGCCCACTGGAAGATCTTGTACTTGGCTCCGCCACCGGCCCGGGCCTTGGCGGCGACCCCGTTGTAGACCTTCTCGAAGATGCGGGGCACGGAGGCCATGTACGTCGGCTGCACCACCGGCAGGTTCTCGATGATCTTGTCGACGCGGCCGTCGACGGCGGTGACGTGCCCCAGCTCGATCTGCCCGGAGGTCAGCACCTTGCCGAAGACGTGCGCGAGCGGCAGCCACAGGTACTGCACGTCGTCGGGGCCGAGCAGGCCGGTCGCCGCGATGGCCTTCGCCATGTACGACCAGTTGTCCTGCGGCAGGCGCACGCCCTTGGGGCGGCCCGTGGTGCCGGAGGTGTAGATGATCGTGGCGAGCTGGTCCTTGGAGATCGCCGCCACCCGCTCCTTGACGGCCGCCGGGTTCTTCTCCAGGTGGGCGGCGCCCCGGGCCTCCAGCTCGGCGAGCGTGAGCAACCAGCCCTCGGGGTCGCCCTCGGCGGGGCCCGCGCCCTCGGCGTCGATCACCACGACGTGGCGCAGCTCGGGCAGCTCGGTCCGCTTCTCGCGCGCCTTGGCCAGCTGCGCGGCGTTCTCCGCGATCAGCACCCGGCTGCCGGAGTCGGCGACGATGAACGCGGACTCCTCGGCGTTGGTCTGCGGGTAGACGGTCGTGGTGGCCGCGCCGGCGCACATGATGCCGAGGTCGGCGAGGATCCACTCGACGCGCGTCGAGGAGGCGAGGGCGACCCGGTCCTCGGGGCTCAGCCCCAGCTCGATCAGGCCCGCGGCGATGGCGTAGACGCGCTCGGCGGCCTGCCCCCAGCTGAGCGACTTCCACTCGTCGGGGCCCTCGCCGGAAGGAGCCGGCACGGGGTAGCGGTAGGCCTCGGCGTCCGGCGTGGCCGCCACGCGCTCCAGGAAGAGGTGCGCCACGGAGGGCGGACGGTTCTCGATCAAGGTCTGTGTGTCGCTCACGACATCCTCCGGGCCCACGACGGTGCGGCGAACTGGCTGGCGGCGGCTTCTGCTTCTTACGTCTGCTTCGTACGTCTTCGTTCGTACGCGTGCTTCTTACGGCTGCTTCGTACGTCTACTTGCCCTGTCGGCTACTTGTTTAACTAGTGAGTAACCTACGAGTGGAGATCAGAGTAGAGCGCCGACGCCCGGTGCGTAAGGGGCATCTGCCGGTCACTTCCCGCGGACACCGCCTTCCCCGGACATGCCGCGGGCCCGGCGCGGTGGAGCGCCGGGCCCGCGGGGGCAGCGGCCGGGCCGGGGCCGGGCCGCCGGACCGGTTACTTCTTCGCCTTGCCCGGTCCGCTGTCGTCGCTGGAGAGCACCGCGATGAAGGCCTCCTGGGGCACTTCCACGGAGCCGACCATCTTCATCCGCTTCTTGCCTTCCTTCTGCTTCTCCAGGAGCTTGCGCTTACGGGAGATGTCACCGCCGTAGCACTTGGCGAGGACGTCCTTGCGGATGGCGCGGATGGTCTCGCGGGCGATGACCCGGGAGCCGATGGCCGCCTGCACGGGCACCTCGAAGGCCTGGCGCGGGATCAGTTCGCGCAGCTTGGCGACGAGCCGCACGCCGTACGCGTACGCCTGGTCCTTGTGCGTGACCGCCGAGAAGGCGTCGACCTTGTCGCCGTGCAGCAGGATGTCGACCTTGACGAGCTGCGCGGACTGCTCGCCCGTGGGCTCGTAGTCCAGCGAGGCGTACCCGCGCGTCTTTGACTTCAGCTGGTCGAAGAAGTCGAAGACGATCTCCGCGAGCGGCAGCGTGTAGCGGATCTCGACGCGGTCCTCGGAGAGGTAGTCCATGCCGAGCAGGACGCCGCGCCGGTTCTGGCACAGCTCCATGATCGAGCCGATGAACTCGCTGGGCGCGAGAATCGTGGCGCGCACGACCGGCTCGAAGACCTGGTCGATCTTGCCCTCGGGGAATTCACTCGGGTTGGTGACGACGTGCTCGGTGCTGTCCTCCATGATCACGCGGTAGACCACGTTGGGCGCGGTGGCGATCAGATCGAGGCCGAACTCGCGCTCCAGGCGCTCGCGGATCACGTCGAGGTGCAGCAGCCCGAGGAAGCCGACGCGGAAGCCGAAGCCGAGCGCGGCCGAGGTCTCCGGCTCGTACACCAGCGCGGCGTCGTTGAGCTGGAGCTTGTCCAGGGCCTCGCGCAGGTCCGGGTACTCCGAGCCGTCCAGCGGATACAGGCCCGAGAACACCATCGGCTTCGGGTCCTTGTAGCCGCCGAGGGCCTCGGTCGCGCCCTTGTGCAAGGAGGTGATCGTGTCGCCGACCTTGGACTGGCGGACGTCCTTCACGCCGGTGATGATGTAGCCCACCTCGCCGACGCCGATGCCGTCGGCGGAGGTCATCTCGGGGGACGACACACCGATCTCCAGCAGCTCGTGCGTGGCCCCGGTGGACATCATCCGGATCCGCTCGCGCTTGTTGAGCTGGCCGTCGACGACTCGTACGTACGTCACGACGCCGCGGTAGGAGTCGTAGACCGAGTCGAAGATCATCGCGCGGGCGGGGGCGTCGGCGACGCCGACCGGCGGCGGGATCTCGGCGACGACCTTGTCCAGCAGCGCCTCGACGCCCATGCCGGTCTTCGCGGAGACCTTCAGCACGTCGGCGGGGTCGCAGCCGATGAGGTTGGCCAGCTCCTCGGAGAACTTCTCCGGCTGGGCGGCCGGCAGGTCGATCTTGTTGAGCACCGGGATGATCTTGAGGTCGTTCTCCATCGCCAGGTAGAGGTTGGCGAGAGTCTGCGCCTCGATGCCCTGGGCCGCGTCGACCAGGAGGATCGTGCCCTCACAGGCCGCGAGCGAACGCGAGACTTCGTAGGTGAAGTCGACGTGGCCCGGGGTGTCGATCATGTTGAGGATGTGCGTACTGCCCTGGTCGGGGCCCTCGTTCGGGGCCCAGGGCAGACGCACCGCCTGGGACTTGATCGTGATGCCGCGCTCGCGCTCGATGTCCATGCGGTCGAGGTACTGAGCACGCATCTGCCGCTGCTCCACCACCCCGGTGAGCTGGAGCATGCGGTCGGCGAGCGTGGACTTGCCGTGGTCGATGTGCGCGATGATGCAGAAATTGCGGATCAGAGCCGGGTCGGTACGGCTCGGCTCGGGCACATTGTTAGGGGTCGCGGGCACGCAGGGTCCTGTCTCTTGAGGCGCCTGTAGCCTCGGGTCGGATCTATACGTAGCTTCCATGGTCCCACGGGTGGGGCACTGCGCTCGGTTTGGGCCGGTCCGAGAGCGACTGGTACCGTGGGCAGCTGTGTCTCGTAGCCCTCTCAAGCGTCGAGGCGCGTGTCATCACACCCATCTGCAGTACCTCTGCAGTACCTGAACCTGAGAAGGCTCTTTCGTGGCGAACATCAAGTCCCAGATCAAGCGGATCAAGACCAACGAGAAGGCGCGTCAGCGCAACAAGGCGGTCAAGTCTTCCCTGAAGACCGCGATCCGCAAGGCCCGCGAGGCCGTTGCCGCCGGTGACACCCAGAAGGCCGCCGAGCTCACGCGTGAGGCCACGCGCCAGCTCGACAAGGCCGTCTCCAAGGGCGTCATCCACAAGAACCAGGCCGCCAACAAGAAGTCGGCGCTTGCGACGAAGGCCGCGTCCCTCAAGGGCTGAACCCTTCTCCCCGGCCGGTGCGCCGGGGTCTGATCAATCCTTCCGCGAGGGTAATTCGAGCCCTCTACCTCGAATCGCGGACAGACCACGCAGTACGCCACGCTGCGCCAATGCCCCCGGCCCACTCCGGGGGCATTGCTGTATCCGGGGCGGGTTGTGCCCGGGGGCGGGCTGTGCCCGGGGGCGCTGCTGTGCCCGGGGGTGGGCTGTGAGGGGCCGGGGTATCTGTGCGGCCGGTCACGGCGTACCCCCTAAGGGGCGCGGGGAACTGCGCGACCAGCCACGACGTGCCCGTCACGAGCGCGACGGGCTAGGCACCAGCCGAGCTGCCCGTCAGGGGCGAGGAACCGCGCGACCAGCCCGGGGGCGACCCGCAGGGGACGCCGATCGGCCGGCCCGGCGGGGGCGAACGCTAACGGCGCCCTGACCGCGCCGCCCGCGCAACCGCGACGACGGCCTTCTCCAAGGCGTACTCCGGATCGTCCCCGCCCCCCTTGACCCCCGCATCGGCCGCCGCGACGGCGATAAGCGCCTCGGCCACCCCGTCCGGCGTCCAGCCACGCATCTGCTGACGCACCCGGTCGATCTTCCAGGGCGGCATCCCCAGCTCGCGGGCGAGATCCGCGGGACGGCCACCCCGCGCGGAGGAGAGCTTGCCGATGGCACGAACCCCCTGCGCGAGCGCGCTGGTGATCATGACGGGGGCGACACCGGTCGACAAGGACCAGCGCAACGCTTCGAGCGCCTCGGCCGCCCGGCCCTCCACGGCCCGGTCGGCGACGGTGAAACTGGAGGCCTCGGCCCGGCCCGTGTAGTACCGCCCGACGACCTCCTCGTCGATCGTGCCCTCGACGTCCGCCGCCAGCTGCGACACCGCCGAGGCCAGCTCCCGCAGATCGCTGCCGATCGAGTCGACCAGGGCCTGGCACGCCTCCGGGCTCGCCGAACGGCCGATGGTGCGGAACTCGCCCCGCACGAACGACAGCCGGTCCGCCGGCTTCGTCATCTTCGGGCAGGCGACCTCGCGCGCGCCGGCCTTGCGGGCCGCGTCGAGCAGGGCCTTGCCCTTGGCGCCGCCGGCGTGCAGCAGGACGAGGGTGATCTCCTCCGCCGGCGCCCCGAGGTACGCCTTCACGTCCTTGATCGTGTCCGCCGACAGGTCCTGCGCGTTCCGCACCACCACGACCTTGCGCTCGGCGAAGAGCGAGGGGCTGGTCAGCTCGGCGAGCGTGCCGGGCTGGAGCTGATCGGAGGTGAGGTCGCGCACGTCCGTGTCCGCGTCGGCGGCGCGGGCGGCTGCCACCACCTGCTGCACGGCGCGGTCGAGGAGCAGGTCCTCCTGCCCCACGGCGAGCGTGAGGGGAGCGAGCGGATCGTCGTGAACTGTCTTCCTGGCCATCGCGCCCAAGCATCCCACGCCCCACCGACAGCCGACCCCGGACACCGCGCCCCACCGACAGCCGACCCGGAGCACCGCACCGCCCCCACCGTGCCGTTCCCGGACGGGCGGCCCGGGGTCGGTGGTCGCCGGACGGGCGGTCCGGGGCGGGCGGTCGTCGGAGGGGCGGCCCCGTGTCGGAGAATGGGCCGGTGACCGACGTACGACATGTCCTGGTGCTGCCCGACCGCGATGCCGCGGAGGACGTCGCCGAAGAGCTGCCCGACCGTTTCGGCGTCGCCGAGGAACCCCAGCTCGTCCGGGACGCGCTGGCCGGCGAGGACGACGCCGAGGACGCCCAGTGGCTGGTCGTGGTCGAGGACCCCGACGCCCGCCTCGACCCCGCGGCCCTCGACGCCCTGGCCGCCGAGCACGAGGGCTGGCTGGAGGTTCCCTAGGGGTCCCGGCGTCGGCGGGCCCCGGCGCCGGGGGGTCAGCCGCTCTTGGGGATGACCTGGATGTCGAGGTCGATGGTGATGCTGTGCCCGACGGCCGCGATGCCGCGCGCCAGCATCGTCTGCCAGGTGATCGTGAAGTCGTCGCGGTGCAGCTCGGTGGTGGCGCGGCAGGCCACCCGGGTCTCGCCCTCCAGCCCCTGCCCGACCCCGAGGTACTCGGTGTCCAGGGTGACCGTGCGGGTCACGCCGTGCAGCGTCAGGCCGCCCGAGACGGCCCAGCGGCTGCCGCCCTTGTGCACGAAGCGGTCGCTGTAGAACTCCATCGTCGGAAAGCGCCCCACGTCGAGGAAGTCGCCGGAACGCAGGTGGTCGTCGCGCATCCCCACCCCGGTGTCGATGGAGGCCGCGTCGATGACGACGTGCATCGCGGAGTCCTCCATCCGCTCGCCCATCCGTATCGCGCCCGCGAAAGTGTTGAACCGCCCGTGGATGCGGGCCAGCCCGATGTGCCGCGCGGAGAACGCGACCGAGGAGTGCAGGGGGTCGATCTCCCAGTCCCCGGGCTCGGGGAGCGCGGGCGGCGGGGCCACCTGGAGCATGACGTCACCGAGCGAGGCGTGCGTGTCCTGGCCGACCGTGGCGCCTCCCCGGTACGGGGTGAACCCTTCCGCCGAGACCACAAGGCGGTACTCCCCCGCCGGGACGGTCGTCACGAACGACCCGTAGGGGTCCGTCCCGCCACCGACCACCTTGCGGCCCATGGCGTCCGACACGGCGAACTCCGCGTTGCGCACGGGTTCGTTGACGGGATCGAGCACCCGGCAGCTGAGCACCCCCGCGTTCGGCGGAACCGTGAACGCCGACATGAGTCCCGTCCGCCCCACTCGATTCGTACGGTTTCCCACCCAACGGCCGAACACGTGCGACACACCCCCGCGATCCTTGACAACACCTGCAAACTGCGACGAATAGGCATTCGATCACCGTTGTGGCTTTCGATGCAACACGGCCGTACATCACGGCAATGCTGCCGATGCGCTGGAACTGTCGCGACTGGCCCGAAATAGCCTCCGTGGGAGGTATGAGTGAGAGTGGGTCCCGGGCGGGCGGCGCGCTACGGCGGCCGGGTGGCGGCTTCGAGGCGCGGGGCCGACCTCGGGCCGGCGCTCACCACAGCGACCGCCCCGTCCACATCCGTGCGCAGCACCCGCGTCCCCCCGGCCCGCAGCGCCGCGACGGTGACGGGCGCGGGATGGCCGTACGAGTTGTCCGCCCCGCAGGAGATCAACGCCAGCCTGGGCGCCACCCTGCGCAGCAGCTCCGGGTCCTGGTGGGCCGAGCCGTGATGCGCCACCTTGAGCACGTCCACGGACGTCAGCGCCGACCCGGCCGGGGTGCGCAACAGCGCGCGCTGCGCGGGCGGTTCGAGATCGCCGAGGAGCAGCAGCGTCAGCCCCGCGGTCCGCACGAGCAGCGTGACGCTCGCGTCGTTCGGCCCGTCGGGTGCCGTCACCGGCCCGGCCGGGGGCCAGAGCACCTGCCAGTCCAGTGGCCCCGCCCGGCGCCGCTCCCCCGCGACCGCCCGCGTCACCGGAACGCGCGCGGCGGCCGCCTGCTCCCGCACGAACTGAGCCTGCTCCGGCGGCTCCCGGAACCCCGTCGTCTGGATCACGCCCACCTCACGCCCCCGCAGCACTCCCGGCAGGCCCGCGACGTGATCGGCGTGGAAGTGCGTGAGGAGCACCAGGGGCACCCGGGTGATCCCGAGCGAGCGCAGGCAGCGGTCGACCGCCACCGGGTCCGGGCCCGCGTCGACGACCACCCCGGCGCCGTCCCCCGCCGCCAGCACCGCGGCGTCGCCCTGCCCCACGTCGCACATCACCATGCGCCATCGCGGCGGCGGCCACCCCGCGATCACCCGCGTGAGGGACGGCGGCTGAACGACCGTCAGCAGGAGCAGCAGCGCACAGGCCGCGGCGAGCCACGGATGCCGGGCCAGGCGGCGGCCCACCAGGACGAGCCCCGCCGTGGCGAGCGCGAGCAGCAGTCCGCCACGCCATCCGCCCGGCCAGTCGACCCCGCTGCCCGGCTGCGCCGCGCCGGTGCGGGCGATCTCCGCGATCCACTCGACCGGCCAACTCCCGCACCACGCCAGCGCCTCGGCGACCGGCATCGCCACCGGCGCCAGGGCCAGCGCCGCGAACCCGAGCACCGTGGCGGGCGCGACGGCGAACTCCGCGAGCAGATTGCACGGCACCGCGACCACGCTCACGCGGGCGGCGATGACCGCGACGACCGGCGCGCACACCGCCTGCGCGGCCGCCGCCGCGGCCAGCGCGTCGGCGCACCGCGGCGGCATCCCCCGCCCTCGCAGCGCCGTGCTCCAGCGGGGCGCCAGGGTGAGCAGGGCGCCGGTGGCGAGCACGGAGAGCAGGAAGCCGTGGCTACGGGCCAGCCATGGGTCGTACAGGACCAGCAGCAGGACGGCGGCGGCGAGCGCCGGGATGAGCGATCTGCGCCGTCCGGTGGCGATGGCGAGGAGCGCGATGAGCCCACAGGCCGCGGCCCGCAGCACGCTCGGATCCGGTCGGCAGACGATGACGAAGCCGAGGGTGAGCAGCCCGCCCAGCAGCGCCGTCGTGCGCAGCGGAAGCCCCAGCTTCGGGGCGAGCCCCCGCCGTTCGACCCGCTGGGCGCTGCCCGGCGGCCCGATGAGCAGGACTAGGATGACAGTGAGGTTTCCCCCGCTGACGGCGAGCAAATGCGTCAGGTCAGTCGCCCGGAACGCCTCGTCCAGTTCGGCCGGTACCCGGGAGGTGTCCCCGACCACCAGCCCGGGGAGCAGCGCTCGGGCATCGGCCGGCAGCCCGTCCGTGGCCTCCCGCAGTCCGCCCCGCAGCTCCCCAGCGAGCCGCTGTGTCCCGGACGGGCCCTCCACCACCTGGGGCCCATGCCCGCCGGTCACCCGCAGCACGGCCGCGACCTTGTCCCCCTGCGCCAACGGCGGCGCCAGCCGTGCCCGTACCCGCAGCCGGGTGGAGGGCAGCAGGGCCAGCCAGGCGTCACCGGGGCGGGACGCGGCGGGACCCTGTCGAGCCCCTTCCCCGCGCGGCGGGCCTTGGCCCCGGCTGCGGGGCGGGTCCGGTGCGCTCGCGGCGCCCGTGCTCTCGCCCCGCACGACGACCAGCACCGGAGTGCGCGTCACGGTCTCCGTGCCGTCCGCCTGCCTGACGCGGACGACGTCGGCGTGGAGCACCACCGAGGGCGGCATCGCGTGCGCGCTCGCCACCCGGGGTCTGGTGCGCCGGGGGTCCGACGTCACCACCACCTCCGCCTCCACCTGCGCGTATTCCTCGGCGAGGGCGGGGACGGGGCCTCGGTGGAGGTCCGCCCCGTGCAACGCCGCCGAGGCCGCGGAGGCGGCGGCGCACAGCAAGGTCGCCGCCAGCGAGAACCGCCCCCACGGGGACCCGCGGCCACGCCGCTGCCACTGGCCTCGGCGCCACCCCCGAGCCGTCCACGCCGCCAGCACCGCGCCGGCGACCGCCACGCAGACCGCCACCGTGGTGACCGCCCACCGCGGCGGGGCGTCCAGCATCAGAGCCGCCGCCGCCCACGCCGCCAGGGCGGGCGGCACCAGGCGGAGGTCCACCGGCCCCTCCTGCCGGGGGTGTGCGGCACCGAGACGGTGTCCCGAGGAGACGTGGACCTCCGCACGTGTCGCCCTGGACCGGGACCCCGGCGTCATGGCCGCACGAGATCCTGGAGATCGGCGAACCGCCGGTCCCCGATGCCGTTGACCTCACGCAGCTCTTCGACGGTGCGGAAACCGCCGTGTTCGGTGCGGTAGTCGATGATGTGCTGGGCCAGCACCGGGCCCACGCCGGGGAGTTCGTCCAGCTGCTCCGCGGTCGCCGTGTTCAGTCCGACCGGGCCCGTGGCGGCCGGCCCCGCGGCCCCCGCCGACCCCGCGGCCGCCGAACCCGCGCCCGCGGCCGTGCCGGTGCCGCCGCCCCCGGCGGGCGGTCGCGGCGCTCCGACCACCACCTGCTCGCCATCCGTCAGGAACCGCGCGCGGTTCAGCCCCGCCAGGTCGGTGCCCGGCCGGGCCCCGCCCGCCGCCCGCAGCGCGTCCGCCACCCGGGAGCCCGCGGGGAGCCGGCGGACACCGGGGTGGCGGACCTTCCCGCTGACGTCCACGACAATCCCGCCGCCGCCCTGCCCGGCCGCCGCTCCCACCGCACCGCCCGTGTCGGCCGCCGCCCGCCCCGCCGGCGCCGGAGGTCCGGCCGAGGGAGCCGGTCGCGCGCCTCGATCGGCGGCTGCGCCCGCCGCGCGCACCACCTCCGGTGCTCGCACCGGTCGCGCCCGTCCTGTCCAGAAGTGCTGTGCCGCGAGGACGGCGGCGACGACCAGGACCACGGCGAGCGCGATGACGCCGCGCCGCTCCATGCCGCACCGCGACTGGAGCCACACCGGCAGCCGCTCCCGTACCGCGAGCCGCATCCGCTCCCGTCGCGAGAGCCCCGCCTGCGGATCCTCCAGCCCCGAAGCGGACTCCGCCTCCAGCAGCCCGCCGGGCCCCGCTTCCGGGGCGACCGGCCTCGCGCCCGCCGCGACGGGCTCGCCATGCGCCCGGCCCTCTCCCCCGTCCCCCGCGCGCCGCGCCCACGCCGGCACAGCCCCGGCCGAACGCGTCACGTCCAGCGGCTTCGCGCCCAACCCGGGTGCGGCAGGCGGTGGTTGCGGCTCGGCGAAGAGGCTCTCCGCCCGCAGCCGCACCGCCTCCACCGAGGCCTGTCCGCGCCGGACCCGGCCCGGACCGCGGCCCCGGACGTGAGGGTGCTGTGCGCGGGCCCGGCGGTGGCGCGTACGGGCCTGGCGGTGCTGTGCGCGGCCGTCGGAGGCAGGGTCCCGGCCGGGACCACTCGTCACGGAAGCCGCACGGGAGGATGCTCGAAGTGAAGTCATGCCGACGACGGTAGGCACCGCGGCGACATTGTGTTGATCTTGGTCAATTCCGGGGGATTACCCGGCAGTTGTGGATAACTCCGTCACCCGCACGAGGGAAATCACCCTCTCATCGCGAGGGGACCAACCCCTCATCGCGGGGAGACCACTGCCCCCAGCAGCCCGGGGCCCGTGTGCGCGCCGATCACCGCGCCCACCTCGCTGACGTGCAGCTCCCCCAGGCCGGGCAGCCGCTCCCGGAGGCGGTCCGCGAGGGCCGCCGCCCGGTCCGGCGCCGCCAGGTGGTGCACCGCGACGTCGACCCGGCCCGTCCCGCCGCGTTCGACGACGATCTCCTCCAGGCGGGCGATCGCCTTCGACGCCGTACGCACCTTCTCCAGCATGTCGATGCGGCCGCCGTCCAGCTTCAGGATGGGCTTCACGGCGAGCGCGGAGCCCAGCAGCGCCTGCGCGGCGCCGATGCGGCCGCCCCTGCGCAGATAGTCGAGGGTGTCGACGTAGAAGTAGGCGGACGTGGCCGCGGCGCGCTTCTCGGCCGCCGCCACGGTCTCCTCCACCGAGTCGCCCGCCTCCGCGGCCTGTGCCGCCGCGAGGGCGCAGAAGCCGAGGGCCATCGCGACCATGCCGGTGTCCACCACCCGCACCGGCACCGGCGCGTCCTTCGCCGCGAGGACCGCGGCGTCGTACGTACCGGAGAACTCGGCGGACAGGTGCAGCGAGACGATGGCCGTGGCGCCGCTCTCGGCGACCTCGCGGTACGTCTCGGCGAAGACCTGGGGGCTCGGCCGGGAGGTGGTCACCGACTTCCGCTTCTGCAGGGCGAGGGCGAGGGAGCGGGCGGAGATCTCGGTGCCCTCCTCCAGCGCCTGGTCACCCAGGACCACGGTCAGGGGCACCGCGGTGATGCCGTGCCGCTCCATCGTCCGCTGCGGCAGATAGGCCGTGGAATCCGTGACGATCGCGACATGGCGGGACATGAGCTGGAGGTTACCCGCCTGGACCACCGGGCGGCAGCCCGGCCCCCGATCCCCCTGGCTCGCCCCGTCCACCCGGTTTCCCGGGGGCACCCGGTGTCACGGGCGGTTCAGGTCGTGCTCTCGGGCTTGGCCTTCTTCTCCCACGGATAGGTGGGCCTCGCGGCGGGCGGCGTGATCGCGGGCCGCGCCGCCTCCCCGGGCTCCGGCGCAGCGGGCTCGGACCAGGACTGCTCGGTGTCCTTGGCGGGCTGCGCCGGGGGCTCGGGCCAGGCGGCCGGGGCCCGCGCCGGCGCCGGGCCGGTGGTCCAGTGCCGCAGGGCGCCCGCCTCCATGTCGATCTGTGTGCTCAGCGCGTCCAGGTCGTCGTCGGCGAACCGGTGGGCGCGGTCGCGCGCCGACCACCGCAGCGAGTCGGCCGCCTTGACGATCCGCTCCGTGCGCTCCCGCAGGCCCGGGAGCCGCTCGGCCGTGGCGGCCTTGTCCGGGTCGCGCTCCAGGCGGCGCAGCTCGCCGTCCAGCTCGTGCCCATGGGCGCTGAGCCGGTCGAAGAGCGCGAGGGACTCCTTCAGGGAGGCGTCCTCGACCGCGCCCGCCCGCAGGACGTCCTGTGTGGCCCGCATCGAGGAGCGCAAGGACAGGCGCAGCTGGGCCAGTTCGCCCGCGGTGCCCGGCTGGGCGAAGCTCTTCGCGCGCAGGGTGGTGTCCTCCACCGTGCGGCGGGCCTCGGAGATGGTGCGGTCCACGCCCCGCTTGGCCGCCTTGACGACCTTCACCGTGGCATACACCCCCACCAGCAGGAACAGCACGACGAGCAGCGCCACGATCACGCCCACGGCTTCCACATGACGCCCCTCTCCGAGTCCGGTCCCGCCCGCTCCGGCGGCGGTCCCTCCACCGTAAACGGAGAAGGCAGGTCGGAGGTTCCATCGGAACCCCCAACCTGCCCGTAAGGGAAGACCCCTATGCGCTACGCGGGAACGATGTTCACCAGTTTCGGCGCCCGCACGATCACCTTGCGGATACCCGCGCCGTCCAGCGCGGCGACGACCTTCTCGTCGGCCAGGGCCACCTTCTCCAGCTCCTCGTCGGAGATCGACGGGGAGACCTCCAGGCGCGCCTTGACCTTGCCCTTGATCTGCACGACGCAGGTCACGGACTCGTCCACGACGTAGGCCGGGTCGGCGACCGGGAAGTCCTGGTGGACGACGGAGTCGCTGTGGCCCAGCTTGCGCCACAGCTCCTCGGCGATGTGCGGGGCCAGCGGCGCGATCAGCAGCACCAGGCGCTCGGCGACGGACCTCGGTACCGCCCCGCTCGCCTTCGTCAGGTGGTTGTTCAGCTCGGTGATCTTGGCGATGGCGGTGTTGAACCGCATGCCGTCCAGGTCCTGGCGCACGCCGTCGATCGCCTTGTGCAGGGCGCGCAGGGTGGCCTCGTCGACGTCCGTCCCGGCGACGTCCGCGACGGTGACCTCGCCGGTCGCCTCGTCGACGATCAGGCGCCACAGGCGCTGCAGCAGGCGGTACTGGCCGACGACCGCACGGGTGTCCCAGGGACGCGACACGTCCAGGGGGCCCATCGCCATCTCGTACAGCCGCAGGGTGTCCGCGCCGTACTCGGCGCAGATCTCGTCCGGCGTGACGGCGTTCTTCAGGGACTTGCCCATCTTGCCCAGCTCGCGCTTGACCTGCTCGCCCGCGAAGAAGAACTGCCCGTCGCGCTCCTCGACCTCGGCGGCCGGCACCGGGAAGCCGCGGCTGTCCCGGTAGACGTAGGCCTGGATCATGCCCTGGTTGTACAGCTTGTGGAAGGGCTCGGCGGACGAGATGTGCCCCAGGTCGAACAGCACCTTGGACCAGAAGCGCGCGTACAGCAGGTGCAGCACGGCGTGTTCGGCGCCGCCCACGTACAGGTCGACGCCACCGGTGGGCTGTCCCTCGCGCGGGCCCATCCAGTACTGCTCGACGGCGGGGTCGACCAGCTGCCGGTCGTTGCCCGGGTCCAGGTAGCGCAGCTCGTACCAGCACGAACCGGCCCAGTTGGGCATGGTGTTGGTCTCGCGGCGGTACTTCTTGGGGCCGTCGCCCAGGTCCAGGGTGACGTTGACCCAGTCCTCGTTGCGGGACAGCGGGGTCTCCGGGGAGGTGTCCGCGTCGTCCGGGTCGAAGGTGCGCGGCGAGTAGTCGTCGACCTCCGGCAGCTCCAGGGGCAGCATCGACTCGGGCAGCGAGTGGGCGATGCCGTCCTCGTCGTAGACGATCGGGAAGGGCTCGCCCCAGTAGCGCTGGCGGCTGAACAGCCAGTCGCGCAGGCGGAAGTTGACGGTGCCCTCGCCGATGCCGCGGGTGGCCAGCCAGCCGGTGATGCGGGCCTTGGCGCCCGTGACGTCCAGGCCGTCCAGGGAGACCTCCTCGTTCGAGGAGTTGATCAGCTTCGCCTCGTGCGAGGAGAAGGCGTCGTCCCAGGTGCTGGTGTCGGTGCCGCGGCCGTCCGAGGGCTCCACCACGCAGCGCATGGGCAGGTGGAAGGCGCGCGCGAAGGCGAAGTCACGGCTGTCGTGCGCCGGGACGGCCATGATCGCGCCGGTGCCGTAGCCCATCAGGACGTAGTCGGCGATGAAGACGGGGACCTGCTCGCCGCTGACCGGGTTGGTGGCGTAGACGCCGGTGAAGACGCCGGTCTTCTCCTTGGCGTCGGCCTGGCGCTCCACGTCGGACTTGGAGGCGGCGAAGGCGCGGTACTTGGCGACGGCCTCGGCCGGTGTGGCGTGGCCGCCGGTCCACACCTCGTGGGTGCCCTCGGGCCAGGCCGCGGGGACGACCTTGTCGACCAGCTCGTGCTCGGGCGCCAGGACCATGTAGGTCGCGCCGAACAGGGTGTCCTGGCGGGTGGTGAAGACGGTGATGGCGTCGCCCTCGGTGCCCACGGGGAAGTTCACGCGGGCGCCTTCGGAGCGGCCGATCCAGTTGCGCTGCTGCAGCTTGATGGCCTCGGGCCAGTCCAGCGCGTCCAGGTCGTCCAGCAGGCGGTCGGCGTACGCGGTGATACGCATGTTCCACTGGCGCAGCTTGGCCTTGAAGACGGGGAAGTTGCCGCGCTCGGAGCGGCCGTCGGCGGTGACCTCCTCGTTGGCCAGGACGGTGCCCAGGCCCGGGCACCAGTTGACGGGCGCGTCGGAGGCGTAGGCCAGGCGGTACTGGCTCAGTACGTCGGCGCGCTCGGCGGCGTTCAGCTCGCTCCACGCGCGCGTGGAGCCCGGAACCGCGCGGTCACCGCTGTCGAACTGCGCGACCAGGTCGGCGATCGGGCGGGCCTTCTTGGCGTCGGCGTCGTACCAGGAGTTGAAGATCTGGACGAAGATCCACTGGGTCCACTTGTAGTAGTCCGGGTCGATCGTCGCGAACGAACGCCGCTTGTCGTGGCCCAGGCCCAGGGCGCGCAGCTGGGCCTTCATGTTCTCGATGTTGGCCTCGGTGGAGACCCGGGGGTGGGTGCCCGTCTGCACGGCGTACTGCTCGGCGGGCAGGCCGAAGGCGTCGAAGCCGAGGGTGTGCAGGACGTTGTGCCCGGTCATGCGCTGGAAGCGGGCGAAGACGTCCGTGGCGATGTACCCCAGGGGGTGGCCCACGTGCAGGCCCGCTCCGGAGGGGTACGGGAACATGTCCATGACGAACTTCTTGGGCTTGGCCGCCAGAGCGGCCTCGGCCTCGTCGCGCGCGGCCAGCTCACCGCTCGGGTTCGGCGCCTCGTAGGTGCCCTCGGCGTCCCAGAAGTCCTGCCAGCGTGCCTCGATGTCAGCGGCCAGAGCGGCCGTGTAGCGGTGCGGCGCGGCCACCTCGGAGGCGGCGGCAGAATTCGTTTCGCTCATGATCCTCAAAGCTCCATCGATCGTCTCTGCCTGCGGAATTGACCGTGTGGGTCAAACAAAAATGCCCCTCGCACAGGAGGGGACGCCGCGCCGATGCCGACCGCGATTCAGCGGCGGTCGGGAGTGATCAGCGCGGCCCGCCAAGCAGAAGGCGTACGGCACGCATGGCGTCAGGGTACCGCAGCCCTCCCGCGGCCCGCGACGAGCCGGCGGGCGGGGTGGCGCGGGTCTGCGGGCGGGGTTGCGCGGGGCCGGCGGGCGGGGCGCCGGACTTCCGCGCCCGCGACCCTTGGCCAATGGTTACTCCGCGTACCGCCCACTATCGGGGCAACACCACGAGCACATGACCCTTTGATAACAACGCAATAACTCAAACCTCGTACCCACCGGTATGGAGCGACTTAGCATGCGGCGGGACCGAACCTTTCGGAGCCGCCCCCATGAACTCATCGCACCCTCATCGCCGCAGCCGTCTGCTCGGCGCCGGAGCACTGCTGCTGATACCCCTGCTCGTCCTCGCGGGCAGTGACGGCTTGCGGGCCGCCCTGGACTTCACCACCGGCGTCCTGTGCCTGGTCTCCCTCACCGCGGCCGTGGTGTGGGGCCTGGTCGCCACCGACCGCCTCTTCCTGCGCTCGCGCCAGCGGCTGCTCGCCCAGGCCGTGCACCGGGCCACGGCGGTCGCCTCCGTCGGCTTCCTGCTGCTCCACGGCACCGTCAAGGTCGCCCTGGACCATGTGCCGCTCCTCGGCGCCCTGGTGCCCTTCGGACTGGGCGTCACCGGCGGCGCCGGGCTCATCGGCCTCGGCTCCCTCGCGGGGCTGCTCATGGTGGTCACAGGGGTCACCGGCGCCCTGCGCAGCGCCTTCGCCTCCCCCGCGCGGGTCGCCTCGCGCTGGCGGGCGCTGCACACGCTGGCCTACCCCGCCTGGTGCGCGGCGCTCGTCCACGGCCTGTACGCGGGCCGGCCGCCGAAGCCGTGGGTGATCACCATGTACTGCCTGTGCCTCGTCGCCGTCGCCGGGGCCGTGGCCCTGCGCGCGGCACCACCGCCCGTCAAGCGGGAGGTCGCCGCCCGCCTCCTGGCCCTGCTCGAACCGGAGCTCGGCACCCCGCCGCCCCCGGGCCACCCTCCCGTACGAGGCCCCCTGTTCCCGCCGCTGCCCGACGCGAGCCCCGAGCACGCCCCCGCCCCCGGTCCCGTCGCCGGCATCTGGGCGGCCTACCGGGCGCTGACCGAGCCCGCGCGCCCCGCCGGCCCCCCGCCACCGCGCTCGGAACCCGCGGAGCGCTGGCCCACCCCCTGCCCGCCCCCGCCCGCGCAGGCCCCGTACATCCCCCCGCAGCCCGCGTACGACACGGCGCGGTGGCCCCGCCACGACTCCGGGTACGACAGCGGCCCCGCCACCGAGCCGCTGCCCCGGCCCTATCAGGCCCCCAGCACGGGCGAGCCCTGGAACGCCGCCACCGGAGGCCACCCGTGAACGCGCCGCTGCCCGACGTCCCCGAGGTCCGCGTCGTCGGCCTCCCCCTGCTCACCTCGGGTTTCGACCTCGTCGAACGCCTGGACCTGACCATGCACCTGAAGGTGCACGGCCCCCTGGAGCCGATGGCGGGCGAACCGCTCGCCCGCCTCGCCGAGCACATCGCGCTGCGCGGCCGCGGCGGCGCCGGGTTCCCGTTCGCCCGCAAACTGCGGGCCGTCGCCGAGGCGGCGATACGCCGCGGGGTGCGCCCCGTGGTGGTCGTCAACGGCAGCGAGGACGAACCCGCCTGCCGCAAGGACACCGTCCTCATCAACCGCGCCCCGCACCTCATCCTGGACGGCGCCCTGCTCGCCGCGGAGGCCCTCGGCGCCCGCACCCTCGTCATCGGCGTGACCCGCGACTCCACCGAGGCGTCGATGCACGCCGCCCTCGCCGAGCGCGGCCTCGGCAACCGGCGCGGCTCGGCCCTGCGCGCGCGGGTGCAGCGCAATCCGGTGCGCATGGTCACCGGCGAGTCCTCCGCCCTCGTCCGCTCGGCCGACGGCGGCCCCCCGCTGCCGCCCGGCCGCAAGGTGCGTACGTCCGACTCCGGGGTCGGCGGCGCGCCCACGCTGCTCTCCAACGCGGAGACCTTCGCCCAGCTCGCCGTGGCCGCGCGGATCGGCGCCGACCGCTACGGCCGCACCGGGCTGCGCGAGGAGCCCGGCACGGTCCTGCTGACCCTCTCCGGAGCGGTCGCCCGGCCGATGGTCGTGGAGGTCCCCACCGGAGTGCCCCTGCGGTACGTCCTCCAGCTCGCCGGCGCCCCGCCGCTCCCCCAGGGCGTGCTGACGGGCGGCTATCACGGCAAGTGGCTGGACAGTGTCACCGCGCACGACGCGGTCGTCTCGCGCGCCGGCCTGGAGGCCTGCGGCGGGACGCTGGGGGCGGGCGCGATCCTGCCGATCGGTGAGGGCACCTGCCCGCTCGGCGAGTCCCTGCGGGTCGCCCACTGGCTGGCCGGGGAGAGCGCCGGGCAGTGCGGTCCCTGCTACCTCGGGCTGCCCGCGGCGGCCCGCGGCCTCGCGGACGTGCTCCAGGGGGGCGGGCCGACCGCCCTGGAGGCGCTGCGCGAGGTGACCCGGGCCGTGAAGCGGCGCGGGGCGTGCAAGCACCCCGACGGCTCCGCGGCCTTCCTGGAGTCCACGCTCGCGGCGTTCACGGACGACCTCGCGGCACATGTCCTGGGGGACGGCTGCGGCCGCCCCGTCGAGGGCGTCCTGCCGCTCCAGGCCGAGGCTCCGCCGGTCACGGCGCCCAGCGGGCGCAAGCTGGCCGTCGACTGGACCCTGTGTGAAGGGCACGGGCTGTGCGCGGACATCGTCCCGGAGCTGATCCAGCTCGGCCCGGACGGCTTCCCCTCCGTGGCGGAGGCCTCCGTACCGCGCTACTCCGAAGCACGTGCCTCGCGCGCGGTGCGCCGCTGCCCGGCGCTCGCCCTGCGCATCGAGGAGGACCCGAAGGCGGCGCCCCCTGCCCGGCCCTCCCCGCCCGCCGCGCTCCCGCCCGGCCGGGGCCGGCGGGCGCTCGGCAGCGGGCGGCAGTGAGCGGCGGAGAATGCGCCGGAAACGAGAAGTGGGCCACCCGATCCGGGTGGCCCACTCTCATCTGCTGTGGAGCTAAGGAGAATTGAACTCCTGACCTCCTGCATGCCATGCAGGCGCTCTACCAACTGAGCTATAGCCCCTTGCTGTGTCCGCCCGGTTTCCCCGGCGGCTCCGCCAACATTACACGGTCATACCCGTGCTCCACCAAATCGTTTCCGGTCTGGACCGATACCGCCCGATAAGGCCGGTACTGTCAGCCTGCGTGACCGTGATCGCGTTCGCCGCCACCCGCCGCCGCGTCCCGCTGGCCGCCGGGGCCTGCCTGTTCTCCTTCACGGCCTTCTGGCTCGCGCAGCGCGCCGCCGACGTCTCGATGATCGACCTCATGGTCTACCGCGCCGAGGGCGAGACGGCGCGCGCGGGCGGCGACCTCTACGCGCTGCGCACCACCGAAGCCCATCTGCCGACCACCTACCCGCCGTTCGCGGCGCTCCTGTTCACGCCGCTGACCCTCCTGGAGATCCCGGACATGCGCGCCCTGGCGACCCTGGGCAACCTGTTCCTCCTGTGGGCGTTCGTCGCCCTGTCCCTGCGGCTCGTCGAGGAGGGCGGCCACGCGCGCGTGGAGCACGTCCGCGCGGAGAGCGCCCTGTGGGTCTCGGCGGCCGCCGTCTGGTGCGAGCCCGTGTGGACGACGCTGCGCTACGGACAGATCAACCTGCTGCTCGCCGTCCTCGTCCTGTGGGACCTGTCCCGGCGGCCCGGGCACCGCTGGACGGGGGCGGGCATCGGCATCGCCGCGGCGATCAAACTCACCCCCGGCCTCTTCGCGGTGTTCCTGCTGCTGACCGGGGCCGCACAGGCACTGCGGCGCGGCGGGTGGCGGCCCCCGGTACGGCACGCGTGCGTGGCGGTCGTCTCGTTCACCTGTGCGACGCTCCTCGCGGGGGTCGTCCTGCCCCGCGACTCGTGGCGGTTCTGGACCCGGATGGTCTTCGAGGCGGGCCGGGTCGGGCTCGTGGAGGACACCGCCAACCAGTCGCTGCGGGGTGTCCTCGCGCGGCTCCTGCACACCACCGAGCCCGGCGTCTGGTGGATGGTGTCGGCGGCGGCGTGCGGTGCGCTCGGCCTCGGCGTCGCGGTGGCCGCCGCGCTGCGCGGGGAGCGGGCCCGGGCCACGCTGTCCTGCGCGGCGACGGCGCTCCTGGTGAGCCCGGTGTCGTGGTCGCACCACTGGGTGTGGTGCGTGCCGATGGTGCTGCTCCTGGGGACCGAGGCGGCCCGCCGGGGCGGCCGGGTCCGCTGGACGGGCGCCGGGGCCGTCTTACTCGTCTTCTGCTCGTACGCCCTGTGGTGGGTGCCGCACGGAGCCGGGCGTCTCGAACTCGGCCAGAATTATGGCCAGATGACGCTGTCCGCCCTCTACGGAGTGACCGCTTTGGGGTTTTTGCTGACCGAGGTCACGCGGTGGCGAACGAGTAGAACCGCTTGAGGGTGCAGTGCTCGTCGAGCAACCGGCCGTAGATCGGCTCCCCTTCGAGCTCCCGGTAGGTCTCGATGGGGTCGCCTTTTATGATCAGCGCGCGGGCGCATTCCTCGCACCAGTACTGGTACTCGGCGTTGACCGGCTCCATGTCGCGGACGATCGGTGTGCCACTGCCGCACCAGTCGCATTTCCGCCTGTGTGCACCCATCGATCAGCTCCAGCTGTGGCCGCAGGCGGTACAGACGTAACTGACCCCGCCGTTGTCACCGAGTACTTGGGCGACGTGGGCCGAGCCGCAGGAAGGACACTTGAGGAGCGTTCGGAGCGCGGCACGGCCTCGTGTCGCCGCCGCGTCGAAGAGGCGGTCGACCTCTTCGAGGATGCTCGCAGGCATCGCGCTCTCCCTCCCTCGGGCTGCGTCCCCTTCCGGCCGTTTGATTCTGCCACGCTCCGAGCGGGCCGGTCAGCGACGCCTTCGTACCAGTCCGGACACGGCACCGACGCCGGGAGGCCGGCGAGCGCGGGGCGGCACAACAGAAAATCCCGCCCCCTGACGGGGACGGGATTTCCGAACTGTGGAGCTAAGGAGAATTGAACTCCTGACCTCCTGCATGCCATGCAGGCGCTCTACCAACTGAGCTATAGCCCCTTGCCCCACGCGGATCGAGCCGCGTGGTGTTCCGGCCCGCTCTGCGGGCCGAACAAGAAGAACTTTAGCCTGCGACCAGCCGGAATGTGAAATCCGGGTCCGGTGCCCGCCCGACCGGGCGGCCGAGCGGTCCGCGGGCGCTCAGTCGTCGTCGCCGAGCACCGGCTCCGGCAGCGTGCCGGCGTTGTGCTCGAGCAGGCGCCAGCCGCGCGCGCCCTGGCCGAGGACCGACCAGCAGCAGTTGGAGAGACCCCCGAGCCCTTCCCAGTGGAGGGACTCCAGACCGAGGAGGCGGCCGATCGTGGTGCGGATGGTGCCGCCGTGGCTGACCACGACCAGCGTGCCGTTGTCGGGCAGCTTGTCCGCGTGGCGCAGCACGACGGGCGCGGCGCGGTCGGCGACCTCGGTCTCCAGCTCGCCGCCACCCCGGCGCACCGACTCGCCGCGCTTCCACGCGGCGTACTGCTCGCCGAAGCGGGCGATGATCTCGTCGTGCGTCAGGCCCTGCCACGCACCGGCGTACGTCTCCCGCAGGCCCTCCTCGTACGTCACGGGGAGGCCGGTGACGGCGGCCAGCTCGCTCGCGGTGGCCGCCGCCCGCTTGAGGTCGGACGCGATGATCGCGTCCGGCTTCAAGGAGGCGAGCAGCCGGGCGGCGCGCCTGGCCTGGTGGACACCCGTGTCGGTCAGCTCGATGTCCGTGGAGCCCTGGAAGCGGCGCTCAAGGTTCCAGGCCGTCTGGCCGTGCCGCCACAGGATGATCCGGCAGCCGCGGTTGTTCACCGAAGCTCACCGTCCAGGTCAGCCTCCTCGGCCCGCTGCTGCTCGGCGTGCTGGGCGGCCTTGCCGCGGGTCGCCTTCGCCTCCTCGGGCAGGTCGATCTCGGGGCAGTCCTTCCACAGGCGCTCGAGCGCGTAGAAGACGCGCTCCTCGCTGTGCTGGACGTGCACGACGATGTCGACGTAGTCGAGGAGGATCCAGCGGGCGTCGCGGTCGCCCTCACGGCGGACCGGCTTGGCGCCGAGCTGCTTGTTCAGCTGCTCCTCGATCTCGTCGACGATCGACTTGACCTGGCGGTCGTTGGGCGCGGAGGCGAGCAGGAAGGCGTCCGTGATGGAGAGCACGTCGCTGACGTCGTACGCGATGATGTCGTGCGCGAGCTTGTCGGCAGCCGCCTGGGCGGCGACGTTGATGAGCTCGGTGGAGCGGTCCGTGGCGGTCACTGGTGAGCTTTCCTTCAGATGGTCAAGACACCCCCAGGGTCTCACGGACCGCCGCCCCCGCCCCAGACGATTGCGTCACCGCCCCCGCGACCCGCGCTCTCACCTCGTCGCGTAGTCCTGTCCGAGGATCACGGAGACGTCGGCGTTCGCCGTGGTGCGGCCCTTGCGGACGGCGCCGGTGGGCAGGCCGAGGGTCTTGGCGACCTCGGTGGCCTGCGCCTTCCGCGCCGCGTCGGCGTAGGTGACCCGGGAGGCGGTCCTGGCCGCGGAGCCCGCGCCGCCGTCGACGAAGGTGTAGCCGCCGTTGACCAGGGAGATCCGGGCCTCCTGCGCCGCGCCCTTGGCACCGGAGGCGTTCGTGACGGCGACCCGGACGGCCGCGCCCTGCTCGGGGCTCTTCACCGCGCCGCCGAGGATGTCCTTGACCACCCGGTCGCCGGCCTGGTCGGCGAGGGTGCCGTCCGCCCGTACGGGGAGCAGCGTCGTCTTGTAGTCGCCGCCCTTCGCGCGTTCGGCGAGCTTGGCGAGGAAGGCGCCGAGGTCCTTCTCCTTCAGCGAGGGGTCGAGGATCTGGGTGAGCGACTCCACGGTGGTCGTGGCCGCCTGCGGGTCGGAGGAGAGCTTGCGCAGGACGCCCTGCATGACCTGGCCGAAGCGGGCGAGCTGCGCGCTCTCGCTCTCGCCGGACGCGCGGTAGGTGGCGTAGGCGACGGCCATCGGCCCGCTCAGGGTCTGCCGCTCGCCCTTCTTCACCAGGGGCGCCTCGCCCTTCCCGGCCTTCGGGTCGGGCACGTCGGCGTCCGTGTCGACGTCGATGTTGCCGACGAGCTCCACGAGGTTGTCCAGATACGGGGTGTCCAGGCGCCAGGTGCCCTCGACCTCGGTGCCGAGGACCGTGTCGATGGCCTCCCTGGTGCCCGTCGAGCCGTCGTCGTCGACGGACTTGCCGAGCGTCGTGGCGCTGCCGTTGTCGTCCGAGACGGACAGGGAGTTCGGGAGCAGGACGGTGGCGCCCTGGCCGGTGGTGGTGTTGTTCACCAGGAGCGCGGTGGAGGTGCCACCGGCCTTGGTGTTGTGCAGGTGCAGGACGATCACGTCGCGCTTCTGCGGTCCGCCCGCGCCCGCGGCGCCGTCCTCGCCGCCCGACCGGCCCGGTAGCAGGCCCGCGAACCACAGGTAGCCGACGCCGCCGGCGACGACCAGGGCGAGGACCACGGCGAGCGCGACGACGCGGGAGCGTCCGCGCCGCTTGGCCTCCTCGCGCCGCTCGGTGCGGCTCTCGGTGAACTTCAGCCAGTCGATGACGTCTTCGGAGTCCTCGTCGGGCTCCTCGATGAACGAGAACTGCTCGGTCTTGTAGTCCGGCTGCGACGCCGTCCGCGGCTGCGGCTCAGGCTCCGGCTCCGGTTCGGGCGGAAGGTCCTGCGGGGGCCGCGGGGCCTGCGGTTGCTGCTGCTGAGGGACCCAGGCGGTGTTCTCGTACGAGGTCGCGGTGGGGGCCTGCGCGTCGTACGCCTGCTGCTGCGCGCCGGCGTACGGGTCGTACCCGTACCCCTGGTACTGCTGGGGCACCTGCGGCTGCTGAGGCGCCTGGTACTGCTCGGGCGCTTGAGACTGCTGGGGCACCTGGGGCTGCTGCCTCTGCTGCTGCCCCTGCGGCTGCCGCACCAGCTGATACACCGGCTGCCCGTACTCGTCGTACCCGACGACCTCGTACTGATCGACCCCGTACTGGTCGGCCCCGTACGGGTCGCCCCCGTACTGGGCACCCCCGTACTGGTCCGCCGCGTACGCACCCCCGTACTCGCCCGCATACGGGTCGCCGCCCGCATAAGGGTCGTACTGTCGGTCGTTCACCGGTGGTGCCCCTCTCGGCTCATTCGCCGCGGTACAGCTCGCGCTTGTCGATGTAACGCACCACGCCGTCCGGCACGAGGTACCAGACAGGATCGCCCTTGGCGACCCGCGCGCGGCAGTCCGTGGACGAGATGGCCAGGGCCGGCACCTCCACCAGGGAGACACCGCCCTTGGGGAGGCCGGGGTCGGCCAGGGTGTGGCCGGGCCGGGTCACACCGATGAAGTGCGCGAGGGAGAACAGCTCTTCCGTGTCCCGCCAGGTGAGGATCTGGCCGAGGGCGTCGGCGCCCGTGATGAAGAAGAGGTCCGTCTGCGGATTGAGGGCCCGCAGGTCCCGCAGCGTGTCCGTGGTGTAGGTCGCCCCGCCGCGGTCGATGTCGATGCGGCTCACGGAGAACTGCGGGTTCTCCGCGGTCGCGATGACCGTCATCAGGTAACGGTCCTCGGCCGGGGACACCCGCTTGTCGCTCTTCTGCCACGGCTGCCCGGTCGGCACGAACACCACCTCGTCCAGGTGGAACTGCGCGGCGACCTCACTGGCCGCCACGAGGTGTCCGTGGTGGATCGGGTCGAACGTGCCGCCCATGACGCCGAGGCGGCGCTTGCCGTTGCTCACCGGACCGGTCCCCGGAAAGTTCTCCGGACCGGTAGGCATGTCCTGCTCTCCCATGCGTGCAGACCCTACCGGCCCGGCCGAGGGGCCCCGCTCCGGTCCCGCCGGTTCCCGGGGTCCCGGCGGCCCCGACGGTTCCTAGCGGTCCCGGTTGAAGCGCGTGGTGATCCACAGGAGCAGCAGGAGGGCGGCGAACGCGCCGCCACCGGTCAGGAGGGGGCTGAGGCTTTCGTGGTTGCCACCGTGCTCGCCGCCCTCGGAGGCGAGAGTGACCAGCTGGGCGGCGGTGCTGTGGAGGCTCATCTCAGGCAGGACCTATCCGGGGGTGGGATGGACATAAGGACTTCCGGGCCATCGTATGCGGGGGCCCGGCTCCGGCTCACGCCGACTCAGCTCTCGCGGCCGTCGCCGCCGTCTCGCGGGCCCCGCCCGTCGCCCCGATGGCCCTGCTCGCCGCCGGGCCCGCCCGGCTGGTCCTCGTCCCCGCCCCGGCGGTACCCGCGCAGCAGGAACCACCCCACGAGGACGCATCCGACGACCATGACGATCAGCACGATCCGCAGCAGATTGCCGGCTCCCTGCTGCTCGGCGGCCTTGGCCGCCTCCGTGAACCAGGCTGCCCCGGCGTTGTGCTCCATGACGGAAGACTCCTTCTGTGCGCTGCCCTGTCACGGTATCTCCGCCTAGGCTGGGCCCCACCTCGGGGGCATGAGGAGGATCAGACATGGGGGAATCGGCATGACCGACGGCAACCACCACGGCACCGGCGCGCGCGGCGAGGGCCACGAGCGCGTGCCGGGCCGGCAGCGCAGGCGTTTCCCCGGCATCTCCTCGCGGGCCTACGAGCATCCGGCGGACCGCTCGGCCCTGGTGGCCCTGCGCAAGCTCAGCGGTTTCGACACGGTCTTCAAGGCGCTCAGCGGTCTGCTGCCCGAGCGGAGCCTGCGGCTGCTGTTCCTCTCGGACTCCGTGCGGGTCTCCGACGCGCAGTTCGCGCACCTCAACACCATGCTGCGGGACGCCTGTTACATCCTGGACCTGGAGAAGGTCCCACCGATGTACGTCAACCAGGACCCCAGTCCCAACGCGATGTGCATCGGCCTGGACGAGCCGATCATCGTCGTGACCACCGGCCTCGTGGAGCTGCTGGACGAGGAGGAGATGCGGGCGGTCGTCGGTCACGAGGTGGGGCACGCCCTGTCCGGCCATTCGGTGTACCGCACGGTCCTGCTGTTCCTGACCAACCTCGCGCTGAAGGTCGCGTGGATCCCGCTGGGCAATGTCGCGATCATGGCGATCGTGACGGCGCTGCGGGAGTGGTTCCGCAAGTCGGAGCTGTCCGCCGACCGCGCGGGCCTGCTGGTCGGCCAGGACATCAAGGCCTCCATGCGCGGCCTGATGAAGCTCGCGGGCGGCAACCACCTGCACGAGATGAACGTGGACGCGTTCCTGGAGCAGGCCGAGGAGTACGAGGCCGGGGGCGACCTGCGCGATTCGGTCCTGAAGATCCTGAACGTCCTGCCGCGCACGCACCCGTTCGCCACGGTGCGCGCCGCCGAGCTGAAGAAGTGGGCCGAGTCCCGCGACTTCCAGCGGATCATGGACGGGCACTACCCGCGCCGCGACGAGGACAAGGACACCTCGGTCTCCGACTCCTTCCGGCAGTCGGCAGCCGCGTACGCGGACGACGTGCGCAGCAGCAAGGACCCGCTGATGAAGCTGGTCAGCGACCTCGCGGGCGGCGCGGGGGACCTGGGCGGCAAGCTGCGCGGGAAGTTCACGGGGCAGGGCGGCCAGGACACCGACCGCCCCTCGCCGGACAAGTAGGGCGCCGGACCCGGGCGCCCACGGGGGCCGGTCAGAGCGAGGGCTGGGCGGCGGCCGCCAGCGAGCCGCACAGCGCCGTCGCCCGCCCGGTGGCGTACGGGTCGGTGCCGGCCGGGCCGCCCGCCTTCGCCCGCTCCCCGGCGAGCAGCGGCCGCAGCTGGTTCGCCGAGTCGGCCGCGCAGGTGAGCGGCCCGGCCTGGGTCGTGGAGGCGGCCAGCTCGGCCCGGTGCGTCCGCAGGTCGTCGCGGTCGAAGCGGAAGTGCAGCTCACGCCGGACGGTGAACAGGGACGCCTTGGCCCCGCCCGTGCCCAGGGGCCGCAGCGCGTAGACGAAGGTGTGGTCCGCGCTCACCTCCAGGGTGTCGCGGTCCGTCTCGGCGAGCCGCAGCGTGCCCCGGACCCTGACCTGCTGGTCGGCGAGCGCGGTCCTCGTCGGGTCGAACCGCACCAGCCAGCCGGTCGGCGCGTGCCGCCCGTCGGCGGCCGGCCGGGTGAAGCTCTGGTCGAACTGCCCGAACTGCCGCGGGTCGAGGAGCATCCGCACGGAGCGCGGTGAGCCGCCGGTGAGCGTGGCGGGGTCGAGGGAGGAGGCGACCAGGTAGTCCTTGGCGGTGGTCAGGGCGGCCGTCACCTGACTGTCCGAGAAATGCGCGGTGCGGTGCGCGTCGGGCACCTCGATGCCGCCCGCGCCCGCCCGCAGGCGCCCGGCGGGGCTGTGCGCGTACAGCTCGGCGACCTTCGCGGAGCCGGGCACACGGCCCTGCGGAGCGAGCGGGATCACGGTCATCCGCAGTGACTCGGAGCGCTTGGGCCCAGGGCCCTGGTAGGGGTGGCGGATGCCCATGAAGATCGCCGTGCCGAAGGCCAGGGCGATCAGGACGACGAGGAGGGCGGCCTGCCGGGACAGGCCGCGGTGGAGCACCGGGATGCGGCGCACGGCGCGTGTGTGGTCCCCCATGCGCTCCTGAGCGGAGAACTCCTGCAGGCGCGCAGCCCGTACGAACGACTCGTCGAAGACGACCGAGCCGTACTCGTCCTCACCGCCGCCGGGAGCGCCCTCGGGGGCTCCGGCGGGTGGCTCTGCCGGCCCGCCCATACCTTCAGAGTAGGTCGGCGGGCGGCCGGGTAAACGCCCCACCGCACGTCGGGTTCCGCCCCGGCCTCATGGGGTGCGGGGCTCCGCCGGGACGGCCGGACGGCCGAATTCCGCCGGGGCCGAGGAGGTCGGGGTCAGCTCCTTCCCGGCGGTGTCGGCGGTCGGCCCCCTTCCGGTGGAGGCGGGGGCCGGCACGTGGTCCTGGCGCTCCGAGGAGGCTCCCCGGTAGACCGCGGCGAAGGCCAGGGCGACCATGCCGACGCCCAGCAGGAGGGCGAGCACCCAGGCGACGGGGCGGTGCCAGCGGGCCGGGTGGCGGCCGGGGCGGCCGTAGCCGTCGGGGTCGTCGGCGTCGTCGATGTGGGCGTCGTCGAAGTCGTCGGGGCCGTACCCGGTGCCGTCGTGGAGGCCGAGGACGTCGTCGTAGAAGTCGTCGTCCGCCGTGTCGTGGCCCGGGCGGCGGGGGCGGCCCCGGCGCGCTTCCGCCTCGGAGGCCTCGGCGCGCGCCTGGGCGGCGGCCAACAGCCGCTCCACGGCCGACGGTTCATGGATCGCGGCGGCCCGGACGAAGTCCTCGTCGAAGACCACGGAGGCGAACTCTTCGTCCGCGCCCCCGCGGTCGCGCTCGTCGTCGGGCTCCCGGCCGTCAGGGAACGACGGCGTGCCCCCCACGTCCTCCGGCACCCTTCCAGCCTAGACCTGGAAGGGGCAATTTGGGCAGGGCGCAAGGGAATTCGGCGTGCGCGGATCTCACCGCACGTGGCCGTCGCCCGTCACGATGTACTTGGTGGAGGTCAGCTCGGGCAGTCCCATCGGGCCGCGCGCGTGCAGCTTCTGCGTGGAGATGCCGATCTCGGCGCCGAAGCCGAACTGCCCGCCGTCGGTGAAGCGCGTCGAGGCGTTGACGGCGACCGTCGTGGAGTCCACGAGCTGCGTGAAGCGGCGCGCGGCCTGCTGCGAGGTGGTGACGATGGCCTCGGTGTGCCCGGAGGTCCACAGCCGGATGTGCTCGACGGCCTGCTCCAGGGTGTCCACGACGGCGGCGGCGATGTCGTAGGAGAGGTACTCGGTCTCCCAGTCCTCGGTGGTGGCGGGCACGACGGTGGCCTTCGTCGCGTCGCCGTACGCGAGGACGCGCTCGTCGGCGTGGACGGTGACGCCGGCCTCCGCGAGGGCGTCCAGGGCGCGCGGCAGGAACGCGTCGGCGATGTCCTTGTGCACCAGCAGGGTCTCGGCGGCGTTGCAGACGCTGGGGCGCTGCGCCTTGGAGTTGATCAGGATGTCGACGGCCATGTCGATGTCGGCCGCCGCGTCCACGTAGACGTGGCAGTTGCCGGTGCCGGTCTCGATGACCGGGACGGTGGACTCCTCGACGACGGTCTTGATGAGTGAGGCGCCGCCGCGCGGGATGAGCACGTCCACGAGGCCGCGGGCGCGCATCAGCTCCCGCACGGAGTCGCGGCTCTCGCCCGGCACCAGCTGGACGGCGTCGGCGGGCAGCCCGGCGCCGTGCACCGCGTCGCGCAGGACGCGCACCAGCGCGGTGTTCGACTCGTACGCCGACGACGAGCCGCGCAGGAGCACGGCGTTGCCGGACTTCAGGCACAGGACGGCGGCGTCCACGGTGACGTTCGGGCGGGCCTCGTAGATGATCCCGACGACGCCGAGGGGGACGCGGACCTGGCGCAGGTCGATGCCGTTGGGGAGCGTGGAGCCGCGGACGACCTCGCCGACCGGGTCGGGCAGGGCGGCCACGTCCCGCACGTCGGCGGCGATGGCGCGGACCCGCTCGGGGGTGAGGGTGAGCCGGTCGACGATCGCCTCGTCGGTCCCGGCCTCGCGGGCGCGCGCGACGTCCTTGGCGTTGGCCTCGACGATCTCGGCGGTCCGCACCTCCACGGCGTCGGCGATGGCGAGCAGCGCGTCGTCCTTGGTGGCGCGCGGGAGCGGCGCCAGCGTGGCGGCGGCGCCGCGGGCGCGGTAGGCGGCCCGCGCGACCGGGGAGAGGTTGTCGTAGGGCGAGACGGGAGAGAGCGACGTCATGCCCGCAGGGTAAACCCCGCGCGGGGAGCGTCCACCCGGTGTTCCAGTGGCCGAGACCGGCTGTCCGGGGCCGGTGGCGGCTCAGAAGGGGTGCACGCCCACCGGAGTGGCCGGAAGCGGCCCGTACCCCTCGGCGATCCGCTGGTGGTAGGTCTCCCGGTCGATCACCTCGAGCCCCACGATCTCCCAGGCCGGCAACCGCGCGCTCTGCCGGTGCTCGCCCCACAGCCGCAGCGCGACCGCGGCGGCGTCGTGCAGATCGCGGGCCTCTTCCCAGTAGCGGATCTCGGCGTGGTCCGGCGCGTAGCGGCTCGTGAGGAGGAAGGGGTGGTCGTGGGCGAGCTGCTCCAGGCCCCGGCGCAGCTCGTCCAGCGGCGTCCGGGCGCCGGAGACGCTCAGGGTGACGTGCCACAGCCGGGGCAGCTGCGCCGGCTCGCTCTCGCCGCTCTCGCGCGCCTGCCCCTCGTGCCCGGCGGCCGCCTCGCCGTCGTACGCCTCGCCCGCGGCGACGCTCGTCAGCGCCCGCCCGGCCGACCCGCGGGACGCCGCCCCAGGGCGCACTCGTCTCACGACGGCCTCCTTTACGCAGTGTCGGTGCGGCCACGCAACGGTCGTACGGAACTGTCTTCCACAGAGTTGAGCAGGCCAAGGGGCCCCGCGGGGCGGTTTTGGGGAGTTTCACCTCGCGCGGGCCGCCCGGCGGGGGCCGCGTCCGATCGTTTTCGGCCGGGGACGGGTGCGTTCCGTGGGGCGCGTGGCCGGACGGGACCTGGGTCTTTCCCGGCGTTATCCGTGGAGCAGGACGAGGTCGTCCCGGTGCACGACCTCGCGCTCGTACGCGGGTCCGAGGTCCCGGGCGAGGTCGTGCGTGGAGCGGCCGAGGAGCCGCGGGAGCTCCTTGGCGTCGAAGTTCACCAGGCCGCGCGCGACGGCCCGCCCCCGGGCGTCGCGCAGCTCGACCGGGTCACCGGCCGAGAAGTCGCCCTCGACCGCCGCGATGCCCGCGGGGAGCAGCGATTTGCGGCCCTCGACGACCGCGCGCACCGCCCCGTCGTCGAGCGTGAGCGCGCCGCGCGGCTCGGAGGCGTGCTGGAGCCACAGGAGCCGGTCGGCGGAGCGGCGGCCCGTGCGGTGGAAGTAGGTGCCCGTGGCGCGGCCCGCGAGGGCGTCGCCGGCCTGGCTGGCGGAGGTCAGCACGACCGGGATGCCGGCCGCGGCGGCGATCCGCGCGGCCTCGACCTTGGTGACCATGCCGCCGGTGCCCACGCCCGCCTTGCCCGCGCTGCCGATCTGGACGTGCGCTATGTCGGCGGGGCCCGTGACCTCGGCGATCCTGGAGGTGCCGGGTTTCGCGGGGTCGCCGTCGTACAGGCCGTCGACGTCGGAGAGCAGGACGAGCAGGTCGGCGTGGACGAGGTGGGCGACGAGGGCCGCGAGGCGGTCGTTGTCGCCGAAGCGGATCTCGTCGGTCGCCACGGTGTCGTTCTCGTTGACCACGGGCAGCGCGCCCATCGCGAGCAGCTGGTCCAGGGTGCGGGACGCGTTGCGGTGGTGGGCGCGGCGGGCCATGTCGTCCGAGGTGAGGAGCACCTGGCCGACGCGTACGCCGTAGCGGGCGAAGGAGGCGGTGTAGCGGGCCACGAGGAGCCCCTGTCCGACGCTGGCGGCCGCCTGCTGGCGGGCCAGGTCCTTGGGGCGCCGTCCAAGGCCCAGCGGGGCGAGCCCCGCGGCGATGGCGCCGGAGGAGACCAGGACGATCTCGCGCGCACCGCCCGCGCGGCTCTTGGCCAGTACGTCGACGAGGGCGTCGACGCGGTCGGCGTCCAGCCCTCCCGAGGCGGTGGTCAGGGACGACGACCCGACCTTGACGACGACCCGCTGGGCCTCTGCCACCGACTGCCTTGCCGCTGTCACGCGCTTCCCCACATCGTCCCGACGTCCCGGATCTGCAATCTACGTGAGGACCCGGAGGGCGCGCGCACCCGTTTCGCGGAGCGGACCCGGGTGTCCGAGGGACCGGGAGGGGAAAAACGGCCCTGGGGTTCCGTCTTCTTTGCCCCCATATCCGGTGATTGATATCACGCAAGATTGCTAGGGAGCCACCGCGCGTCATACGGTCAGTGGTCGACTTCGACTTCCCCCTCCATTTCCTCACCATCCCCGCCAGGAGCCCACGCCCGTGCCCTCTGCCGGACTCGTCCCTCGACGCATCGTGCAGCTCTCCGCGCTGTTCACGATGCTCGCGCTCTTCACGGCCCAGCTCGTGAGCGCGCTGCTCCCCTGCGTCCCGGTGTTCATCGCCGCGGCCGCCGCGAACCTCGCGCTCGACATCTATCTGCAGTACAAGCAGCCGGGCCTCCTGTCGCTCCTCGGCAAGATCCGTTTCGACGTCACCGTCCGCCAGCTCCTGCGCGACATGCTGGTGCTGGTGGGTCTGCTGCGCATAGACGGCATCGAGCCGCTGGCCGAGCAGTCGCCGCTGACGATCGCACTGCTCGCCTTCTACGCCCTGCACTTCGGCTGCCAGGCCGTCGCCGTGCTGGTGCGCCGCGCCCGCGCGCTGCCCATCGTCACGCGCAACATCGACGCCTCGGCGCTGCACCTGACGGCCGCCCCGCCGCGGCTCCTCCACCGTCGCCAGGCCCACCGCCTGCTGACGTTCTCGGTGCCCGCGACCGTGGGCCTGCTGCTCACCGCGGCCACCACGGACGCGCTCTGGGGCGGCCTCGGTCTCGGCGTCTCGATCGCGCTGATCGGCGGCGGGGCGCTGTACCTCGCCACGTGGCTGCTGCCCAAGAAGCGGGCGAAGAACGACGAGCGGGTCCTGGAGTGGCTCGACCAGTGGCTGGCCGAGTACAAGCCGACCGTCGCCATGTACTTCTCGGGCGGCACCACCTCCGCGTACCAGGCGAACATGTGGCTCTCCACGCTCTCCAAGCTCGACGGCAAGCCGCTGATCGTGCTGCGCGAGCGGTTCATGGTGCAGAAGATCGACGCCACCGACGTCCCGATCATCTGCTTCCCGAAGGTCGCGACGATGTTCTCCCTGGAGACCTCGACGCTGAAGATGATGCTGCACCCGGCGAACGCCGCGAAGACCTCGCAGGTCCTGCGCATCCCGACGATCAAGCACGCCTTCATCAACCACGGCGAGAGCGACAAGCTGTCGTCCTGCAACCCGTACGCGAAGGCCTACGACGAGGTCTGGGTGGCCGGTCCCGCGGCCCGCGACCGCTACCAGCTCGCGGACATCGGCGTCGACGACAAGGACGTCGTGGAGGTGGGCCGCCCGCAGCTCTCCCCGATCCTGCCGTTCTCCGGCGCGCCCACGGGCCCGTACACGACCGTGCTGTACGCCCCCACCTGGGAGGGCTGGGACGGCAACCCCGGCAACACCTCGGTCGTCCTGGCCGGTGAGAACATCGTCCGCGAACTCCTCGCCGACCCGGGCGTGCGCCTGCTCTACAAGCCGCACCCGATGACCGGCTCCCAGGACCCGCGCGCCGGCGCGGCCAACGAGCGCATCAAGGCGATGATCCTCGCGGCCAACACCAAGCGCTCCGGTGCCCGCCCCGGCCCCGAGGTCGCCGCCGAGCTGGAGCGCCGCACGGCCGCCCTGGACGAGCTGACCGCCCGCAAGTTCCGCAAGAGCGCCGACGAGCAGGAGCGGATGATGCTCCAGGGCACTCCGGACGGCGACGCGCAGGCCGCGGTGGCCGAGGCGACGGCCGCGTGGGAGAGCGCCTTCTGGGCGTCCTTCCCCGAGTGGGAGCACCAGATCATCACGGGCGCGCGCCCGGCGATCTTCTCCTGCTTCAACCAGGCGGACCTGCTGATCAGCGATGTCTCCTCGGTCGTCTCGGACTGGCTGAGCAGCGAGAAGCCGTACGCCGTCGCCAACACGGCCGGCATGTCGGAGGCCGAGTTCCGCGCGAGCTTCCCGACGGTGTCCGCGGCGACGATCCTCGTCCCCGAGGCGGACGGCGTGGCGGCCCTCCTGAAGTCCGTGCGCGCCCCGGAGCTGGACGTCCACGCCGAGGCCCGCGCCGAGCTGAAGGAGCACCTCCTGGGCCCCTCGGACCCGCCGTCGCTGACCCGCTTCAACGCCGCGGCCCTGGCCCTGTGCGCCAAGTCCGACGCCCGCCGCGCCCGCATGGCCTCCCGCATCGACGCGGACATCCCCGGCCAGCGCGTCGCGGAGGAGGCGGCGGAGGAGACGGCGCAGGACCCCTCGGAGTCCAACGGCGCGGAGGACTCGGTCTCCGCGTGAGCGTCCCCGCCTGACGTACGGGTCCGACGCGCACACGATCCGACGCGCACATGAGAAGGGCCCCGGAGCTTTCGCTCCGGGGCCCTTCTCATGTGCCAGGGGGAAACCTGCTGCTGCCAGGGGGAAACCTGCTGCCTAGAACGGCTCGAAGTCGTCGTAGGCGCGCTGGGCCTCGTCCCGCTCCGCCTCGCGGTCCTTGCGGCGCTGGGCGGCCGGGCGGGGCGCTTCGAGGCGGTGGTCCTCGCCGCGCCGGCCGAGCATCTCGGCGCCGGCCATCATCGTGGGCTCCCAGTCGAAGACGACCGCGTTCTCCTCCGGGCCGATGGCGACGCCGTCGCCGGCGCGGGCGCCCGCCTTCATCAGCTGGTCCTCGACGCCGAGGCGGCTGAGACGGTCCGCGAGGTAGCCGACGGCCTCGTCGTTGTTGAAGTCGGTCTGGCGGATCCAGCGCTCCGGCTTCTCGCCGCGCACGCGGTAGATGCCGTCGTCCTCGCGGGTGACGGTGAAACCGCTGTCGTCCACGGCCTTGGGCCGGATGACGATGCGGGTCGCCTCCTCCTTCGGCTTCGCGGCACGCGCGGCGGCGACCAGCTCGGCCAGGCCGAAGGACAGCTCCTTGAGGCCCTTGTGGGCGACGGCCGACACCGCGAAGACGCGGTAGCCGCGCGCCTCCAGGTCGGGGCGCACCATCTCGGCGAGGTCCTGGCCGTCGGGGACGTCGATCTTGTTGAGGACGACGATCCGCGGCCGGTTCTCCAGGCCCGCGCCGTACAGCCGCAGCTCCTCCTCGATCACGTCGAGGTCGGAGACGGGGTCGCGGTCGGACTCCAGGGTCGCCGTGTCGAGTACGTGCACGAGCACGCTGCACCGCTCGACGTGGCGCAGGAATTCGAGGCCGAGGCCCCGGCCCTGGCTGGCACCCGGGATGAGACCGGGCACGTCGGCGACGGTGTAGACGGTCGAGCCCGCCGTGACGACACCCAGGTTCGGGACGAGCGTCGTGAAGGGGTAGTCGGCGATCTTCGGCTTGGCGGCGCTCAGCACGGAGATCAGCGAGGACTTGCCGGCGCTCGGGTAGCCCACCAGGGCGACGTCGGCGACGGTCTTGAGCTCCAGGACGAGGTCGCGCTCCTCGCCGGGCACACCGAGCAGCGCGAAGCCGGGGGCCTTGCGCCGGGCGGAGGCGAGGGCCGCGTTGCCGAGGCCGCCGCGGCCGCCCTGGCCGGCGACGAAGGTGGTGCCCTGGCCGACCATGTCCGCGAGGACGTTGCCCTCGCGGTCCATGACGACGGTGCCGTCGGGGACGGGCAGGACGAGGTCCTGGCCGTCCTTGCCGGAGCGGTTGTCACCGGCGCCGGGCTGGCCGTTGGTGGCCTTGCGGTGCGGGCTGTGGTGGTAGTCGAGCAGCGTGGTGACGTCCTGGTCGACGACCAGGATCACGTCACCGCCACGGCCGCCGTTGCCGCCGTCCGGGCCGCCGAGCGGCTTGAACTTCTCACGGTGGACGGAGGCACAGCCGTGGCCTCCGCTACCCGCGGCGACGTGCAGCTCGACGCGGTCCACGAAGGTGGTCATGGTGGGGTGCCTCCAGAAGGAACGTGCGGGGGGTGTCTCTTACGTAACACGCGAAAGGCGGACCCGCTTCCCCGCCGGGGAAGTGAGGTCCGCCTCGCGATGTGGAACCGATCAGGCGACCGGAACGATGTTCACGACCTTGCGGCCGCGGTGGGTACCGAACTCCACCGCACCGGCGTCGAGCGCGAACAGCGTGTCGTCCTTGCCACGGCCGACGCCGGAGCCCGGGTGGAAGTGGGTGCCGCGCTGGCGGACCAGGATCTCACCGGCGTTGACGACCTGACCGCCGAAGCGCTTCACGCCGAGCCGCTGAGCATTGGAGTCGCGACCGTTCCGAGTGGACGATGCGCCCTTCTTGTGTGCCATCTTGTCTCAGTCCCTTACTTCGCAGCCGTGGGGATACCGGTGATCTTGATCGCCGTGTACTGCTGACGGTGACCCTGACGACGGCGGTAACCGGTCTTGTTCTTGTAGCGAAGGATGTCGATCTTCGCGCCCTTGTGGTGGTCCACGACCTCGGCCTGGACCTTGATGCCGGCAAGGACCCACGGGTCGCTGGTCACGGCGTCGCCGTCGACAACGAGCAGGGTCGAGAGCTCGACCGTGTCGCCAACCTTGGCAGTGGAAATCTTGTCAACCTCAACGATGTCGTCGACAGCAACCTTGTGCTGGCGACCACCGCTGCGCACGATGGCGTACACGCGGATCTCTCTCTCGCTCGGAACGGGACCCCCGCAGTCCAGCCACCCGGGAGCAGGCGGCCTCTCCCAGTCCCGGGACAGTGCCCGCGGCTCGGGAGGAAAAGGGTTTACAGGGGGTGGGCGTGCATAGGAACACGCCGACGGTCAAGGTTACGGGGCCCCACCTGTGGGGTCAAACCGGGCCCCGCTCCCCCGCTCACGTGGTCGGCTTCTCACCGTCCGGCGGCAGCGGCTTGACGCCCTTGCACAGGTCCGTGGCGTCGGCCGCGCCCGGCCAGGCGACGGTCCGCGTGCGGTTGAAGTGCGCGCGGTAGGTGTCGTGCACCGAGTCGTCGTCGATCTTGACGATCGCCTCGTCGTTCTCGCGCAGCGCGGGCGCCGTGTAGTTCTGCGAGCCGGTGAAGGAGACCTTGTTCCGCTGCCCGTCGTACATGCCGTCGATCAGCAGGTACTTCGAGTGGATGATGTAGGGCGTCACCAGCTTGGTGCCGGGGTTCAGCGGGTCCCTGTCGTCGTTGTAGCAGCGCACGGAGGGGCCGCCGGACGCGTGCAGCTGCTCCCAGGTGCCGGGGGTGCCGCCCTGGCTCTTGGCGCTGTCGGTCTCCGCGTACAGGAGGCTGACGTCGCAGCCGGCCTTCTTCAGGGAGACCAGCTTGTCGGCGATCTGCTCGCGCGTGATCTTGAATATGGCCGCGCGGACCTTGGTGTGCTGCGTGACGCCCGCCGCGTCCTTGTAGGTGCACCGGATGTTGTTCATGACCGAGTACATGGTGTCGGTCTCGTTGACCGTGCCGTTGCGCGGGAAGAAGTAGGCCTTGTAGCGGCCGCTGCTGACCGTGCGGTAGTCCCAGCCCTGCCAGTCCCTGCCGAGCATGTCCGAGAAGTACTCGGCGTACGCGTCGTACATGGCCGGGTTGTCCGGCAGCAGCAGCGCGTCGTTGAAGAACTTCGTGTGCGCGGACGGCGTGGAGTTCGACGTGGTCTGCACGACGACGTCCCTGGCGCCCTCGACCTGCGAGAACAGCCAGAACTTGTTGTGCATGATCGACTTGCCGTACCGCGGGTCGCCCAGGCACGACTTCCCCGTCGGGCAGAGCCGCACGAACGACGACTTGGCCGTGCTCGTGCCGAGCGAGGCGACGAGCCTGGCGTACGCGCCGTTCGCCGGCCGGTCGGTCTTGCTGGTCTCGTCCAGCAGGATCTGGACGTGCACGCCGCGCCGCTTGGCGGCCACCAGCGCGTCGACCACGGGGGCCTCCCACACGTGGTAGACCGCGACCTTGATCGTGGAACCCGGCACCGCCGCGTTCGTCAGCTCGATCAGCCGGGTGCGGATCGCGTGCTGCTGGTCGACGTCGCCCTTCGGATCGTTGAAGATCGGGCCCTCGGTCCAGGTCGGCGTGCCGTCCGCCGAGGCGGTCCCCGCCGTGCCCGCGGCCTGGATCCCCGCCGCCGACAGGACCGTGGCCAGCGCCACCGCCCGGCGTCCGCCCTTGACCGGTTTCACCGCACGGTGCCGTCCCGTGCCTCGCAGGCGCACGTGCGCCATCTGTCATCCCTCCCTGGCCCGGGCGCGCTGTCTCCCCATAGACGCGCCCACGCCCCTGTTCATCCGTCAGACCGCATGAGTTTTACAGGTGTTGCTTCCGCGCTCAAAGGCGAGGGTGGCCTCTTCACGCTTTCGAGCTGTGGTGCCACTGTTTTCCGGACACGGCGGTGCCCCCCTGCTCAGCCCTCGCGGGAGAACAGGGGGGCACCGGAGCGCGAAGCGGTCAGCCCTCGTCGGAGGCGGTCGCGGAGACGCCCGAGGGCGCCTGCTCCGCCGCGGTGGCCTTCTTCGCGGTCGCCTTCGACGCCTTCTTGGCCGTCGTCTTCTTCGCGGCCGTCTTCTTGGCCGCCGTCTTCTTGGCGGCGGCCTTCTTCGCGGGCGCCTTCTTGGCGGCCTTGCGGGCCGTCTTCTTCGCCGGAGCCGTCTCCTCGGCCGGGGCCTCGGGGGCGGCCGGTGCGGCCTTGTCCGCGGACGGGACGACCACGACGGCCGCCTCCTCGGACGCGGTCGGCGCGGCGGCCTTGCGCACGGCGCGGCGGCGCGGACGGGCCGGGGCGGCGTCGGCGGCGGGCGCCTCTGCCACGGGCTCGGCGGCGGGCTCCGCCACCGGCTCGGCCTTGGGCGCCGGGGTCACGACGACCTCGGCGGCCTCGGGCTCGCTCTGCGCGGCCTTCGGCGAACCGGCGGGCGACGTCGCCTTGCGGACGGCACGGCGGCGCGTACGTCCCTTCGGCGCGGCGTCCTCGGCGGGCGCCTCGTGCGCCGCCTCGACGGCCTCGGGGCTGCCCACCATCGGGTCCTCGGCGGCCGGCGCCACGGTGCGCGCGGTGTCGGAGGCGACGACCGGGACCTCGGCCTCGACGGCCTCCGTCTCGGCCCTGGCGGCCGCGGCCTTCTCGGCGGCCTTGGCCCGCTTGCCCGAGCGCTTGCGCGGCTCGGCCCTGGGGGCCTCGGCCTGCGGGGCCTCCTCGGGCGAGTCCTCCGCCGGGGCGCTCTCGGCGCGCGGGGCGACCGCGGGGGCCGAGGCCCGTCGCGTGGCCCTGCGCCGGGAGCGGCCACCGCGCGAGGCGGCGGCCTCGGCCTCGGCCGGGCTGCTGTACAGCTCCTCGTCCGGGACGAACTCCGGCTCGGGCAGCGCCACCGGAGCGGCGGCCTCCGCCGCGACCTCGGCCTCCGTCTCGTGGATGTCGACGATGTCCACCACGTCGTCGGCGTCGAGCTCGTGGCCCTCGTCCGTGTCGTGGGCGTGCTCGTGACCGTGGTCCTGCTGGTCCGCGCCGCCCCGGCCGCGCTTCTTGCGCTTGCCGCCGCCACCGACGGAGGTCGGCTGCTCCATGTGCACGATGACACCGCGGCCGTTGCAGTGCACGCAGGTCTCGGAGAAGGACTCCAGGAGCCCCTGGCCGACGCGCTTGCGGGTCATCTGGACCAGGCCGAGCGAGGTGACCTCGGCGACCTGGTGCTTCGTACGGTCGCGCCCGAGGCATTCGAGCAGGCGGCGCAGGACCAGGTCCCGGTTGGACTCCAGGACCATGTCGATGAAGTCGATGACGACGATGCCGCCGAGGTCGCGCAGCCGCAGCTGGCGCACGATCTCCTCGGCCGCCTCAAGGTTGTTCCTCGTCACCGTCTCTTCGAGGTTGCCGCCCTGGCCGGTGAACTTGCCGGTGTTGACGTCGACGACGATCATCGCCTCGGTCTTGTCGATCACCAGCGAGCCGCCGCTGGGCAGCCAGACCTTGCGGTCCAGGGCCTTGGCGAGCTGCTCGTCGATCCGGTACGTCGCGAAGACGTCGACCTCGGACGTCCACTTCGAGAGGCG
The DNA here is from genome assembly GCF_040629635.1 of Streptomyces sp. NPDC005898. Lineage (NCBI taxonomy): Bacteria > Bacillati > Actinomycetota > Actinomycetes > Kitasatosporales > Streptomycetaceae > Streptomyces > Streptomyces sp. NPDC005898. Next base: position 158,808 of record NZ_JBEXWC010000004.1, on the reverse strand, counting down.
GTCGGCCAGGTCGGGCGCGACGTTCGCGACGTAGCCGTGGATGGTCTGCCACGCCTCGTCACCGGAGACGATGACCTTGGAGAAGTCCTCGTTGAAGATGTCGCGCACGACCCGGACGGTCATGTCCGGCTCGCCGTACAGCAGGCCCGGGGCGCTCGTGGAGGCCGCCTTCGCCTTCTTCTGGATCTCTTCCCACTGCCCCTGCAGACGCTCGACGTCGCGGCGCAGCTCGTCCTCGCTCGCGCCCTCGGCGGCGGTGCGCACGATGACGCCCGCGTCCTCGGGGACGATCTTCTTGAGGATGGTCTTCAGGCGCGCGCGCTCGGTGTCGGGCAGCTTGCGGCTGATGCCGGTCATCGACCCCTCGGGGACGTAGACCAGGTAGCGGCCGGGCAGCGAGACCTGGCTGGTCAGGCGGGCGCCCTTGTGGCCGATCGGGTCCTTGGTGACCTGCACGAGGACCGACTGGCCGGACTTGAGGGCCGACTCGATGCGACGGGGGCCGTTGGCCATGCCGAGCGCCTCGAAGTTGACCTCGCCGGCGTAGAGCACGGCGTTGCGGCCCTTGCCGATGTCGATGAAGGCGGCCTCCATCGACGGCAGGACGTTCTGCACCTTGCCGAGGTAGACGTTCCCGACGTAGGAGGTCGCCTGTTCCTTGTTGACGTAGTGCTCGACGAGGACGTTGTCCTCGAGGACGCCGATCTGGGTGCGCTCGCCGTTCTGGCGGACGACCATGACGCGCTCGACGGCCTCGCGGCGCGCCAGGAACTCCGCCTCGGTGATGATCGGGACGCGGCGGCGGCCCTGCTCGCGGCCCTCGCGGCGGCGCTGCTTCTTGGCCTCCAGGCGGGTCGAGCCCTTGATGGACTGGACCTCGTCGGCGCCCGTGCCCAGCTCGCGCTCGGGGTCCTTCGCACGCCGCTCCCGCGGCTCGCGGACCTTGACGACCGTGCGCTCCGGGTCGCTGTCGCCCGGCTCGCCCTCGGCGGAGTCACCGGCGCGACGGCGGCGGCGACGGCGGCGACGGCTGCTGCTGGAGCCGGAACCTGCGCCGTCCGAAGCCGCGTCGTCCGCCTCGTCCGCCTCGTCGGCGTCCTCGGCGTCCTGCTCGGCGGTGTCCTCGGCGTCCTGGTCCGCCTGCTCGGCGGCGGTGTCGTCGGACTCGGCGGCGTCGTGCTGCTCGTCCTGGTCGGCCAGGTCACCGCGGCGACGGCGGCGGCCACCGCGACGGCGACGGCGGCCCTGGCGCTCGCCGGACTCCTCCGCGTCGTCGTCGAGGTCGGCGGCGTCGGCCTGCTCGGTGCTGTCCTCGGCCTCGTCGGCCGGCTGCTCCTCGACGGCCGCGACGGGCTCGCGCTCCTCGGCGGCGGGCTGCTCCTCGGCGGCGCGACGGCGGCGGCGACGGCGCGGGCCGGTCTCCTCCTCCGCGACGGGCGCGGGAGCGGCGGCCCGGGCGGGGGCCGCGGGCTTCTCGGCGGCTTCCTCCGCGGCCTCGGCGGCGGCCGCGGCGGCGGCGCTCTCCGGGGTCTGGAACATCGGCGCGGAGAAGACCGGCGCCTGGAAGACGGCGACGGCGGGGCGGGCGGGCTTGCGGCCGCCATCGGCAGCGTCGTCGGCGAGCTGCGCCTTGCGGGCCTTGTGGCCGGCGGGCGCGGAGAATCCGGTGGCCGCGGTCTTGCGGGTGGCGCGGCGGCGACGGCCGCGGGGGGCGTCGTCCGTCTCGTCGGCTTCCTCGGCCGGGGCGGCCTGGGCGGCGGGCGCCTCGGGGGCCTGCTCGGCGGGCTGCGGCTCAGCGGCGGGCGCGGCGGTGCCACGGGTGGCGCGGCGGCGCGCACGGCGCGGGGCGGCGTCCTCGGCGGCCGGCTCGGGCTCGGGCTCGGCGGCGGGCGCCTCCTCGGCGACGGCGGGCGTCTCTTCGGCGACGGCGGTCTGCGGAGCACCGGCGGGCGCGGAGGCGCGACGGCTCGCACGACGACGGGCACGCGGCGCCGGAGCCGCCTCTTCCTCGACCTCGGGCGCGGCGACGTCCTCGGCGACCGAGACGGCCTCCGCGACCTCGGCGGCCTGCGGGACACCAGCGGGCTCACCCTGCGGAGCACCGGCGGGCGCCGAAGCACGACGGCTCGCACGACGACGGGCACGCGGCGCGGGGGCCTGCTCCTCCTCGACCTCGGCGGCGGGCGCGGCAACGTCTTCGGCGACCGAGACGGCCTCCGCGACCTCAGCGGCCTGCGGAACACCAGCCGGCTCACCCTGCGGAGCACCAGCGGGCGCCGAAGCGCGACGGCTCGCACGACGACGGGCACGCGGCGCGGGGGCCTGCTCCTCCTCGACCTCGGCGGCGGGCGCGGCAACGTCTTCGGCGACCGAGACGGCCTCCGCGACCTCAGCGGCCTGCGGAACACCCGCCGGCTCACCCTGCGGAGCACCAGCGGGCGCCGAAGCGCGACGCGTCGCACGGCGGCGCGCACGCGGCGCGGGGGTGGTGTCCTCGGCGGCGGCGGGCGGCGGCGTGGTCTCGTCGCTCTCGGCGGCCTCTTCGGCGGCGGGGGCGGCCGGTATGGCCGGCGCCGCCTGCTGGGCGGCGCCCGTCGGCGGGCCCGCGGGGCGCGAGGCCGCGCGGCGCCGGCGGCGCGGCGGCAGGGTGTCGCTGGGGCTGTCGTTCTGCGGACCCTCAGTGGGTTCGTTCGGCTCAAGCATGCGGGCGGTTCTCCCGTCACGCTCCCGGGCGCCGCGCCTTGTCCGGTGATGTCCGCGGCTCGCGCTAGATGCGCGGGGCCGCCATCCGGGGGCGTGGGCGCCGCACGGGAGCTCTCTATGTCTTGTCTCGCCGGTTCCGTACGCCCAATTGCGGACGGCCTGGCGAAAGTCTCGGTCAGTGCGCTGCCCGACCCAGGTGGCTCCCGAGTACGAGGGCGGCGCTTCGACGTACGTCCTTACCGGGGGCCTTCCGGCGCCGGCGCCTTCGCGGCGGCAGATACGGCGGCCGTGGGTGTGGCGGCCGTGACTGCCTCGCGGTCGGGCGCGAGCGGGTCGGTCACCGTGCCGGTCTCTTCATCGAAAAGCCCCTGCGCCAGCCTGGTCACCGCTGCGGGGACCGGCGGCGCCAGGTCGGCCACGGCTCGGAGACCGGACAGGACGTCGTCAGGTCGTACGGCAGGTGTCACGTGCCGAACAACCAGCCGCAGTATCGCACAGGGCTTGTCGCTCGTCCTATCGGCGGCGCGGGCGATCCCCTCGCCGTCGGTGACCGCCTCCAGGCTCACGACGGCCTCGCGGGCGTCGAAGGTGCGCATGCCGTTCTTCGTGCGGCGCTGCACCTCGACCGACTCCGCGGCGCGGAACAGCTCGGCCGCGCGCTGCGCCCGCTCCGGTTCCACGCCTTCCAGGCGCAGTTCCCAGACGGAGGCGGTGAGCCGGTCGGCGAGGCCCGAGGTGCGGGACTCGACGGCGTCGATGATGTCCAGACCGTCCGGCAGCGACTCGTCGAGCAGCTCGCGCAGCTGGTCCGGGTCGCGCGGCGCGGTGAGCGCGATCTCCAGGTACTCGGCCTCACTGCCCGTGCCGGTCGGGGCGGCGTTGGCGTACGACACCTTGGGGTGCGGGGTGAATCCCGCCGAGTACGCCATGGGCACCTCGGCGCGGCGCAGCGCACGCTCGAAGGCGCGCTGGAAGTCACGGTGACTGGTGAACCGGAGGCGGCCGCGCTTGGTGTAGCGCAGGCGGATGCGCTGCACCGCGGGTGCGGGCGGCGGGCCTTCGGGCTGTCGCTTGCCCAGGGGAACTTCTCCTTGTGTGCGGTCCGGGAAACCCCGCGTCGGCGGGGAGCAGTCCTGGATGACGCCTACCCGGCATTCGCCGGTCGACATCACCCCCGCACAGGCGGGGAAACTGCTTTCCCAGAATTCTTCTCCAGATTACGCGGCTCCGGCGTGTCGGTGGTCCGCCGGGGAGCCGGCACCGCCACCGGCACCGCTTCCTTCGGCGCCCCGAACAGCGCGCGCCGCACATCGGCCCGTGCCTGGCGCACGCTGTGCCGCGCGGCGGCGAGGGCCTGGCGCGTGGCGCGCCGGACCTCCGTGGCGGCCCGGGCGGCGGGGCGCCACACGGCGTCGCGGACCAGGTGCCCGACGGGGGTGAGGAGGGTGCGGTACACCCACCGCACCGGCTCGACGAAGATCCACCGAAGGAGTTTGGCGAGGAAGCGGCCGACGACGAGGGAGAGGTGCCCGGCGACGCGCCAGGCGTGGCCGAGCGCGTCGCCGATCTCCCGCGCGACGACGGCGACGGCCCGGCCGAGCGGCGCGAGCACCCAGCGCCACACGGCGACGACGGGGACGACGAAGATCCAGCGGAAGAGGGTCGCCAGGACGGTCCAGACGCCGCCGGCCAGCCACGCGACACCGCGGCCGATCCCCAGGGCCAGCCAGGCGAGGCCGTGGCCGAGCGGGGTCAGGACGGTGCGGTACAGCCATGCGGCGGGCACCACGACCAGCACCCGCCCCAGCCAGGCGAGGCCGATGCCGACCGGCACGACCACGTACCGCCACAGGGCCACCCACGGCCAGACGAAGACCGCCTTGAACAGCCACACCAGGGCGGCGCCGATGCCGCGCCCGGCGAGCGCCGCGCCGCTGCCGACGGCCCGGGCCAGCCAGACGATGCCGTGGCCGATCGGCGTCAGCACGCGCGCGTAGAACCACGCGGCCGGGATCGCGACGAGGTGGCGCCACAGCCAGGCGCCGCCCGCGCCGATGCCCCGGGCCAGCCGGGCGATGCCGTGGCCGATCGGGGCCAGGACGGCCCGGTGGAGCCATGCGGCGGGCACCACGACCAGCATCCGCCCGAGCCAGGCGAGGGCGGTGCCCACCGGCACGGCCACGTACCGCCACAGGCCCACCCAGGGCCAGACGAAGACGGCCTTGAGCAGCCAGGTCAGCACGGCGGCGATGGCGCGTCCGACCGGTCGCAGGCCGCGGAGGTACACGAAGCGGCCGCAGACGGCGAGCGCGTCCCAGACCAGGCGCACCGGCACGACGAGCACCAGCACCACGATCCGCACCGGCAGCCGGATCGCGACGGCGAGACACCCCTCGGCCTGGGGAGGCCGGGGGTCGGCCTGCCCCGCCGGGGGCTGTCCGGCAGTCGCGTGGGGAGGTCGCTTTTCCAGGTCCATGTCGTCCTAGACGCGCGAGAGTCCGGTTCGGATCCAGTAGCGCAGCTTTCCGCCCCGCTCGTCCTCGAAGACGCCGCCCGCGGCCTCGATGACCTTGCGGGAGCCGGTGTTGTCGGTGTCGCAGGTCACCAGCACGGATTCCAGGCCCAGTTCGGCCGCGTACGGCAGACAGGCGCGCAGCATGCCGGTGGCGTGGCCGCGGCGGCGGGCGGTGGGGCGGACGTCGTAGCCGATGTGGCCGCCGTACTCGCGCAGGAAGCGGGTGGCGATGGTGTGCCGGATGGCGAGGCGGCCGAAGTAGTCGGCGCCGTCGACGTACCAGAGGGTGGTGACGGGGACGGAGTGCGGCACCGCGGGGTGGGCGGCGGCGTCGACCTCGGCGAGGTACCGCGCGAAGACGGCGGGGTCGTGCCACTGGCCGCCGTAGTCGCGCAGGGTGCGGCCGAGCGTGGTGTCGTCGTCCGGACCACCCCGCCCCTCGGCCCGGAACTCCTCCATCGCGGCGATGTAGGAGTGGTGTACCAGGGAGGTGGGCGGGGTCAGTCGCGGCACGTGCGGCTACTTGACGACCGTGAGCGGCAGGAGCTTCTTGCCGGTGGGGCCGATCTGGATGTGCGTGTCCATCTGGGGGCACACCCCGCAGTCGAAGCACGGTGTCCAGCGGCAGTCCTCGACCTCGGTCTCGTCGAGCGAGTCCTGCCAGTCCTCCCAGAGCCAGTCCTTGTCGAGACCGGAGTCCAGGTGGTCCCAGGGCAGGACCTCTTCGTAGGTGCGCTCACGCGTGGTGTACCAGTCGACGTCGACGCCCATCTCGGGCAGCGTCTTGGCGGCGCAGCGCATCCAGCGCTCGTAGCTGAAGTACTCGCGCCAGCCGTCGAAGCGGCCGCCCTCCTCGTAGACGGCGCGGATGACGGCGCCGATGCGGCGGTCGCCGCGCGAGAGGAGGCCCTCCACGATGCCGGGCTTGCCGTCGTGGTAGCGGAAGCCGATCGAGCGGCCGTACTTCTTGTCGCCGCGGATCTTGTCGCGGAGCTTCTCCAGGCGCGCGTCGGTCTCCTCGGCGGAGAGCTGCGGGGCCCACTGGAACGGCGTGTGCGGCTTGGGCACGAAGCCGCCGATCGACACCGTGCACCGGATGTCGTTCGAACCGGAGACCTCGCGGCCCTTCTGGATGACCTTCGTCGCCATGTCGGCGATCTGGAGCACGTCGTCGTCGGTCTCGGTGGGCAGGCCGCACATGAAGTACAGCTTCACCTGGCGCCAGCCGTTGCCGTAGGCCGTGGAGACGGTGCGGATGAGGTCTTCCTCGGACACCATCTTGTTGATGACCTTGCGCATGCGCTCGGAGCCGCCCTCGGGGGCGAAGGTCAGGCCCGACCTGCGGCCGTTCCTGGTCAGCTCGTTGGCGAGGTCCACGTTGAAGGCGTCGACGCGGGTCGAGGGGAGGGACAGGCCGATCTTGTCCTCCTCGTACCGGTCGGCGAGGCCCTTGGCGACCTCGGCGATCTCGGTGTGGTCCGCCGAGGAGAGCGAGAGCAGGCCGACCTCTTCGAAGCCGGTCGCCTTGAGACCCTTCTCCACCATGTCGCCGATGCCGGTGATGCTTCGCTCCCGCACGGGGCGCGTGATCATGCCGGCCTGGCAGAAACGGCAGCCGCGGGTGCAGCCGCGGAAGATCTCGACGGACATGCGCTCGTGGACGGTCTCCGCGAGCGGGACGAGGGGCTGCTTGGGGTAGGGCCACTCGTCGAGGTCCATGACGGTGTGCTTGGAGACCCGCCAGGGCACGCCCGACCTGTTGGGCACGACGCGGGCGATCCGCCCGTCCGGGAGGTACTCGACGTCGTAGAAGGCCGGGATGTAGACGGACCCGGTCTTCGCGAGGCGCAGCAGGACCTCCTCGCGGCCGCCGGGGCGGCCCTCCGCCTTCCAGGCGCGGATGATCTCGGTCATGTCGAGCACGGCCTGCTCGCCGTCGCCGATGATCGCCGCGTCGATGAAGTCGGCGATCGGCTCGGGGTTGAAGGCGGCGTGGCCGCCGGCGAGCACGATCGGGTCCTCGACGGTGCGGTCCTTGGACTCCAGCGGGATGCCCGCGAGGTCCAGGGCGGTCAGCATGTTGGTGTACCCCAGCTCGGTGGAGAAGCTGAGTCCGAAGACGTCGAACGCCTTCACGGGGCGGTGGCTGTCCACGGTGAACTGCGGGACCCGGTGCTCGCGCATCAGGGCCTCCAGGTCGGGCCACACGCTGTACGTGCGCTCGGCGAGCACGCCGTCGCGTTCGTTCAGCACCTCGTAGAGGATCATGACGCCCTGGTTGGGCAGTCCGACCTCGTAGGCGTCGGGGTACATCAGCGCCCAGCGGACGTCGCAGCTCTCCCACGGTTTGACGGTGGAGTTGAGCTCACCGCCGACGTACTGGATGGGCTTCTGCACATGCGGGAGCAGGGCTTCGAGCTGTGGGAAGACCGATTCGACAGACATCGCGAACCTTCATGAGCCGGCAGGGGTGACCATCAAGCGTACCCCGGGGTTCACCTGCCCAATGACGCCCGCGTCCTCCGCCGGGACGCCTCGGCCCACGCGCCGGGCAGCGCGCGTTCGCTGTCCGTCGCCGCCGCCTCCTCCTGGCCGAACAGCAGACCCCAGGTGAACGCGGACTCCCCCGCCAGGTGTGCCTGGACCGCCAGGGCGCGCAGGGCCTCGCGGGCGACGACGCTGTCCTGGTGGTCGCCGAGCACGCTCTGGACGGCCTTCATCCGCTTCGCGAACCGCTGGGCGGGCCTGCCGAGGGCGGGCACCGCCGCCTCCCCGGCGTACCGGGCGCGCTTGGCGGCCTTGCGGGCGGCGTGCAGGGCGCGGTCGCGCTCCTGGCCGGGGGCGAGCGCCAGGGCGTGTTCGACGCGGGTGGCGAGGCGGGCGTAGTCCTTGAGCAGGGCCTTGGGGAGCGCCTTGGCGGGCGGCGCGGAGGCGGCGGGGCGCAGTGGGGGCGCGGCGAGCAGGGCGTCGACGGCGTCGAGCAGGGCGAGGTAGCGCCGGCTGTCCAGGGCGGCGAGGGTGCCGGCCCGCGCGTCGGTGCGCCGGGCGACGGACCAGGCGCGCAGCCGGCCGCGCACCGGGCCGAGGGTCAGGGTGCCCGGCAGCGCCTCGACGCGGGCGGTGAGCCGCTCGGTGAGGACTTCCTGGTCGCGGTCGACGCCCAGCTCGCCCGCGAGCCACTTCAGCTCCTCGCCGAGGGGGTCGGTGGCGGTGCGGTCGAGGATCTTGCGGTACGACGTGAAGGCGCTGCGCATCCGGCGGGTGGCGACCCGCATCTGGTGCACGGAGTCGGGCAGGTCGCGGCGGACGGCGGGGTCGAGCGACACGATGGCGTCGCGCTGGGCGCGCAGGTAGGCGACGAGGTGGTCCCCGGCGCTCCCGGGCCCTGCGCCGACGGCGTCGCGCACGGCCTCGGCGACTGCGACGCTCTTGCCGGCCTTCTTGCCGCTCGGCGCCGCGCCCTCCGGGGGTCGTACACCTGGCGCGGTCGCGGTGAGGGCCCGGCTGAGCTTGGAGGACGAGGAGGAGCGGCGTACGCCCGCCTTCTTCAGCTTCTTCTCGACCTTGTCCAGGACGGCGGGGTCGGCGCCGTCGGCCAGTTCCACCTCGATCTCGGACCAGGCGGTGGTGGTGCCGCCCGGGGTGAGGCGCTCGGCCCGCACCGCGTCGACGCCGACCTCGGCGAGCAGCTTGCCGCGCGCGTCGAGGAGGTGGCGCATGTTCCGCGAGGTCAGCAGGCGGACGACGGGGGTGAGCCGGATCTCGCGGACGCGGGAGCGCACGAGGGCGAGCAGGGCTTGCGGCACCTCGTCGGACAGGGGCGCGTGGATCTCGTCCCGCACGCCTTCGGCGAGGGAGACCGGCAGTTTGAGGTGCCAGCCCTCGTCGGGGCCGCCGGTGCGGCGCCGCAGGGTGATCGCGGCGGCGGCCAGGCGCTGGTCGGGGGTGTCCCAGTAGACGGCGTCCAGTTCTTGGACGCCCTTGTCGACGACCTCGCCGACCCCGGGCACTCCGGTGAGGTCGGGCGGCTCGGCGTCCGCCCCGACGTCGTACTTCCGCTCGATCTCGCGCTTCGTCCCCGTCTCGTGCTTCGTGTCCGCCATGAAGTGAATCTAGACGCGAAACGCGAACCCAAACAGGGTTGGGCGGGCCTATGCGGACATCGGGCGCTGCACCTTGATCGACTGGAGCAGTCCGACGGCCACCCAGACCGCGAACATCGAGGAGCCGCCGTAGGAGACGAAGGGCAGCGGAAGGCCCGCGACCGGCATGATGCCGAGGGTCATCCCGATGTTCTCGAAGGCCTGGAACGCGAACCAGGCGATGATCCCGGCGGCGACGATCGTGCCGTACAGCTCGGTGGTCTCCCGCGCGATGGCGCAGGCCCGCCACAGGACGACGCCGAGCAGGAGCAGGATGGCGCCGGCGCCGACGAAGCCCAGTTCCTCGCCCGCGACGGTGAAGACGAAGTCGGTCTGCTGCTCGGGCACGAACTGGCCGGTGGTCTGGGAGCCCTTGAACAGGCCGGTGCCGGTCAGGCCGCCCGAGCCGATGGCGATGCGCGCCTGGTTGGTGTTGTAGCCGACGCCGGCCGGGTCGAGCGCGGGGTTGGCGAAGGCCGCGAAGCGGGCGATCTGGTAGTCGTCCAGGACGCCGAGCTGCCATATGGCGACGCCGCCGGCGACGCCCGTGCCGAGCAGTCCGAAGACCCAGCGGTTGGAGGCGCCCGAGGCGAGCAGCACGCCGAGCACGATCATCACCATGACCATGACCGAGCCGAGGTCCGGCATCAGCATGACGATCGCGATCGGTACGGCGGCGAGGCCGAGGGCCTGCACCACCGTGCGGTGGTCGGGGTGTTCCCGGTCGCCCGCGTCGACGCGGGCGGCGAGGAGCATCGCCATGCCCAGGATGATCGTGATCTTCACGAACTCGGAGGGCTGGAGCGAGAAGCCGCCGCCGAGGACGATCCACGCGTGCGCGCCGTTGATGGTCGCGCCGAGCGGGGTGAGGACGAGCAGGACGAGGAAGACGGAGATGCCGTAGAGGATCGGCACGGCGGTGCGCAGGGTGCGGTGGCCGAGCCAGACGGTGCCGATCATCAGCGCGAAGCCGATGCCGGTGTTCATCAGGTGCTTGAGCGCGAAGGAGTACGGGTCGTCGCCGACCAGCTCGGTGCGGTTGCGGGTCGCGGAGTACACGAGCGCGGTGCCGATCGCGGAGAGCGCGATGGCCGCGAGGAGCATGGGCCAGTCGAGCCGGCGCACTATCGAGTCGCGGGCCAGGAGCCGGGACATGTTCGAGCGCTCGGGGCCGTACCCGGGGACGGAGAAGCCGTTGCCGGTCATCAGTCACGCCTCCAGTCGGCCGGGGCGCCGGCGAGTTCCTGCTGATCGTCCTGAGGTCCGTCCGGCCGGCCGGCCGGCTGCTGTTCCTCCGGGCGGCCGCCCGGCGGCTCGGCCGTGTCGGGCTTGTAGGGCTTGACCTTGGGGGCGTCGATGGAGCCGTCGGGCTGGATCTTCGGCAGGGTCTTCTGCGGCTCGGGCAGGAGCGCCTTCTTCAGGTTCTGCCTGCCGCTGTCGTCCAGGCCGTAGATCGCGTCGTAGATCTTGCGGACAGCGGGTCCCGAGGCGCCGGAGCCGGTGCCGCCCTGGGAGATCGTCATGACGATCGTGTAGTCCTTGGTGTAGGTCGCGAACCACGAGGTGGTCTGCTTGCCGTAGACCTCGGCGGTACCCGTCTTGGCGTGCATCGGGATCTTGTCCTGCGGCCAGCCGCCGAACCGCCACGCGGCCGTACCGCGCGTGGCGACGTCCGCGAGGGCACCGTCTATGTCCTTCTGGAGTGCGGCGTCCATCGGCAGCCTGCCGTGCGACTTGGGCTGGATCTCGCGGATCCGCTTGCCGTCGGCGCTGATGATCGCCTTGCCGACGGTGGGGTCGTGCAGGGTGCCGCCGTTGGCGATGGCGGAGTAGATGGTCGCCATCTGGATCGGCGTGACGAGGGTGTCGCCCTGGCCGATGGAGTAGTTGACGGAGTCACCGGCGCGCATCTTCATGCCTTCGAGGCAGTTCTCGTACGCGATGCGCGCCGCGTAGTCGCCGCCGCTCTTCTTGCCCTGCTTGCACCAGGCGTCCTTGTTGGCCTTCCAGTAGTCCTTCTTCCACTGGCGGTCGGGGACGCGGCCGGTGACCTCGTTGGGCAGGTCGATGCCGGTCTCCTTGCCGAGGCCGAACTGGTGGGCGGTCCTGTAGAACCAGTCCTTGGCGTCGGGCCGCGGCTTGTTGCCGCCGTCCTTGGCCCACTGGTCGTGCGAGAGCTTGTAGAAGACGGTGTCGCAGGAGACTTCGAGGGCCTGGCCGAGGGTGATGGAGCCGTGGCCCTTGGACTCGAAGTTCTTGAAGGTCTGGCCGCCGATGGAGTACGAACTGGGGCAGGGGTAGCGGCCGTTGAAGTCGTAGCCCGCGTTGACGGCGGCGGTCGTCGGGATGACCTTGAAGATCGAGCCGGGGGCCGCCTGGCCCTGGATGGCGCGGTTGAGCAGCGGGTAGTTGGACTTCTTGCCGGTGAGCCGGGCGTAGTCCTTGCCGGAGATGCCGCCGACCCAGGCGTTGGGGTCGTACGTCGGGTTGGAGGCCATGGCGACGACGCGGCCCGTCTTGTTCTCCATGACGACGACGGCGCCCGCGTCGGCCTTGTAGTTCTCGCCGGTGTTCTTGTCGAACTCCTGGCGGGCCTTCTTCATCGCGTCGTCCAGCCAGTACTCGGAGACGGCCTGGACGCGCGCGTCGATGCTGGTGACGACGTTCGCGCCGGGCTCGGCCTTGTCGGCCTTCGCCTTGCCGATGACCCGGCCGAGGTTGTCGACCTCGTAGCGGGTGACGCCGGCCTTGCCGCGCAGCTGCTTGTCGTACGTGCGCTCGAGACCGGAGCGGCCCACCTGGTCGGAGCGCAGGAACGGGGAGTCGGTGTCCTTGGCCTTGTTGATCTCGTCGTCGGTGACGGGCGAGAGGTAGCCGAGGACCTGCGCGGTGTTGGACTTGCCGGGCGCGGGGTAGCGGCGCACGGCGGTGGGCTCGGCGGTGATGCCGGGGAAGTCCTCGGAGCGCTCGCGGATCTGGAGGGCCTGCTTGGGCGTGGCCTCGTCGGTGATCGGGATGGGCTGGTAGGGGGAGCCGTTCCAGCAGGGCTGCGGGGTCTTCGCGTCGCACAGGCGGACCTTGTCGGCGACGTCCTCGGGATCCATGGCGAGGACGTCGGCGAGCTTGGCGAGGACCGCCTTGCCGTCGTCCTTCATCTTCATCAGGTCCGTGCGGGAGGCGGAGACGACCAGGCGCGTGTGGTTGTCGGCGATCGGCACCCCGCGGGCGTCGAGGATCGAGCCGCGCACGGCGGGCTGGACGACCTGCTGGACGTGGTTGCCGGAGGCCTCCTTGGCGTACTCCTCGCCGTTGCGCACCTGGAGGTACCACAGGCGGCCGCCGAGGGTGAGCAGCAGGGAGACGACGAGGATCTGCAGGACGATGAGACGGATCTGGACGCGCGGGGTCCGGCCGGTCTCCGGGATGTTGGTCACTGCTGCCCTCCCCGGGTGCGAGCGGCTGCCCTGACGTCGTCGGCGGCGTGCTTCGCCCTCACAGTCGCTTGACCCCCTTGATGCGTCCGGCGCGGGCGACGCGGGCCTTGGCCGTCTTGGCACGCAGGCCGCCGCGCCGGCCGCCGCCGATGCTCAGTCCGGTGCCGGAGGCGAGCCAGCCGGAGGAGACGTCCGAGGCCTTGTTGGCCGGGGAGCCCTCGCCCAGCGGGTCGTTCTCGGCGCGTCTGGCGAGCGCGATGATCAGCGGCACCGTGAAGGGCGCGAGCAGCAGGTCGTAGAGCGCGGCGGTGAACAGCAGCCCGCCGAGGCCCACATGGCGGGCCGCGGTGTCCCCGACGAGGGCGCCCACGCCCGCGTACAGCAGCGTCGAGCCGAGGGCCGCGCCGACGACCACGGTGAGCGGCCCGGTGGCGGAGCGCAGCCGGCCGGTCTCGGGCTTGGCGAGGCCCGCGAGGTAGCCGACGACGCAGAGCACCAGGGCGTACCGCCCGGCGGCGTGGTCGGCGGGCGGGGCCAGGTCGGAGAGCAGGCCCGCGCCGAAGCCGACGAGGGCTCCGCCGACGTGGCCGTAGACCAGGGCGAGGCCGAGGACGGTGAGCAGCACCAGGTCGGGCACGGCGCCCGGCAGCTGGAGCCGCGCGAGGACGCTGACCTGGATCACCAGGGCGACGACGACCAGGGTGGCGGAGAGCAGGATTCGGTTGAAGCGCATGGGTCCGGTCTCCTACTGCTCGTCGCCGTCGGGCACCGCGCCGCCGGGCACCGTGCCGTCGGCCGCGCCGTCGGACGGCTTTCCCGACGGGGTGGCCGTGACGGTGACCGTCGGGGTCGGCTTGGGCTTGGCGGGCTTGGGCGGCAGGACGGTGTCGCGCGGGTCCTCGCGGGGTGCCTCGACGACGATGCCGACGATGTCGAGCTTGGTGAAGCCGACGTAGGGCTTCACGTAGACGGTACGGGTGAGGTCGCCGCCCGAGGGATCGACGCGGACGACCTCGCCGACGGGGACGCCGGGCACGAACGGCCTGTCCTTCTGCGAGCCGAAGGTGACCAGGCGGTCGCCCTTCTTGACCTTGGCCTTGCCGTTGAGCAGCTGGACGGAGAGCGGGCGGTCGCCCTGGCCGGTGGCGAAGCCCAGCTCGTCGGTCCGCTCCATGCGGGTGCCGACGGTGAAGTCCGGGTCGTTGGCGAGCAGCACGGTGGCGGTGTCCGGGCCGACCGTGGTGACGCGGCCGACCAGGCCGTCGCTGTTGAGGACGGTCATGTCGCGCCGGATGCCGTCGTGCGCGCCGGCGTCGATGGTGACGGTCCAGGAGAAGCCCTGGGCCGCTCCTATGCCGATGACCTCGGCGCCCTTGATGCCGTACTGTCCGGCGCCGGCCTTCTTGAGCATGCCGTCGAGCTGGCGCACGCGGCTGCGGTTGCGGTCGTCGCTGCCGAGCTTGGCCTTCAACGCGGCGTTCTGGCGCTCCAGTTCGGCGATGCGGTCGTGGCGGTCACCGGAGTCGCGGACCGCGCCGATGGCGTTGCCGATCGGGTCGACGGCGGAGGACATCCCCTCCTCGACCGGGCCGAAGACGGTGGCGGCGGCCCGGCGGGCACCGTCGACCGGCGAGTCCTCACCGCCGCGGATGTCCACCGTGATCAAAGCGAACGCGATGGCGATCAGCAGCACCAGGAGCAGCCGGCTCTCTCGTGTGTCCCTCACGTGCGGCGGCGTGCCTTCCTCGATCGGATTCCGCGGAAGCTGCGCGTTCCACGGGGTTCTGGGGAATTGTTCTGCCTTGCCTGAATTCTTCTTGTGCCTCTATGTCAACGATCCGCCGCACGAGGTGGCGGCACCCGTACGGCGGATCTTTTCACGTCACGTCATCTGCGGGGCTGGGCGTCCAGCACCTGCTGCAGCGCCTCGAACTCCTCCACGCACTTCCCGGAGCCGAGCGCCACGCTGTCCAGCGGGTTCTCGGCGATGTGGATCGGCATGCCGGTCTCGCGGCGCAGCCGCTCGTCCAGGCCGCGCAGCAGGGCGCCGCCGCCGGTCAGGACGATGCCGCGGTCCATCACGTCGCCCGACAGCTCGGGCGGGCACTTGTCGAGGGTGGTCTTGACCGCGTCCACGATCGCGTTGACCGGCTCCTCGATGGCCTTGCGGACCTCGGCGGCGGAGATGACGACCGTCTTGGGCAGCCCGGAGACCAGGTCGCGGCCGCGGATCTCGGTGTGCTCGTCGGCGTCCATGTCGTAGGCCGAACCGATGGTGATCTTGATCTGCTCGGCCGTGCGCTCACCGAGGAGGAGGGAGTACTCCTTCTTGATGTGCTGGATGATCGCGTTGTCCAGCTCGTCGCCCGCGACGCGGATCGACTGTGCCGTGACGATTCCTCCGAGCGAGATGACGGCGACCTCGGTGGTGCCGCCGCCGATGTCGACCACCATGTTGCCCGTGGCCTCGTGGACCGGCAGGCCGGAGCCGATGGCCGCCGCCATGGGCTCCTCGATGATGTGCACCTGCCGGGCGCCCGCCTGCGAGGAGGCCTCGATGACGGCGCGGCGCTCCACGCCGGTGATGCCGGAGGGCACGCAGACGACCACGCGCGGACGCGCGAGGTAGCGCCGCTTGTGGATCTTCAGGATGAAGTAGCGGAGCATCCGCTCGGTGATCTCGAAGTCGGCGATCACGCCGTCCTTCAAGGGACGTACCGCGACGATGTTGCCGGGCGTGCGCCCGATCATCTTCTTCGCTTCCGCGCCGACCGCGAGGATGCCACCGGTGTTGGTGTTGATCGCGACGACGGACGGCTCGTTGAGTACGATCCCCCGACCCCTGACGTACACCAGCGTGTTGGCGGTCCCGAGGTCGACAGCCATGTCACGGCCGATGAACGACATGTTGTTCCCCATGAGGATGCGTCTGGCCTTCCCTAGTGGAGCTTGTGATGGCTTTTTAGGTAGGCGAGGTGGGTGCTGAGTGGCAGTGGAGGCTTCCATCGTAGTCTCGGCCGCGCGAAGACGGCGCGAGGGTCTTCGCCATTGTCAGCAGATGATGCGCCGCCCCGCTTGTGGAGACGTGCCATAGGGGGCACGGGTTCCCCCGATCGGGGCGCGTGCGCCGGGGACGGCCGGATCGCTCCGGCCGTCCGGGTCGCGCGGCGTGTCGCTGACACCTCGTCAGCGAGCGGTCCGGCGGACGCGCGGACGACTCGCGAGGGGCTCGCGGGAGTCGCGCGGGAGGCGCGGGAGGCGCGGGTGGCGCGGGTGGTTACGCCACGCCGGGGAAGAAGATCTTCAGCTCGCGCTCGGCGGACTCCTCGGAGTCCGAGGCGTGGATCAGGTTCTCCCTGACGATGGTGCCGAAGTCGCCGCGGATGGAGCCGGGCGCGGCGGCGATCGGGTCGGTCGGACCGGCCAGGGCGCGCACGCCCTCGATGACCCGCTCGCCCTCGACGACCAGCGCGACGACCGGACCGGAGGACATGAACGCGACCAGCGGCTCGTAGAACGGCTTGCCCTTGTGCTCGCCGTAGTGCTGCTCCAGGGTGTCCTGGTCCAGCGAACGCAGCTCCAGCGCGGAGATCGTCCAGCCCGCCTTGCGCTCGATGCGGCCGATGATCTCCCCGATCAGGCCACGACGGACGGCGTCGGGCTTCAGCAGGACGAGGGTGCGCTGGCTCATGTGCGGCTCCAAAAGGTGTGCTCACGATCGGTCGATCTCCGCGATCGCATGGGATTGGGCCGCACGATACCGGGGGTGGCTACGCGGTGTTACCTCCGGCCCGTGCCTGCTCCTCGGCCATCGCCGCGAACCGGGCCTTCGCCTCGTCGATCTGCCGCCCGAAGTGGACCGACGCCCACCACAGGGCGGCGAACACGGCGCCCATGAAGAACATCGTGGGCACCACGAAACCGCTCGCGATCAGCGCGATCTGCAGGGCCCAGCCCAACTGCACGCCGCCGGGCCGGGTGATCATGCCGCACAGCAGTACGCACAGCAGCATCGCGACGCCGCTGACCGTCCAGACCGTGCCCATGGTGAGGTCGGGGTCCTTCATGGCGACCAGTCCGGCGAAGCCGATGACGAAGAACTCGCCGATCAGCGTCGAGGCGCAGAGCGTACGCACGGGGGTCAGCCCCTTCCCAGGAGCAGCCGGGCCTCGCCGACCGTGATGACGGAACCGGTGACGAGGACGCCGCCACCGGCGAACTCGCCCTCTTCCTCGGCGAGGGTGATCGCCGCCTCCAGGGCGTCCGGCAGGCGCGGCTCGACCTGGACGCGGTCGTCGCCGAAGACCTCGACGGCGAGGGCGGCGAGCGTGTCGGCGTCCATCGCGCGGTCGCTGGTGTTCTGCGTGATGACGACCTCGGCGAAGAGCGGCTCGAAGGCCTCCAGGACGCCCCGCATGTCCTTGCCGTCGCTCGCGCCGACCACGCCGATGAGGTTGCTGAAGTCGAAGGCCTCGCTGATCGCGGCGGCGGCGGCGCGGGCGCCCGCGGGGTTGTGCGCGGCGTCCAGGACGATGGTGGGCGAGCGCCGCACGACCTCCATGCGGCCCGGCGAGGAGACCGAGGCGAAGGCCTTGCGGATGGCCTCGATGTCCAGCGGGCGGGCGTGCTGGGAGCCGATGCCGAAGAACGCCTCCACGGCGGCGAGTGCCACCGAGGCGTTGTGCGCCTGGTGCTCGCCGTGCAGGGGCAGGAAGACCTCCTCGTACTCCCCGCCGAGGCCGCGCAGGGTGAGCAGCTGGCCGCCGACGGCGACCTGGCGGGCGACGACGCCGAACTCCAGGCCCTCGCGGGCCACCGTCGCGTCGACCTCGACGGCCTTCTTCAGGAGCACCTGGGCGGCGTCGACCGGCTGCTGGGCCATGATCACCGTCGCGCCCTGCTTGATGATGCCGGACTTCTCCGTGGCGATCTCGCCGGGCGTGGAGCCCAGGCGGTCGGTGTGGTCCAGGTCGATGGGCGTGATGACGGCGACGGAGCCGTCGATCACGTTCGTCGCGTCCCAGCTGCCGCCCATGCCGACCTCGACGACCGCCACGTCCACCGGGGCGTCCGCGAAGGCCGCGTACGCCATGCCGGTGAGGACCTCGAAGAAGGAGAGGCGGTACTCCTGGGCGGCGTCGACCATCTCCACGTACGGCTTGATGTCCTGGTAGGTCTCCACGAAGCGCTCGGCCTCGATGGGGGCGCCGTCCAGGCTGATCCGCTCGGTGATCGACTGGACGTGGGGCGAGGTGTAGCGCCCGGTGCGCAGCTCGAAGGCGGAGAGCAGGGCCTCGATCATGCGGGCCGTGGACGTCTTGCCGTTCGTCCCCGTGATGTGGATCGAGGGGTACGCGCGCTGGGGCTCGCCCAGGACGTCCATCAGGGCGGCGATGCGGCTGACGGAGGGCTCCAGCTTCGTCTCGCCCCAGCGGCCCGCCAGCTCCGTCTCGACCTCGCGCAGCGCCCTGTCCACCTCCGGGTCGGCGGGGCGGCCGGGGATGTCGCCCTGCGGCGGGCCGGCCAGGGTGCGCAGGGTGCGGCTGCCCGCCTCGATCACCGCGAGGTCGGGGTCCCGGTCGGTCTCGGCGCCCACGATGGTCTCGAAGGCGTCGGCGTCGTCGGCGGGGTGGTCTGCGTGCTCGTCGCGCGGGGGGAGGTCACTCACGTACGCCAGTCTACGGAGCGCCACCGACACTCGGCGTCCGGACCTGGCGGACGGGGCCGGGCGGGAGCGTCGGGACCTTCGGCCCGTCCGATTCGGGACCTTGGTCCCTCCGCTTCGGCGGGCCGCCCGGCAAACTTGGCGATCATGGACATAGGTATCGACCTCGGCACTGCGAACACCCTCCTCTACGTGCGCGGCAAGGGGATCGTGCTCAACGAGCCGTCCGTCGTCGCCGTGCGGTCGGACCGGGGAGGCAGGGGCGGCGTGCTGGCCGTGGGGACGGAGGCCAAGGAGACGATCGGGCGCACGCCCGGGTCCATCACCGCGATCCGTCCGCTGCGGGACGGCGTGATCAGCGACTACGAAGCCGCCGAGGAGATGATCCGGCACTTCGTGCGCAAGGCGGTGCCCGGCCGGCGGCCCCGCATCCGCATGGTGGTGTGCGTGCCGAGCGGGGTCACGCCCGTCGAGCGGCGGGCCATCGTGCACGCCTCGCAGCGGGCCGGCGCGCGCGCCGTCCACCTGGTGGAGGAGCCGATGGCCGCCGCGATCGGGGCGGGGCTGCCGGTCGCCGAGCCGCGCGGGTCGATGGTCGTCGACATCGGCGGCGGCACGACCGAGGTCGCCGTCATCTCGCTGGGCGGGATCGTCACCGCGCAGTCGCTGCGCGTCGGGGGCGACCGGCTGGACACGGCGATCACCGACTTCGTGCGCAAGGAGCACTCCCTGCTCATCGGTGAGCGCACCGCCGAGGACATCAAGGTCGCGATCGGCTCGGCGTGGCCCGTGCCGGGCGAGGACGCCCTGGAGATGCGGACGTTCACCGTGCGGGGCCGGGAGAAGGTCGCGGGTCTGCCCAAGACGGTGGACCTGACGGCGCGCGAGGTGCGGGCCGCGCTGGACGAGCCCGTGGAGCAGATCATCGCGGCGGTGAAGACCACGCTGGAGGAGTGCCCGCCGGAACTGTCCGGCGACATCATGGAGCACGGCATCGTGCTGACCGGCGGCGGGGCGCTCCTGCCGGGCCTCGACCTGCGGATCGCCTCCAACACGGGCATCCCGGTCTTCGTGGCCGAGACCCCACTGGACAGCGTGGCGCTGGGCTGCGGCAAGTGCGTGGAGGACTTCGACGGCCTGGAACGGGTGATGTCGGCGGCGTAAGGCCCTCCGGGCCGGGTGAGCGCCGGGCGCCGGCGAGGCCCTGCGGGACGGATGCACGCCGGGTAACGGGCGAAGTCCTTCGGGACGGGTCAGTGCCGGGTGACGGGGGGGGTGGGTGGGAAAGGTCCCTGCGGGACGGGTGCACGCCGGGTGCCGGCGAGGCCCTTCGGGACGGTTGAGCGCCGGGTGCCGGGCGAGGTCCTTCGGGACGGGTCAGTGCCGGGTGACGGGTGGGTGGGTGGGAGAGGTTCCTGCGGTCAGGACAGCTCCCCCGCGGGCAGGCAGGCGACGACCTCATACGCCCCGTCCACCGGCCCCGCCGAGAACTCTCCGCCCACCGCCCGGACCCGCTCCGCCATCCCCGTCGTACCGCTCCCCGAGGAAACCGGCGCCGACGCGGGCGCCGCCACCGGCAACGCGTTGCGGACGGCGATCCCAAGGCGCCCGTCCGCCACCTCCACCCGGACGGTGACCCGCTCCCCCGGCGCGTGCTTCGCCGCGTTCGTCAGGCACTCCTGCACCACCCGGTGGACCGCGGCCTGCCGCAGCGGCGAGAGCCGGTGGGCCGCGGGAGCCACCAGCAGCTCCACGGGGCTGCCCGCGCGCCCGCTGCGCTCCGCCAGCTCGGGCAGCGCGTCGAGGCCGGGCGTGGGCGCCCCGTCCACACCGCGCTGGACGATGATCTCGTTGAGCATCCGGTGCGCGCTGCGCGCCGTCTCGGACAGCTCCTCGAAGCCGTCCGCGAAGGGCCCGCCCTCGGCCCGGCGGGCGAGCACCTGGGAGCGCACGCTCAGCAGCGTCAGCTCGCGCCCGACGAAGTCGTGCACGTCGCGCGCGATGCGGGCCCGCTCCTGCTGGACGGCGTGGAGCATGTCCGTCTCCGCGCGCTGCGTCTCCAGCGCGCGGACGAGGTCCTGCCGGTTCGCGGCGACGCCGACCCCCGCCGCGAGCACGCCGATCGGCACCACGAGGCTCAGGAACTCGCTGAGCGTCTCGCCCCGGTGCGGCGGCCAGCCGGGGAGCAGGAACATGGCGTAGGCGAAGGCGACGTAGCCGAGGACACCGAGCGTGCCGGCCCGGCGCCCGCGATAGCGCGCGAGCGAGTACAGCGCGAACTGCACCAGCGTCAGCTCGTGCAGCCAGCCGAGCAGCAGCAGCGCGACGGCGTACGGCAGCCAGGGCGCCGCCCGCCGCAGCAGCAGGGAGGCGGCGCCCGCCGTCAGGACGAGCGCGGCCGTGGAGCCGGTGAGGGAGTTGTCCGCCGCCGCGAGGCCCGGCACGTCCAGGCTCATCAGCGCCAGCGCGCTCAGCGCGGTCACCAGGTCGAGGAGGCCGGCCGTGCGCGCCCAGCGTCCGGCGAGGCGACGGCCGGCGGCCGTCGCCCGGCGGATCGCCTGGGCGGCGGGGCGGTCGTGCATGCTCTCCATCATCCAGGGCCCTTCAGCCCGATTCATCAGACTTATGGCACTGATTTGGTGATTTGCGGCACGGGCTTGTCCGGGCGCCCGGCGCGGCTGACCGGCCCTCGCCCGCGCCGGGGGTCAGATCTGACCATGTGGTATGCCCAGAATTCCGCCCGGCGGACCCATCAGCTCGCCGGTGACGCCGGGGTCCTGCTGTGGGCCGCGCTGTGGGCCGCCGTCGCCGTGGCCGCGTACCGGCTGGCCTGTCTGCTCGCCCTGCCCCGCGCCCTCCAGGAGCGCAGGGTGCCGCTGCCGCTGGTCGGCGGGCGCTTCGACACGGCGCTGCGGCGCGTGGCGGACGCCGTCGACGCGATGGATCCGGTGACCGTGCGCACGGCGGTGGCCGTCGGCGCCGTCGCCCTGTTCGTCGTCCCCGTGGGCCTGGTCCTCGTGGTGTGGCTGCCGCGCCGGCTGCGCTGGATCCGGCAGGCGGGCGCGGCCCGGGACCTGGCCGCCTCGGACGACGGCCGCGACCTGCTGGCGCTGCGTTCGCTGCTCCGGCCGCTGGACGAGGTGGCCGCCACCGCCTCGGAGATCCCCGACGCCACGCCGGGCAGCCTCGCCTGGGGCTGGCGGCACGGCGACCCGGAGATCCTGGAGGCGCTGGCGGGCGCGGAGCTGGAGCGGCTCGGCCTGGAGATCGCGCCGCGCGAGGACGGCCCTGTCGTGCCGCGCGGGGGCCGCCTCGCCGGGTTCTTCGAGCCGGTGGACCTCATCGGCCCGGCGGGTCCCGCCGACGAGCGGGCGCCCGACCGCCGTCCCATCGGCTGACGGCGTACGACGAAGGCTCCCGGGACCGATCGTCATCGGTGCCGGGAGCCTTCGGTGTCGCATGCCTACGCGGCCGGCAGCGCCGCCAACTGGGCCGTCAGGCGGGCGATGTCGCCCTCCGCCTTCGTCAGGCGGCCGCGGATCTTGTCCACGACCTGGTCCGGCGCCTTGGCGAGGAACGCCTCGTTGCCCAGCTTGGCCTCGGCCTGCGCCTTCTCCTTCTCGGCGGCGGCGAGGTCCTTGGCGAGGCGCTTGCGCTCGGCGGCCACGTCGATCGTGCCGGACAGGTCGAGCGCGACCGTGGCGCCCGAGACCGGCAGCGTCGCCGTCGCCGTGAACGCGTCGCCCTCCGGCAGCAGGCGCAGGAGCTGGCGGATGGCGGCCTCGTGCGGGGCGAGTGCCGTGCCGTCCAGGGCGAGGCGGGCCGGGACCTTCTGGCCGGGCTGGAGGCCCTGATCGGCGCGGAAGCGGCGCACCTCGGTGATGACCTGCTGGAGGGTCTCGATCTCCCGCTCCGCGGCCGGGTCGCGGAAGCCGCTGTCGGCGGGCCAGTCGGCGATGACGAGGGACTCGCCGCCGGTCAGCGCCGTCCAGAGCGTCTCCGTGACGAACGGGACGATCGGGTGGAGCAGGCGCAGCGTGACGTCGAGGACCTCGCCGAGGACGCGGGCCGAGACCTTGGCGCCCTCGCCGCCCGCCATGAACGTCGTCTTGGACAGCTCGACGTACCAGTCGAAGACCTCGTCCCACGCGAAGTGGAAGAGGGCGTCGGAGAGCTTGGCGAACTGGAAGTCGTCGTAGAGCGCGTCGACTTCGGCGACCGTCGCGTTCAGGCGGGAGAGCACCCAGCGGTCGGTGGCGGACAGCTGCTCGGCCGGGGGCAGGTCGCCCTCGATCGTGGCGCCGTTCATCATCGCGAAGCGGGTGGCGTTCCAGATCTTGTTGGCGAAGTTGCGCGAGCCCTGGACCCAGTCCTCGCCGATCGGCACGTCCGTGCCGGGGTTGGCGCCGCGGGCCAGGGTGAAGCGCAGGGCGTCCGAGCCGTACTTGTCCATCCAGTCCAGCGGGTTGACCGCGTTGCCGAAGGACTTCGACATCTTCTTGCCGAACTGGTCGCGGACCATGCCGTGCAGCACGATCGTGTGGAACGGCGGGGTGCCGTCCATCGCGTACAGGCCGAACATCATCATCCGGGCGACCCAGAAGAAGAGGATGTCGTAGCCGGTGACCAGGACGGAGTTCGGGTAGAACTTCGCGAGCGACTCGGTCTGTTCGGGCCAGCCGAGGGTGGAGAAGGGCCACAGGCCGGAGGAGAACCACGTGTCGAGCACGTCGTTGTCCTGGCGCCAGCCCTCGCCGGTGGGGGCCTCGTCGTCGGGGCCGACGCAGACGATCTCGCCGTTCGGGCCGTACCAGACCGGGATGCGGTGGCCCCACCAGAGCTGGCGCGAGATGCACCAGTCGTGGAGGTTGTCGACCCAGTCGAAGTAGCGCTTCTCCATCTCCTGCGGGTGGATCTTGACCTTGCCGTCGCGGACCGCGTCGCCGGCGGCCTTCGCGAGCGGGCCGACCTTGACCCACCACTGCATCGACAGGCGCGGCTCGACGGTGGTCTTGCAGCGCGAGCAGTGGCCCACGGAGTGGGTGTACGGGCGCTTCTCGGCGACGACGCGGCCCTCGGCGCGCAGCGCCGCGACGATGGCGGAACGGGCCTCCAGGCGGTCCAGGCCCTGGAAGGGGCCGTGCGCGGTGATGACCGCGTGCTCGTCCATGACGGCGATGTTCGGCAGCGAGTGGCGCCGGCCGATCTCGAAGTCGTTCGGGTCGTGGGCCGGGGTCACCTTGACGGCGCCGGTGCCGAACTCGGGGTCGACGTGCTCGTCGGCGACGACCGGGATGGTGCGGTCGGTCAGCGGCAGCTTGATCTGCTTGCCGACGAGGTGCTGGTAGCGCTCGTCGTCGGGGTGGACCGCGACGGCGGTGTCACCGAGCATCGTCTCGGCGCGGGTGGTGGCGACGACGAGCGTCTCCTCTCCCTCGCCGTACTTGATCGACACCAGCTCACCGTCGTCGTCCTGGTACTCGACCTCGATGTCGGAGATCGCCGTCAGGCAGCGGGGGCACCAGTTGATGATGCGCTCGGCGCGGTAGATCAGCTCGTCGTCGTAGAGCTTCTTGAAGATGGTCTGGACGGCCTGCGAGAGGCCCTCGTCCATGGTGAAGCGCTCGCGCTGCCAGTCGACGCCGTCGCCGAGGCGGCGCATCTGGCCGGAGATCTGGCCGCCGGACTCGCCCTTCCACTTCCAGACGCGCTCGATGAACGCCTCGCGCCCGAGGTCGTGGCGGGACTTGCCCTCCTTGGCCAGCTCGCGCTCGACCACGTTCTGCGTGGCGATGCCCGCGTGGTCCATGCCGGGCTGCCACAGCGTCTCGTGGCCCTGCATGCGCTTGCGGCGGGTCAGGGCGTCGATCAGCGTGTGCTCGAAGGCGTGGCCGAGGTGGAGCGCGCCGGTCACGTTCGGCGGGGGGATGACGACGGCGTACGGCGGCTTCTCGCTCTTCTCGTCGGCGGAGAAGTAGCCCCGTTCCACCCAGCGCTCGTACAGCGGCCCCTCTACCTCGGCCGGCGCGTACTGGGTCGGCAGTTCGGGAGTGGTCGCTGGGGGCTGCTGCTGAGCGTTCTCGGTCACCCGGTCAGTTTAGGGGGGTCGCCGGGCGGTCCCGAAACCGGAATGTTCGACAACGCTTGCCGTCCGGGGCGCCACGGGGGCCCCGCGTCCTCCAGGATGTCCGGGACACATCAGAGTCCGGAGGGGGACCCCCACGATGAGCGACCACCAGCCCGGCCCGTACGACGGTCAGCAGCCCGGCCCGTACGGGCAGCAGCCCCAGCAGCCCGGCCCTTACGGGCAGCAGCCGCCGCAGCCGGGGTACGGCTTTCCGCCGCCCCCGCAGCAGGCGCCGCAGCAGGCGCCGCGACAGGGCGGCGGCAAGAAGACCGGCCTGATCATCGGCGCCGTCGCGGTGGTCGCCGCGCTCGGCGTCGGCGCGTACTTCCTCTTCGGGGCGGGCGACGGCTCGGTCTCGGTCGAGGACGACGGGGCGCACCGGCTGGTGCCGCCGTCCTCGGTGGGCGAGTTCAGGAAGAACGCCAAGGACAACGTCGACGACGGTCCGCTCGGCCCCGGCGACAAGAAGAACGCCGAGAAGATCGGCATCAAGAACCCCCACAACGTGTCGTCCGCCTACATCTCGGGTTCGGCCGACAAGGGGAAGCAGCTGAGCTTCCAGGGGATCTACGGCGAGATAGCCGACCCGGCGGAGGCCCTCGACGCGGGCTTCGCCAAGGTCGCCGCGAACACCGAGAAGGAGTCGCACGCCGGCAACGGGGGCGGCGAGCGGATCAAGCTGGCCGGCAGCCCCGAGAGCGTCGAGCCGGACGCGCTCGACAACGCCCTCATGAAGTGCCAGACGGCCGAGCTGACGGACGGCGGCAACACGGTCGAACTGCCGATCTGCATCTGGGCCGACCACAGCACGTACGGCGTCGTCGTCGGCGTCGACATGGCGGCGATGGCAAAGGGAAGCGGCGGCATGGCCACCACCGACGTCGCCCACTTCGCGGCCACCCTGCGCAAGGCGGCCCGCGTCGAGGAGTGAGCGCGGACGGCGGGTGAGCGCGGACGGGAGGTGAGCGCGGACGGGGGGGTGCGTTCGGGGTGTGGAACAGCTCTTCAACAACTGCGCATCGATCCGCTCCGGTGGCGTCGTCCTCCCGTGTTCGTCCGACAGGATGTTCGGAACGCGTAAGCATCGGGAGGGAACCCAAGCAATGAGTCACAACCAGCCGGGACCGTACGGCGGCGGTCAGCCCCAGCAGCCCGGCCCCTACGGGCAGCAGCCGCAGGCCCCGCAGCCCGGCTACGGGTATCCCCCGCAGGCACCCCAGGGCGGCTACGGGTACCCCCCGCAGGCGCCGCAGCAGGCGCCCCAGCAGGGTGGGTACAGCTCGCCCGAGCAGCCGGGGTACTACGGGCAGCAGCCGCAGGCCCCCTACGGGCAGGTGCCGCCGCCTCCGCCGCCCGGGGGCGGGAAGAAGAAGACCGGCCTCGTCATAGCGGCGGTCGCCGTGGTCGCCGCCGCGGCGGTCGGCGGGTACTTCGTCCTCGCGGGCGGTGACGACGACAAGGGCGGCGGCAAGAACGGCGGCTCCTCGAACGTGGCGGGCGGCGGGAAGGACGACTCCGGCGTCAAGGACGACGGCCCGCACAAGCTGACGACGCCGGAGACGGTCCTCACCGACTACAAGAAGGACCCGGGCCGCTCCAGCGGCCTCAACGGCGTCGACCTCGACAAGGCCGAGGCGGCCGGGGTGAAGAACCCCAAGGACGTGCAGGCGCAGTACCAGTCGGGCAGCAAGGACAACCCGATGGCGCAGAAGGTGCTGACCTTCGGCGGCGTCTACGGCGACATCAAGGACCCCGAGGGCGTCGTGGACCACATGTTCACCAACGCCGAGAAGGAGGCCGGGGAGGGCGGCACGAGCGGCGGCAAGGTCACGCTGGTCGGCAGCCCCAAGGAGTACAAGCCCGC
This sequence comes from Streptomyces sp. NPDC005898, assembly GCF_040629635.1. NCBI lineage: Bacteria > Bacillati > Actinomycetota > Actinomycetes > Kitasatosporales > Streptomycetaceae > Streptomyces > Streptomyces sp. NPDC005898. The sequence goes on along the minus strand of NZ_JBEXWC010000004.1, from coordinate 132,358 downwards.
CGAGCTGGACGGCGCGGTCCTCAAGTGCCAGGAGATGAAGGTCGACCTCGGTGCCGCCCTCGGCGGCGGCTCCACGAGCGGTTCCACGAGCGGCTCCACGGCCGGCGCCTCCGGTCCCAGCGAGATGTCCGCCTCGACCTGTATCTGGGGCGACCACAGCACCATCGGTTACGTCGTCACCACGGACGTGGCGAGCGCGCTGTCCGGCGGGGCCGCGGATCTGGACGAGGCCGCGACGACGACCGCCAGGTTCCGCGGGGAAGTCCGCGTCAAGAGCTGACACCGGCGGGCCGCCCGCGCGCGGTCCGGCCGCCTCCGGTCCAGGGCATGGGCCCGGTCACCCGACCGGGCCCCCTTGCGTCAGGATGTCGGGAACACCTAAGCGTTTCGGAGGGGAACACCCCATGAGCTACCACCAGCCGGGCCCGTACGGCGAGCAGCAGCCCCAGCAGCCGGGGCCGTACGGCGGCGGCCAGCCCCCGCAGGGGCCGTACGGTCAGCCGCAGCAGCCCGGCCCCTACGGGCAGCCGCCGCAGGCCCCGCAGCCCGGCTACGGCTACCCCCAGCAGGCGCCGCCGCCGCAGCCCGGTTACGGGTACCCCCACCAGGCCCCGCCGCAGGCGCCCCCGCAGGGGCCGTACGGCCAGCCGCAGCAGCCCGGCCCCTACGGGCAGGTCCCGCCGCAGGCCCCCTACGGGCAGCAGGCCCCTTACGGGCAGGTGCCGCCCCCGCCGCCCGGTGGCGGCAAGAAGAAGACGGGGCTGATCATCGGCGCCGTCGCGGTGGTCGCCGCCCTCGGTGTCGGCGCGTACTTCGTCCTCGGCGGCAGCGACGGCGGCGGTGACGGGGGCGGTTCCTCCTCCGTGGCGGACGACGGCGCGCACAAGCTGGTCACGCCCGAGACGCTGCTCAGCGAGTACAAGAAGGACGCGAGCCAGACCGGCGGCTTCAACTCCAGCGACATCGCGGCGGCCGAGAAGGCCGGCGTGAAGGACCCCAAGGACGTCGACGCCGGGTACAAGACCGAGTCCGCCGACAACCCCCTGGCGCAGAAGGCCATCCAGTTCATGGGGGTCTACGGCGAGGTCGGTGACCCGGGCAAGGTCGTCGACAGCATGTTCGCCAAGGTCAAGAAGGACTCGCAGGAGCCCGGCGCGCAGACGGGCAAGCTGGTCGGCAGCCCGAAGGACTTCAGCACGGACGACGTCGTCCTCAAGTGCCAGGAGTCCATGATCAAGAACGACAGCGCGGGCGGCAGCAGTTCCTCCGCTCCCAAGGAGATCCGCATGCCGGTCTGCATCTGGGGTGACCACAGCACCGTCGCCGTCGTCGTCCCCATCGAGGTCGCGGACGCCATGGCGGGCAAGGTGTCCCTGGACGACGCCTCGGCCACCGCGCTCAAGGTCCGCAAGGAAGTCCGCGTCAAGCTCTGACGCCCCAGCACCGTTCACGAGGGGAACCCCGAACGCAGTGAGCCACAACCAGCCCGGCCCGTACGGCGCTCAGCCGCCCCAGCAGCAGCCCGGCCCGTACGGGCAGCAGCCGCAGGCCCCCTACGGGCAGCCCCCCGCGCCCCCGCGGGGCGGTGGGGGCAGGAAGAAGACCGGGCTCGTCATCGGCGCCGTGGTGGTCGTGGCCGCCGCCGCCGTCGGCGGGTACTTGCTCTTCGCCGGGGACGACTCCTCCTCCGTCGCCGACGACGGCAAGACGTACAAGCTGACCGCTCCCGCGACCGTCCTCGGCGGCTACAAGAAGCTGGACGCCTCGGCCGGCGGGGGCGGCATGTCGTCCGGCGACCTGAAGGACCTGGAGAAGCGGGGTGTCAGCGACCCCAAGGACGTCCACGCCGCGTACCAGCACGGCGAGGGCACGACGATGAAGACCTTCAACTACCTGGGCGTGTACGGCGAGGTGGACGACCCGGAGAAGGTCGTCGACGCGATGTTCGCCGAGATGGAGAAGAACTCCCTGAACGGCTCCGACGGCGGCATGAAGCTCATCGGCAGCCCTAAGGAGTTCACGCCGGACGGCTTCGCCCACGGCGTCATGAAGTGCCAGATGGGCGAGTTCTCGATGGGCGGTGAGGGCGGCACGGAGGACTCCGGTGTCCCCGACAGCTTCCAGACGCCGATGTGCGCCTGGGGTGACCACAGCACGGTGGCCTACGCCGTGTTCTCCGACGCCGGCGCGACCGGCAGCGGCAAGGACATCGCGCTGAGCGACGTCGCCGCGCAGGTCGCCGAGCTCCGCGACGACGTACGCGTCGAGGTCAAGTAGCACCCGGACCACCCCGGACCACGACAAAGGGGGCGCCCGGCGAGCGAATCGCCGGGCGCCCCCTTTCGCGTACGTACGGCCGGGGCCTACGCGGACTTCTGCTCCCCGGTCCCCGGGCCCCGCACCTCGCGCGGCACCAGCGTCGGGTTCACGTTCGAGCGGACGACGTCCGCGGTGATGACCACGCGGGCGACGTCCTTGCGGGACGGCACCTCGTACATCACCGACTGGAGGACCTCTTCCATGATGGCGCGCAGGCCGCGCGCGCCGGTCTGGCGGAGGATCGCCTGGTCCGCGATGGCCTCCAGGGCCTCGCGCTCGAAGTCCAGCTCCACGCCGTCGAGTTCGAACAGGCGCTGGTACTGCTTCACCAGCGCGTTGCGCGGCTCGATGAGGATCTGGAGCAGCGCCTCGCGGTCGAGGTTGTGGACCGAGGTGATCACGGGGAGGCGGCCGATGAACTCGGGGATCATCCCGAACTTCACCAGGTCCTCCGGCATGATGTCCTCGAACTGGTCCTTCTCCTCCAGCTCGCGCTTGGAGCGGATGGTGGCGCCGAAGCCGATGCCCTTCGCCCCCGCCCGCGACTCGATGATCTTCTCGAGGCCGGAGAAGGCGCCGCCCACGATGAAGAGCACGTTCGTCGTGTCGATCTGGATGAATTCCTGGTGCGGGTGCTTGCGGCCGCCCTGCGGCGGGACCGAGGCGGTGGTGCCCTCCAGGATCTTCAGCAGGGCCTGCTGGACGCCCTCGCCGGACACATCGCGGGTGATCGACGGGTTCTCGCTCTTGCGGGCGACCTTGTCGATCTCGTCGATGTAGATGATGCCCGTCTCGGCCTTCTTGACGTCGTAGTCGGCGGCCTGGATGAGCTTCAGGAGGATGTTCTCGACGTCCTCGCCGACATAGCCCGCCTCCGTGAGCGCCGTCGCGTCGGCGATGGCGAACGGGACGTTGAGCATGCGGGCGAGCGTCTGCGCCAGGAGCGTCTTTCCGGAGCCGGTCGGGCCGAGCAGCAGGATGTTGGACTTGGCGAGTTCGATCGCGTCGTCACGGCCCTGCGCGCCGCCGTTCTCCCCGGCCTGGACCCGCTTGTAGTGGTTGTACACCGCTACCGAGAGGGCCTTCTTCGCGGGCTCCTGGCCCACGACGTAGCCCTCAAGGAATTCGTAGATCTCACGAGGCTTGGGCAGTTCCTCCCAGCGGACCTCGCTCGTCTCCGCGAGCTCTTCCTCGATGATCTCGTTACAGAGGTCGATGCACTCGTCGCAGATGTACACACCGGGGCCTGCGATGAGCTTTTTGACCTGCTTCTGACTCTTTCCGCAGAACGAGCACTTGAGCAGATCGCCGCCGTCACCGATGCGTGCCACGAGGTGCTTCCCCTTCGCCTGGGAGACGCCACGTTCAGCGGCTCCTGGTGCCTCATATCCGACGGTACCTTGCCGGGCCCCCCGTTCGGGCCCCCCTTGGCACGGTTCGCTTCGACGACGTCGTGCGTGAACCATGCCAAGGAGCGGCAGATGTTACAGCGCCTCCTCAGACAACCGCGGCGTTGTTCATCTTCCGGGTCGAGATGATCTGGTCGATCAGGCCGTACGCGAGGGCGTCCTCGGCCGTGAGGATCTTGTCGCGCTCGATGTCGTCGCGGATCTTCTCGATCGGCGTCGTGGAGTGCTTGGCCAGCATCTCCTCCAGCTGCGCGCGCATCCGGAGGATCTCGTTGGCGGCGATCTCCAGGTCGGAGACCTGACCGCGGCCCGTCTCGCTGTAGGGCTGGTGGATCAGGACGCGGGCGTTCGGCAGCGCCATGCGCTTGCCCGGCGTGCCGGCCGCGAGGAGGACCGCGGCGGCCGAGGCGGCCTGGCCCATGCACACGGTCTGCACGTCCGGCTTGACGAACTGGAGCGTGTCGTAGATCGCCGTGAGCGCCGTGAAGGAGCCGCCGGGGCTGTTGATGTAGATGGAGATGTCGCGGTCCGGGTCCATCGACTCCAGGCACAGGAGCTGCGCCATGACGTCGTTGGCCGAGGCGTCGTCGATCTGCACGCCGAGGAAGATCACGCGCTCCTCGAAGAGCTTCGCGTACGGGTCGTACTCGCGCACGCCCTGCGAGGTGCGCTCGACGAAGCGCGGGATGACGTAGCGGGACTCGGCGCGGGCGCCGGTGAACTCCGCCTGCGGGGACTGGTACTCGGCGCGGGTGCGCTCGTAGAGGCCGCTGCCGGGGTAGTTGTTCATCTGTGTGTGTCTCCTAAAGGAGCGTGGGCTGGGTTTCGGCTGTCGGGGCGCTGAGGGGTGCCTCAGGCTCCCGTGCCGCCCCCGCCCGGCATGCCGGCGGCGGTGGGCATGATGTCGTCGATGAGGCCGTACTCCTTGGCCTCCTGCGGGTCGAACCAGCGGTCGCGGTCCGAGTCGCGGGTGATCTGCTCGACGGTCTGGCCCGTGTGGTGGGCGGTCAGCTCCGCCATCCGCTTCTTGGTGTGCAGCAGCCGCTCGGCGTGGATCTTGATGTCCGAGGCGGAGCCGGCCAGGCCCGCGGAGGGCTGGTGGATCAGGATCTCGGCGTTCGGCAGCGCGAAGCGCTTGCCGGGCGTGCCGGCGCTGAGCAGGAACTGGCCCATGGAGGCGGCCATGCCCATCGCGATCGTCACCACGTCGTTCTTGATGTACTGCATGGTGTCGTAGACGGCCATGCCCGCGGTGATCGAGCCGCCGGGGCTGTTGATGTAGAGGAAAATGTCCTTGTCGGGCTCTGCGGCCAGCAGCAGCAGCTGCGCGGTGATCCTGTTGGCGATGTCGTCGTCCACGGCCTGGCCGAGGAAGATGATCCGCTCGCCGAGCAGCCGGTTGTAGACCTGGTCGCCGAGGCCACCACCGATGGAGGGGTCGCCGGCGGCGGAGGGCATCAGATTCATCACGTATCCACCTGCTCGTCTTGCGACGGCGCCGGGCCGTCTCACTCTTCACTGGGGCTGGGACCCCTCGTGCTCGCCGCTCCGGGCGGCTCCGGGGACTCCCCTGCCCTCGTATTCATGGACCCTAACGCGCGGGGTCCTCCGGGGAATCCCGCAGAGCCAACTGTTCGCTGTGAGCGCAGGTAGCGCCGGGATGCTCGCGCGGTTCCCCGCGCCCCTGACGGGGCACGACCGCGGGCCCCCGGGATCGTGTCCCGGGGGCCCGCAGTACGTACGTCAGAGCTGGAGGGCTCAGGCCTCGGTCTTCTCCTCGGCGGAGGCTTCGGCGTCGGCGGAGGTCTCGGCGGCGGGCGCCTCGTCCTCGTCCTCGTCGCTGAGGTCGATGACCTCACCCTTCGTGTCCTTGACCGTGGCGGCCTCGACGACGACCGCGAGGGCCTTGCCGCGGGCGACCTCGCCGACCAGCATCGGGACCTGGCCGCCCTCGACGACGGCCTGGGCGAACTGGTCGGGGGACATGCCGGAGGACTGCGCGCGCCGCATGAGGTGCTCGGTGAGCTCCTCCTGGTTGACGTTCAGCTTCTCCTTGTTGACCAGCTCGTCGAGGACGAACTGGGTCTTGATGCCCTTCTCGGCCTGCTCCTTGGTCTCGGTGTCGAACTCTTCCTCGGTCTTGCCCTGGATCTCCAGGTACTTCGCGAGGTCGAGGCCCATCTGGCCGAGCTGGTGGTTCACCAGGTTGTGCTTGCGGGTCTGGATCTCGTCCGCGAGGAGCTTCTCGGGGACGGGGACCTCGACCAGCTCGAGGAGCTTCTCCAGGACGCGCTCCTGGGCCTGCGTGGCCTGGTCGTACTGCTTCATGTTCTCGAGGCGCTTGCGGCTGTCGGCCTTCAGCTCGTCGAGGGTGTCGAACTCCGAGGCCAGCTGCGCGAAGTCGTCGTCCAGCTCCGGCAGTTCGCGCTTGGCGACCTGGGTGACCTTGACGGTGACCTCGGACTCCTTGCCGGCGGCCGAGCCGCCCTTCAGCTCGGAGGTGAAGGTGGCCTCGCCACCGGCCTCCAGGCCCTTGACGGCGTCGTCGATGCCTTCGAGCAGCTCGCCGGAGCCGATCGTGTAGGAGACGCCGGACGCGACGCCGTCCTCCAGGACCTCGCCGTCGACCTTGGCCTGCAGGTCGATCGTCACGACGTCGCCGTCCTCGGCGGCACGCTCGACCGGGGACGTGGAGGCGAAGCGCTCGCGCAGCTCCTCGACGGCCTTGTCGACGTCCTCGTCGCTGACCTCGACCGCGTCGACCTCGACCTCGATGCCGGAGTAGTCCGGGATCTCGATGGTCGGGCGGACGTCGACCTCAGCGGTGAAGTTGAGGGTCTCGTTGTCCTTCAGCTCGGTGATGTCCACCTCGGGCTGGCCCAGGACGTTGAGCTCGGCCTCGTTGACCGCCTCGGTGTAGAACTTCGGGAGCGCGTCGTTGACGGCCTCCTCCAGCACGGCGCCGCGGCCGAACCGCTGGTCGATGATGCGGGCCGGGATCTTGCCCTTGCGGAAGCCCTTCACCGTGACCTGCTGGTTGATCTTCTTGTACGCCGCGTCGAGGCTGTCCTTGAGCTCCTCGAAGGGCACCTCAACAGTGAGCCGAACCCGAGTCGGGTTCAGGGTCTCCACGGCGCTCTTCACGGTTCGGTCTCCTTGGTGGGCTGACTGCTGGTTTCTGCCCGGATCAGAGACACACGGGCACACAGCTTGCATAGTAACGGCAAGCGGGAGCCGACCCACAACGCGATCTTGTGGGGAGAGACCTGCTGGTCGGGGTGGCGGGATTTGAACCCACGGCCTTCCGCTCCCAAAGCGGACGCGCTACCAAGCTGCGCCACACCCCGTCGGTGCGACACGTAGGGTACATGCCCGCAGGCCGTGCGGCCCCCGGTCGCGCGGGGGTCGTGGGCTGGGCCCGGAGGGCGTGTGCGGCGCGGGGGGTGTGCGGCGCGGGCCGGGGACCCGCTACGATGCCTGTCGTACCGCGGCCCGAGGGCCCTGGTGCGGCGTGCGGGCGTAGCTCAATGGTAGAGCCCTAGTCTTCCAAACTAGCTACGCGGGTTCGATTCCCGTCGCCCGCTCTGGTGAGACCTCCGGCCCGGCCCGCTGAATCCAGCGGCCGGGCCGGCGGCGTTTCCCGCCGCGCGGCCGATTCAGAAGCCGGCCGATTCAGAAGCTGATGGAGTTGATGGTCTCCGCCAGTTGCTGCATGAACCGCTCTATGGTGGGCGCCATGCCCGTCGAGGCGAGGAAGAAGCCGAAGAGCGCCGCGACGATCGCCGGGCCCGTCTTGATCGACCCCCCGCGGATCATCACTACGAGGATGATCGCCAACAGCAGTACCACTGACAGCGAAATGGCCACACTGATCACACCCTAGGTCGGTCGCTCTCCCGGCCCGGGGGGTACGACCCCGCACGCCCCCGCCACCGACCATGGTGCCACCAACAGGCGTACTCCATGCGGCCCATGACGCATCGTCGGCCCCCACTTCGCGCCCCGGAGTGCGGCGGCGCCCCCGGGGGCGCGTGCCACGGCGCGGTGCCGCACGGGAATTCGCGGACCCGTGCCCATAGGGAATTCACCGTGATGCCCGCGAACACCACACACGATGTTCGCAGGAAATTCGAATTGTTGCGGGCGGCACAGCGCGGGTTCTCGGACCGCCGACCAAACGGACATTCCACCGGAGTCGACTGCGGGAGTTATGCACCATTTAAGGCGCATGAATACGGACGTAGGGGACGTAATCGCGGCCGAATCCCTCTGCCTACCACCGTCATTCCCGGGTATGCGGACCCGATAAGCGGTAATCGCATCGGGGCCCGACCGAGGGATTGACAGGGATCGTGTTGACGAAAGTGACGAGGGTTTTACGAAGACCGCGCGGCGACGCTAGGGTGCGTCAGATGTTCCACGCTGCCACCACCCCCGTAGGCGCAGTGCGGTCCCGGATCGTCTCACCGAGCTCTTGGTGGGAGGGCCTGTGACCAACTCCGTGCAACCGCACGGACGTCACCGTGCGCCGCTCCCCCCGGCCCAGGTGCCGGCGGCCGGACCCCCGCCCCCGCGCTTCCCCCATCCGACCCATCGGGCCGCCACCGCTCCCCCCACCCCGGCCGGCCATCGCGCGGCCGCCCGCTCGGCGAAGCCCGCCAAGCAGCGCGACGCCTTCTTCGACAACGCCAAGTACCTGGCGATCGTCCTCGTGGCGATGGCCCATGCGTGGGAACCCCTGACGGATCACAGCCGCGCCGCCGAGGCGCTGTACATGACCGTCTACACCTTCCACATGCCGGCGTTCATCCTGATCTCCGGCTACTTCTCGCGCAGTTTCGACATGCGGCCCGACCGGCTCAAGCGCCTGGTGACCGGGGTCGCCGTGCCGTACGTCATCTTCGAGGTCGCCTACACCCTCTTCAAGCGCTGGGTGGACGACGATCCGGGCCAGCCCATCAGCCTGCTCGACCCGTGGTACCTCACCTGGTTCCTCGTGGCGCTCTTCGTGTGGCGGCTCACGGTGCCGCTGTGGAAGATCGTGCGCTGGCCCGTGCCGCTCGCGCTGGCCATCGCCATGCTCGCCGTCATCTCGCCCGACATCGGCGACGACCTCGACCTCCAGCGCGTCCTGCAGTTCATGCCGTTCTTCGTGCTCGGCCTCTTCCTGAAGCCCGAGCACTTCCAGCTGGTGCGCCGTCGTGAGGTGCGGGTCCTGTCCGTGCCGGTCTTCGCCGCCGCCGTGCTGCTGGCCTACTGGGCGGCGCCCCGCATGACGTCCGTGTGGTTCTACCGCCGGGACAGCGCCCAGGAGCTGGGTGTGCCGTGGTGGGTCGGCATCGTGATGACGCTGGCGCTGTTCGGCTGCTCGGTGGTGCTGACCGCCTGCTTCTTCGCGTGGGTGCCGCGCCGCAAGATGTGGTTCACGGTCCTCGGCGCGGGCACGCTGTACGGCTATCTGCTGCACGGCTTCCTCGCCAAGGGCTCGCGCTTCTGGGGCTGGTTCGAGGACTACGCGTGGCTGCACAAGCCGCTCGGCGAGGTCTTCGTGACGGCGGTCGCCGCGACGGTGGTGACGCTGCTGTGCACGCCTCCCGTGCAGCGCGTGTTCCGTTTCGCCATGGAGCCCAAGATGGAGTGGGCCTTCAAGCGGGACGCGGCGGAACTGGCGCGGCAGCGCACCCGGTCCATCTAGGGGGACGACTTACGAGGGGCGCGCCCGGCGGCGTATTCGCCGCCGGGCGCGCCCCTCGTCGTGTACGGGTGGGGTCAGGCCGCCGATTTCAGGGCCGCCCGGGCCGGGATCGTGGTGGCGGCCAGGCCGAGGAGCAGGACGGCGCCGACGAAGGAGCCGTAGACCAGCGGCGGGATGTAGGGGGCCTCGCCGGTCAGGCCGTTCATCATCGGGACGAGGGTGGCCAGGGCGATGGCCGAGCCGATGGCGATGCCCGCGACGGCGACGATCAGGGCCTCCCAGCGGATCATCCGCATCACCTGGCGGCGGGTGGAACCGATGAGGCGCAGGGTGCCCAGTTCGCGGCGGCGGTCGAGGACTGTCATGACGAGGGTGTTGACGGCGGCGACGGCCGCGAAACCGCCGAGGACGGCCGCCATGGTGGTGTTGGCCCAGGCGTTCAGCTCGCGGTCCATGGACTGCGCGGTGGTGTAGCCGGCGCGGTCCTTGAGGGTGCCGAGGCCGGCGAGGTCCCGGGCCGTGCCGCCCTTGGCCCACAGTTCGGTGCTGAAGGCCGAGGTGACGTGCCGCCGCACGTCGGCGGCGGGCAGGGTGAGCTGGGAGAGGCCGAGTCCCCTGCCGTACGTCGCGACGATCTTCGGGGACGCCTTGGTGCCGTCGGGCAGGAGCAGGGCGAGGCGGTCGCCGGTGGTGACGTGGGCGGAGCGGGCGAGCGCGGTGTCCACGGCTATCTGGCCCCGGCCGAGGGTGAGGCCGCCGGTCTCGATCTTCAGGTCCTGGACCTTCCGCAGGTCGGCGGCCGTGCCGGTGATGCCCTGGGTGGAGGCCGATTGCAGCCAGCGGTCGCCGCCCGAGCCGACGGGGACGAGTACGGACGTCTTGAGCAGGGTGACGGCGGAGGTGACCCCGTCGGTGTTCCTGGCCTTGGTGAGGGCGCCCGGGGGGAGTCCGCCGTCGGAGGTGACGATGTGGTCGGCGGTGATGGCGGCGCGCTGCTGGTCGGCGGCGACCCGGTCCTCGCTGGTGTGCATGAAGACCAGGACGGAGGAGAAGGCCATGGCGAGCACGATGGGGGTGATCGCGGAGGCCAGCCGGCGGGCGTTCGTACGGGAGTTGGCGGCGGCGAGGAAGCCGGAGGCGTCGGCGCCGCGCAGCGGGAGGCCGAAGAGGGCGGCGCAGCCCCGGGCCACCAGGGGGCCGAGCAGGGCCACGGCCAGCATGAAGAGCATGACGACGCCGAGTGCCGCGTTGGCCGCGTCCTCGCCGGCGGCGCTCGCGGCGATGCCGGAGAGGACCACGCCGCCGACTGCGGCGGCGACGCCGAGCGGCGTGCGTATCCAGCCGACGCGCACGCGCTCCACCGAGGCCTCGCTGAGGGCCTGGCCGGGCTTGATGCGCGAGGGGCGGCGGGCGGCCAGGTAGCCGGCGCCGAGGGCGGTCAGTACGGCGACGCCGACGGCGGCGGTGAGCGGCAGGTAGGAGACGGACAGGTCGACGGCGCGCGGGATGGCGCCCTTGTCCTTCAGTTGCCCGAACCACCAGGTGGCGAGGGCGATGCCGGGCAGCAGGCCGGCGGCGCCGGCGAGCGGGGCGACGAGCAGGGTCTCGGTGGCGATGGTGCGGCGGATCTGGCGGGGGGTGGTGCCGATGGCGCGCAGCAGCGCGTATTCGCGGGCGCGTTGGCCGACGGAGAGGGCGACGGTCCCGGCGGCGGTGAACACGGCGGTCAGGGCGGCGATGCCGCCGAAGGAGCCGCCGAGGGCGACGAGCATCTCCTTGGCGTAGCCGAGGAGGGAGTCCTCGGTGGCCCCTCGGTCGTCGCCGGTGTGGACCTCGGCCTTGGAGCCGAGGGCGTGGGCCACCCGGGACCCCAGGGTGGTGGCGGAGACGCCGGGCTCGGGCAGGACGGCGATGGCGTCGATGCGGCCGGGGTGGCCGGACAGGCGGATGGCGTCGGAGTCGGTGAACCAGGCGGTGGGGGTCTCCTGCCCGCCGCTTGTGACGGTGCCCGAGACGCGGAAGGCGCGCGGGCCGTCCGAGGTGGTGAGCGTGACGTGGTCGCCGACGGCGGCGCCGGGGGCGGCGAGGGCCACCTCTCCGGTGCGGGGGGCGCGGCCCGCGCTCAGCTTTTCGCCGGTGAAGGCGGTGGAGCCCCAGCCGTGGGCGGTGACGTCCTTGTCGCCGGACCGGACGGGGAAGGTGACGTCGGCGACGGCGGCTCGGGCGCCGGGCACGGCCCCCGCCTTGGTGACCAGGGAGGCGTCGAGGCGGGCCCGGTCGGGCAGCGGGGTGGCGGTCTCGGAGCGGGAGTCGCCGCTGCCGGTGACGAAGTGGGCCTCCTGGTCGGCGGCGGCCACGACCGGCGCGTTCGCGTACCGCACCGGGGGTACGGAGGCGCGCAGGCCGGTCTCCAGGAGGATGCCGCAGGCGGCCACGATGAGCGAGGCCATCATCAGGGCGACGAAGGTGCCCGCGAAGGCGGCGGGTTTGAAGCGGACGGCGGCGCGGGCGAGGCCGTTGGGGACGAAGGCCATTACGCGGCCACCCCCGCGTAGGCCGGTGCGGTCAGGGCGGTCATGCGGGCGGCGATCTGCTGGGCCGAGGCGCGCTCCAGGCGGTCGACGATGGCGCCGTCGGCGAGGAAGAGGACGCGGTCGGCGTAGGCCGCCGCGGCGGGGTCGTGGGTGACCATCACGACGGTGGCGCCCATGGCGTCGACCGCCGAGCGCAGCAGGCCGAGGATCTCGGTGGCGGTGGTGGTGTCGAGGGCGCCGGTCGGCTCGTCCGCGAAGATCACGTCCGGTTCGGTGATCAGGGCGCGGGCGATGGCGACGCGCTGCTGCTGGCCTCCGGAGAGCTGCCCGGGGCGGCGGCGCCCCTTGTCGCCGAGGCCGACGCGGGCCAGCATCGCGGCGGCTGCGCGCCGGTCGGGGCGGTGGCCCGCGAGGCGCATGGGCAGGACCACGTTCTGCTCGACGGTCAGGGACGGCAGCAGGTTGAACGCCTGGAAGACGAAGCCGAGTCGGGTGCGGCGCAGGGCCGTCAGTTTGTTCTCACTCATGCCGGTGATCTCGGTGCCACCGAGGTGCACGGTGCCCGAGCTGGGCCGGTCCAGGCCCGCCGCGCACTGGAGGAACGTCGACTTGCCGGACCCGGAGGGCCCCATCACGGCGGTGAAGCTGCCGCGCGGCAGGGCGAGGTCGATGCCGGCGAGCGCGTGCACGGCGCCCGCGCCGCGCCCGTACTGACGGCGGACCCCGCGCAGTTCGACGGCCCAGTCGCCGGGCCGGGTGCCCGGCACCGGAGGCGTCACGACGGCTCCCGCGCGCTCTTCGGTCCGATGCTTCCGTCGCAGCCCCATGGCTGTGCCGCCTTCCGTTCGTCCGCCGCCGAGCCGTCTCGGAGACATCCCTGATCGATGTCTCGAACCTACGGATCAAGCAGTGGCCGCCACCATGAGGACGGCTGGCGAACCGAGGGTGGGGTTAACCCCCGTGACCTCCTTCAGCTTCCGCCGCCCAGTGCCGCCTCAACGCTTCCGCCGCCCAGTGCCGCCTCGACGCTTCTGCCGCCCAGTGCCGCCCGCAGCCGTTCCACATGGCCCCGGACCCGTTCGGCGGGGAGCGCCGCGCCCGTGCGGCAGCCGCCGCACAGGCCGCCCGGCAGCGCGGCGGCGGACTCCCCCGGTTCGCCGCACGCGGTGCACTCCACGATGTACCGGGGTGCCGGTGTCGGCGGGGGCGGCGGGAGTTTGGCCAGCAGGCGGGCGCGTACGAAGCCGTAGGGGTGGGCCACCTCGGGCGGCAGACCGGCGGCGAGCGCCCGCAGGAGCTGCGCCTCGGTGGCCTCCCGCGCGAACCACTCGGCGGCCAGCGGCGCGAGGGCCTCGCAGTCGGTGGCGGACAGCATCAGGCGCGGGTCGGTCCGGCCGAGCCGGGCCAGCAGGTCGTACGCCTGTCCGGTCGGCGCCTCTGCCACGGGTGCCGGGTCCGCGTCCCGCGCCGGGTCCCCGGCGAAGAAGGCCGCCCACCAGGCGTCGTCCCGTGGCGTGCGGGAGAAGAAGGTGTGCCAGACCCAGCGCGGGCCGCCGTCCGCGCCGGTGACGGGCCGTCGTACGCGCCGCAGGTGCCCCGCGCCGGACAGCACCCGCAGGACGGTCGAGAGCGCGCACTGGCCGTACGGCAGGTGCTTGGCGAGGGTCTTGATGGACATGTCGGCGCCCTCGGGAAGCCGGTCCAGGTACCCGGCGACGGCGGCCTCACGCTTGGGCAGATGTGCGAAGTCCCGCCGGGAGCGGGGCGCTTGCCCCGGGGCGGACTTCTTCCCGTAGCCGGGGTTGGCCAAGGGATGCGCGCTGGGGCGCAGGGCAGGACTAAGCTGGTCCACAGCCATCCGATCGGTCTCGCGATCTTGTGGTCAGACCCTCGCGTGGTGCTAGGAACACCGCACGGGGGTCGCTTTATGCGACTTGTGCGGCGCACGCTACACGGCGGCAGCCCTGCGTGGCGACTCGGTCACGAAAGGTCATCTGCGGCCTGCGGTGCGCCCCAGGGAGGGTGGGCGGGTGAGACCGCCCACCCATTCCTTGCAAAAGTGGCTCGAATCCCGTGCCCCGAAGCTCAAGCGTCAACGAGCCGGGCCTTGACAGCAGTTGGGGCATTCGCCTGACCGGATAGCTACGGTGTGCTTACGCTTGAACACGATTCGAAATCGACCCTCCGTGACGCTGGAGGCAGGCGTGACACAACCCCGCGCGCTCGACGCGAGCGCCTCACCACTCGACTATTACGGCGCCGAATTGCGCCGCCTGAGGAAAACGGCCGGACTGAGCCAGGCGCAGTTGGGCGACTGCATCTTCTGCACGGGGTCCCTGGTGGGCCAGATCGAGACGACGAAGAGGGTGCCCACGCGGGAGTTCTCCGAACGGGTGGACGCGGCGCTGGGGACGGACGGCCAGCTGTCGCGTCTGGTCGGCCTTGTGCTGCGCAGCCAGCTGCCGAGCTGGTTCCAGGCGTTCGCTGAAATGGAGGCGCGGGCCGCGTACATCTCTACGTATCAAGCACAGTTGGTGTACGGGCTTCTCCAGACGGAGGCCTACGCGCGGTCCGTGCTGGGTGTCACGACGGACGACAACCTCGCTGCGCGGGTTGAGGCCCGCATGGACCGGCAGCGCGTCTTGGCGAAGGAGAACCCGCCACTGCTGTGGGTGGTGCTGAGCGAGGCAGTACTGCATCAGGAGATCGGGGGCCACGAGGTCATGCGAGAGCAGCTCGCCCACCTCCTGCGGTTCCGCGACAAGCAGTGGGTGAACCTCCAGGTCCTTCCCTTCACGGCAGGTCAACACGCGGGCCTGCCTGGCACGTTCACCACGCTCCGCTTTGATGTCGACCCTGACCTCATCTACACCGAGGACTTCGTTCAGGGGCACATGACGGCCCATCCCGAGAAGGTCAAGGAAAGCTCTCTTCGCTACGCTCGCTTGCAGGCATCCGCCCTGTCCGTGGAGGACTCGGCGGAACTGATCGCGCGCGTAATGGAGGAACGGTATGGGGACCAACCAGCGGCTGACGGGCGCGACATGGCGTAAGTCGAGCTACAGCAGCGACACGGGTGGCGAGTGCATCGAGTGCGCGCCGCTCGGCGCTGTGGCTTGGCGCAAGTCGTCGTACAGCGGTGACACCGGCGGTGACTGCGTCGAGTGCGCCCCGCTCGGTGGTGCCGCCTGGCACAAGTCGTCGTACAGCGGGGACACCGGGGGCCAGTGCGTCGAGGTCGCCGACCTCAGCGCGCACGTCGCCATACGCGACTCCAAGAACCCGGAGGGCCCCGCCTTCACCGTCGCGCCCGGCGCCTTCGCCGCGTTCGTCTCGGCGGCGGCCAAGGGCGTTATGTGACCCAGGAGACGGTCGCGGCGGGCCGCTGGTATCCCGACGGGACAGCCGGTCTCGTCATCTTCCTCGTCGCCATGGCGACCCTGGTCGCCATGGTGTTCTACGGGCGATGGAAGAGGAAGCGCGGCGGTCAGTGAGGTGACGCGCGCCCTGGCCGGGCCTGCCCCACTAGCTCGGTTCGTGCAACGGACGCTCGCGGGGCGGCCTGCGGTCCAGGTCCGCCGCCGCCCACGACGTGGCCTCAGGGGCGGGTGCCGGGCGAGTTTGACCGCCGAGACGAGCAGGATCACGGCCAGCGCGGGGATCAGGACCAGGTCCGGGAAGACGCCGAGGAGGAGTCCGCCCGCCACCGCGCCGACGCCGGAACCCAGGGCCATGACCGCGGTGAAGCGCAGATTGGCGCCCAGGACGGCGAAGCTGCCGTCGCGGCTGTAGCGGGCGAAGGCCACCAGCATGGTCGGCGGGGAGACGAGCAGGGACAGGCTGCCGGCGGCCTTGATGTCCTCGCCGAACAGCAGCACGACCGTCGGGATCAGCAGCTCACCGCCGGCGACGCCCATGATCGCCGCGACCACGCCGATACCGAGCCCGGCCGCCACGCCGGAAGGGATCTGGGCCCAGAGCGGCAGCGCGAGCGCGTCCGGCGTGGTGGTGTGCGTGAGCACCCAGGAGGCTCCCGGCCAGCAGGTTGACCGCGACGGGCCAGCGGGCGACGACCCCGGCGGCCGGGACGGCGCTCCGCCCGGCGCGGGGGGGCGTACGGGGTGCCGTACCGCCCGCTCACGCCTCCCGGCAGATCAGCAGCAGCGCCCTGTCGTCGTTCACGTCCTTCGCGACCGCCTCGATGAGGTGCCAGGCCGCGCCGTGGAAGCCGCCGGCCACATAGCGGTCGGCCTCGCCCGTGAGGCGGTCGATGCCCTCGGCGATGTCCCGGTCGGAGGTCTCCACCAGGCCGTCGGTGAAGAGCATCAGGACGTCGCCGGGGCGCAGCGTGCCCTTCACCGGGTCGAACTGCGCGCCGTCGTAGACGCCGAGGAGCGGGCCCTGGCCCGTCTTCTCCTCCCAGCGGCCGCTGCCCGCGCTGAGCTGGAGGCCCGGCGGGTGGCCCGCCGAGAAGAGTTCGTAGTCGCCGGTCTCCAGGTCCAGGACCAGATGGATGGAGGTCGCGAAGCCCTCCTCCCAGTCCTGGCGGAGCAGGTAGCCGTTGGCGGCGGGCAGGAAGGAGTGCGGGGGCAGCGAGCCGAGGAGGCCGCCGAACGCGCCGGACAGGAGCAGCGCCCGCGAACCGGCGTCCATGCCCTTGCCGGACACGTCGGTTAGGACGACCTCCAGGGTGCGGCCGCCGTTCGTCCGGGCCGCGACGACGAAGTCACCCGAGAACGACTGCCCGCCCGCCGGGCGCAGCGCCATCTCGCGGTGCCAGCCGCGCGGCAGCTTCGGCAGCTTGCTCTGCACCCGGATGCGCTCGCGCAGGTCGAACAGCATCGTGCCGCCGCCGCGCCAGGGCACGCCGACCCGGCTGCGGAACTGGGCGACGACCAGGCCGAAGAAACCGCAGGCGGCGACCACCAGCACCACGCCCGGCGTGACGCGCGAGGGCCCTTCGGCATACGGGCCGAGCCGGACGGTCTCCACGATCAGCGCCACGGCGGTGGCCGCGTACAGGCCGAGGAGGCTGGCGGGACGCAGCAGCAGTCCGCCCGCCACGATGGGCAGCACCAGGGCGGCGGGCGCGCACCAGACGTTGTTCACCATCGTGCCGAAGGCGATCAGCGGGACGGTGACGAGCAGCCCGGCCAGGGCCACCCAGTCCGAGCCGTCGCCCCGGAAGTAGTCGACCCCGGATTTGCGCAGCACTATGCGGACCCGGTGCAGCCGCTTGTTCATCCGGGCCGTGAATGTCTCGGCCTGCGCCCGCCGTTCGCCGCGCTCGCCTCGTGCTCCTCGTACCGCCATTGCTCGTGGACCCTATCCAGCGGGCCGCACCCTTCGCACGGGAGGTCCCGCTTGTCCCTCGTCAGAGGCACGCGCGGATGGGCCGTGACGGCTTGTTCCAGCCGTGGGAAATGCCCTCGCATCAGGTGGTATCGCCCTGGTAGGCATGCGGTATGACGACAGACTCATGCGGTATGCCGACAGACTTGCGGGTCCTCGCCGAAGCCGAATGGGACGACTGGTTCGCAACGTTCGCCCTCGCCTTCGGCGGGACGCCCACGCCGGCGGGGAAAGAGGAGCTGTGGCGCGACCTCGTGGAGGTCGACCGGATGCTGGGCGCCTGGGACGGCGACACCTGCGTGGGCACGGCGGGGTCCTTCTCCTTCCGGCTCTCCGTGCCGGGCGGCGCCCTCGTGGACGCGGCGGGCGTCACGACGGTGAGCGTCGCGGCGACGCACCGCAGGCGCGGCATCCTGACGGCGATGATGCGCAGGCAGCTGGACGACGTGCGCGCGCTCGGCGAGCCGCTGGCCGTGCTGACCGCCTCCGAGCCGGTCATCTACGGCCGGTTCGGGTACGCCCCGGGCACCCTGCAGCTGAAGGCGGACATCGACACGACGCGGGTACAGCTGTCCGTCCCGCCCGGCACGGACGACGTACGGCTGCGGTACGCGCGGCCCGCCGACGTCCTCGACGCGTGCGAGGAGCTGTACGCGCGCCGGGTCGTCGCCCGTCCGGGGATGCCGGCCCGGCAGCCCGGCTGGGAGCGGCTCGGACTGTTCGACCCGGAGAGCGAGCGGGACGGCGCGTCGCCGGTGCAGTGCGTGGTCGCCGAACGCGCGGGCGAACTGGTCGGCTATGTGCGGTTCGCCGTCAAGCCCGAGTTCGACTGGAAGGGCCCCAAGGGCGTGGTGCGGGTGCGGGACCTGGAGGCGGAGGACCCGGCGGCGTACGCGGCGCTGTGGCGGTTCGTCTTCACCATCGACCTGACGACGTCGGTCCTCGCGTACAGCCGTCCGGTGGACGATCCGCTGCTCCAGCTCGCCTCGGACATCCGGCGCTGCGACCTCGCGGTGCGGGACTCGCTCCACGTACGGCTCGTGGAGGTGGGGGCGGCGCTGGCGGCGCGCACGTACCGTACGCCGCTGGACGTCGTCCTGGAGGTCGAGGACGCCTTCTGCCCCTGGAACGCGGGCCGTTGGCGGCTCACCGGTGACGCGAAGGGCGCCTCCTGCGAACGGACCCGGGACCCGGCCGACCTCGCCCTGTCCGTACGGGAACTGGCCGCCGCCTACCTCGGCGGGACCTCCCTGACGTCACTGGCGGGCACGGGGCGGGTGCGGGAGCTGCGGCCGGGGGCGCTGGCGGAGGCGTCGGTGGCCTTCGGGTCGGACGTGGCGCCTTGGCTGCCGCACGGCTTCTAGGGCGGGTTCCGGGGCGGGCTCCAGGGCGGTGCGTGTCCTTGTGCGGGGCCTTGCGCGGGCCGGGGCCTCAGGCCGACAGGGGCAGTGGGGACTTCGGCTTGCGGGTGGCCAGGTAGAGGGCGACCAGCCAGGCGACCGCCGAGTGGCCGACGGCGACGTTGAGGACGAGGACCACCCAGCGGAGTTCCGCTCCCCGGTTGAAGGCGATGAGGGACGGCAGGATGTAGAGCACGACGGTGAGCACCGCCAGGACGAGGCCGCCGAGCAAGCCGAGATCGAAGCCGAGATGGAAACTGGGCATGTTGAACTCGAACATGAAGAGAACCCCCGTGGAGCTGGTCACGCGACCGCTGGTCAGGCGGTCGAACTGGTGAGCCGATCTTAGTCGCGCTACCGGCCGGCGTCGGGGCGTTGGCAGGTGGGGCACCAGAAGAGGTTGCGCGCGGCGAGGCCGGCGGTGCGGATCTCGCCGCCGCAGAGGTGACAGGGCTGGTTCGCCCTGCGGTAGACGTACACCTCGCCGCCGTGGTCGTCCACGCGCGGCGGACGGCCCATCGCCTCCGGCGTGTGCTCGGGGCGGACGGTGTCGATGCGGTTGAGGCGTACGCCCTCGCGCATCAGCTCCACGAGATCCGCCCAGATCGCCTGCCATCGGGCCTCGGTGAGGTCCTTGCCCGGGGTGTACGGGTCGATGCCGTGCCGGAAGAGGACCTCGGCGCGGTAGACGTTGCCGACGCCCGAGACGACCTTCTGGTCCATGAGCAGCGCGGCGACGGTGGTGCGGCTGCGGGAGATCCGGCGGTACGCCTTGTCGGGGTCGTCGCCGTCCCGGAGCGGGTCCGGGCCGAGGCGCTCGTGTATCGCCCGCTTCTCGTCGTCCGTGATGAGCGCGCAGGTCGTCGGGCCGCGCAGGTCGGAGTAGTACGTGTCGTTCCGCAGGCGGAGGCGGACGGTGTCCGTGGGGGGCGGGGCGGGGTGCTCGCCGAGGGCGTACTTGCCGAAGAGGCCGAGGTGGATGTGGACCCAGTCGGCTTCGCCGAACCCCAGGAAGAGGTGCTTGCCGTGGGCCTCGGCGGTTTTCATCGTCCGGCCGTCGATCAGGGCGGCGCCGTCGGAGAACTTGCCTTGGGGGCTGGTCGCCTTTACGGGGGTGCCCTGGAAGCGGGCGCGGTGGTCTGCCGCGAGGCGGTGAATGGTGTGGCCCTCCGGCATGGTCCCTCCGGGGGTTGTGCGGTCACGAAAATCGCCTTGAGGGCTCGTCCTCAAACGCCGGACGGGCTGAAAACCGGCGGCGTCGTCCGGCGAAGGATCGCCCTAAAGGCTCGTCCTCAAACGCCGGACGGGCTGAAAACCGGCCGCGTCGTCCGGCGAAGAATCGCCTTGAGGGCTCGTCCTCAAACGCCGGACGGGCTGAAAACCGGCCGCGTCGTCCGGCGAAGAATCGCCTTGAGGGCTCGTCCTCAAACGCCGGACGGGCTGGGGTGGCAGCACCGCCCGGCGGAGGGGGGCCGTTACTGCTGGGGGTGCCCGGCCGGGATGGGCGGAAGGTCGCCCGTTTCCTCGTAGGCGGAGAGCATGTCGATGCGGCGGGTGTGACGCTCCTCACCCGAGTACGGCGTGCTCAGGAAGATCTCGACGAACTTCGTCGCCTCCTCCTGGGAGTGCATCCGACCGCCGATCGAGATGACGTTGGCGTCGTTGTGCTCACGGCCGAGCGCCGCGGTCTGCTCGCTCCAGGCCAGCGCCGCGCGGACGCCCTTGACCTTGTTCGCGGCGATCTGCTCGCCGTTGCCGGAGCCGCCGATGACGATGCCGAGCGCCTCGGGGTCCGCGGCGGTCCGCTCCGCGGCACGCAGGCAGAACGGCGGGTAGTCGTCCTGGGCGTCATAGATGTGGGGCCCGCAGTCGACGGGCTCGTGGCCGTGGCCCTTGAGCCATTCGACCAGGTGGTTCTTGAGTTCATAGCCGGCATGATCCGAGCCGAGGTACACGCGCATGCGTCCGAGTGTGGCACGTCGGGCACCGGGTAGCCGCGATCGGGGCCGGGCCTTCGGGACCAAGGTCCCGACCGGGCCCCGGTCAGTCCGGGGCGGGCTGGGGCACACCCCAGGTCAGGTCCAGGCCAAGTGGCCGGAATGCAACGATCCGGATTCAGGACTTCCGTCCCGATCGCTCCTGAGTTTGAATGCGGGGGCTCGTGACCCGAGAACTTAAGGATTCGTCCATGACCTCGCAACCCTCCCTTGCGAAGGCAGACAGCAACCCCCCATCCCCTGGGGATCCGCGGTCTGGCGACACTGGTGACACCGGCGACGGCCTGAAAGCGGGTCTCAAGAACCGCCACCTCTCCATGATCGCGATCGGCGGCGTCATCGGCGCCGGCCTCTTCGTGGGATCCGGCTCCGGCATCGCCGCCGCCGGCCCCGCCATCCTCGTCTCGTACGCCCTCGTCGGCGCCATGGTCGTCCTCGTCATGCGGATGCTGGGCGAGATGGCCGCCGCACGGCCGACGTCCGGCTCCTTCTCCACCTACGCCGACCAGGCGCTCGGCCGCTGGGCCGGCTTCTCCATCGGCTGGCTGTACTGGTTCTTCTGGGTCGTCGTCCTCGCGGTGGAGGCCACCGCCGGGGCCGTGATCCTCAACGGCTGGGTACCCGCCGTCCCGCAGTGGGGCTGGGCGCTCATCGTGATGCTGGTGCTCACCGCGACCAACCTCGTCTCGGTCGGCTCGTACGGCGAGTTCGAGTTCTGGTTCGCCGGCATCAAGGTCGTCGCGATCGGCGCGTTCGTCGTCATCGGCCTGCTCGCCGTCTTCGGCGTGCTGCCCGGCTCCGACAACCCAGGCGCCGGATTCGCGCACCTCACCGACGCGGGCGGCTTCATGCCCAAGGGCGCGGGCGCCATCCTCACCGGCGTACTGATGGTCGTCTTCTCCTTCATGGGCAGCGAGATCGTCACGCTGGCCGCCGGTGAGTCCGAGGACCCGCAGCGCGCGGTCACCAAGGCGACCAACAGCGTGATCTGGCGCATCGGCGTCTTCTACCTCGGCTCGATCTTCATCGTGATCACGCTCCTGCCGTGGAACGACAAGTCGATCACCGAGGACGGCAGCTACGTCGCCGCGCTCAACTCGATCGGCATCCCGCACGCCGGTCAGGTCATGAACGTCATCGTGCTCACCGCCGTGCTCTCCTGCCTCAACTCCGGGCTCTACACCGCCTCCCGCATGGCGTTCTCGCTCGGGCAGCGCGGCGACGCGCCCAAGGCCTTCGCGCGCACCAACAAGCGGGGCGTGCCGCAGGCCGCGATCCTCGGCTCCGTCGTCTTCGGCTTCCTCGCCGTCTGGTTCAACTACCAGTGGAAGGACACCGTCTTCGACTTCCTGCTGAACTCCTCGGGCGCCGTGGCCCTGTTCGTGTGGCTGATGATCTGCTTCACGCAGCTGCGGATGCGCGGGATCATCCTGCGCGAGGAGCCGGAGAAGCTCGTCGTGAAGATGTGGCTCTTCCCGTACCTGACGTGGGTGACGATCGCGATGATCTCGTTCGTCCTCATCTACATGCTGACCGACGAGGCCGGGCGCAAGCAGGTGCTGCTGTCGCTCCTCGCGGCCGCGTTCGTGGTCGTGTTCTCGGTGGTGCGGGAGAAGATCCGGCCCCGTGAAGAGGCCGAGCAGGTCTGAGCGGTTCCCCTAGGGGTCCCGTCAGGGGTGCCATTGAGGTCCCGCGTTAAGTTGACGGAGGTTGTCAGCTTTTCGCGGGATCCTCTGCGTTGTCCGGCAGATGTACGCGGCTCAGGCGCCACGTACGCGGCACAACGGAGGCTCCTCGTGGATTTCACCGGTTTCAGCGCCCAGCGACTCGTGTTCCGGCCCGGCGACCCCGGGTACGACGACGAGATCGCCGGATTCCAGACCGGCTTCGCGACGCGGCCCGACCTCGTCCTCGGCGCCACGAGCCCCCAGGACGTCGTGGCCGCCGTGTCGTACGCCGGTGAGCACGGGCTGCCCGTAGGGGTCCAGGCCACCGGCCACGGGCTGCCGGGGGCGTCCCGGGGCGGCCTCCTGATCAGTACGCGGCGGATGGACTCCGTACGCGTCGACGCCGCCGCCCGCACCGTCACCGTCGGCGCCGGCGCCCGCTGGGGGCAGGTCGTCGAGGCCGCCGCGCCCCACGGGCTCGCCCCGCTGAACGGCTCGGCGCCGGGCGTCGGCGTCGTGTCGTACACCCTCGGCGGCGGCCTCGGCATCCTCGCCCGGCAGTTCGGCTACGCGGCCGACCACGTCCGCTCCCTCGACGTCGTGACGGGCGACGGCACCCTGCGCCATGTCACCGCCGACAGCGACCCCGAACTCTTCCAGGGGCTGCTCGGCGGCGGCGCGACCCTCGGCGTGGTCACCGAGCTGGAGATCGGCCTCGTGCCGGTGGCGCGGCTGTACGGCGGGGCGATCGCGTTCGACGGCCGCACGACGGACCCCGCGGCCCTGCTGCGCGGCTACGAGCAGTGGACGCGGAACCTGCCCGAGGAGCTGACCTCCTCGCTCTGCGCGCTGCTCTACCCCGACATCCCCCAGCTCCCGCCGCTCCTGCGGGGCCGCTACCTGATCTCGGTGCGCGTCGCGTTCACGGGGACGCGGGCCGAGGGCGAGCGGCTGGTGGCGCCGTTGCGCGCGCTGGCCCCCGCCGTGTCGGACACCCTGCGGGAGATGCCGTACACCGAGAGCCACACCATCCACAGCGACCCCGACTTCCCGCACGCCTACTACGGGGACAGCGTGCTGCTCAGCGGCCTGGACGTCGACGCGGCCGGGGAACTGCTCGCGCTGACCGGCCCCGACGCCGACTCGATGCACGTCGTCCAGATCAACCACTTGGGCGGGGCGCTGGCCCGGCCCGCGAAGAACGCGGTGCCCCACCGCGGGGCGGGCTGGCTCGTCCGCGTCCTCTCCCCGCTGGACGGCACGGACGTGGCGACCGTACGGGAGCTGCACGCACGGGCGTTCGGGCGCGTGGCGGGGCAGCGGCTGGGCCGCTCGCTGAACTTCGCGTTCGGCGGCGCCGACCGGCCCGAGGGGCTGTACGACGCGAAGACGCGGAAGAGGCTCGCCGGGCTGAAGGTCGCGTACGACCCGGCGAACCTCTTCAGGCGGAGTTACGGCGTCGGTGCCAGCTGACGGATGGTGCAGGGGTGTTGACGTGTGCGCCGGTGGGCGTGTTCGCCGACGGGCGTGTGCGTCAGCGGTCGAGCAGCTTCCAGGCCGTGGGCAGCGCGCCCATCGCGAGGGCGGCCTTCAGGGCGTCGCCGATCAGGAAGGGCGTGAGCCCGGCGGCGACGGCCTGGGTCAGCGACATGCCGGTCGCGGCGGCGAGGTACGGCACGCCGACCGCGTAGATGATCGCGGAGCCGAGCACCATCGTGCCCGCGGTGCGCAGCACGGAGCGGTCGCCGCCCCGGCGGGCGAGGGCGCCGACCACGGTGGCGGCGAGCAGCATGCCGAGGACGTAGCCGAGGGAGGGGGCCGCGACGCCCGAACCCGCCTGCGCGAACCACGGCATGCCGGCCATGCCGACCAGCGCGTACAGCGCGAGGGAGAGGAAGCCGCGGCGGGCGCCCAGCGCGGTGCCGACGAGCAGCGCGGCGAAGGTCTGACCGGTCACCGGCACGGGGGAACCCGGGACGGGCACCGCGATCTGGGCCGCGACACCGGTGAGCGCGGCGCCGCCGAGCACGAGGGCGGCGTCCTTCACACGGGACGCGGGCAGCAGGTCGGCGAGGACCTGGCCGGGACGGGGGGTGGCAGCGGCGATGCTCATCGGGGACTCCGCGGGAGGGCTGGGGCGGGTTGGGACGCGTCGACGCTATCCCAGGCGGGGGCGCCCTCACAGCGGCTCCGGGTGACAACCCCGGGGCGGGGGCTTGGTGGGCTCCGGACAAAGGGCCTCCCGTACACCTCGCCGGGCGTGACGCTCGTCACGGAGGTCGG
Organism: Streptomyces sp. NPDC005898; assembly: GCF_040629635.1. Lineage (NCBI taxonomy): Bacteria > Bacillati > Actinomycetota > Actinomycetes > Kitasatosporales > Streptomycetaceae > Streptomyces > Streptomyces sp. NPDC005898. Next base: position 107,702 of record NZ_JBEXWC010000004.1, on the reverse strand, counting down.
CGGGTGGGTGGCCCGTTTTGCGCGGAGGGGCGCCGCCCGGGGAGACTGTGGAGTCCCGCCAAAGTCTCCGTGACGCCGTGATCCCGTTACCCGTAACGCCTTGAGCCCGTGACGCCGTAAGCCCGTAAGCCCGTAAGCCCGTAGCCCTAACGCCTTAAGCCCGTGATCCCGTAGTCCCGTGATCCCGTAGCCGTACGCCGTAAGCCCGTAAGCCCGTAATCCCATAGGCCCGTGACCCCGAGAGCAGCGCTGAGCACCATGCACGACCCCCAGGCCTCGGCCGCTTCCTCCACCGAGCCGCTCGGCGGCGGGCTCAAGCAGCGGCATCTGACGATGCTCGGGCTCGGCGGCGTCATCGGGGCCGGGCTCTTCGTCGGGTCGGGCGCGGGGATCGCCGTCGCGGGGCCCGGGATCGTCGTCTCGTATCTGATCGCGGGCGCGCTCGCGATGTGCGTGATGCGGATGCTCGGCGAGATGTCGGCCGCGATGCCCGCCTCGGGCTCCTTCTCCGTGCACGCGGAGCGCGCGCTGGGCCGCTGGGCCGGGTTCAGCGTCGGCTGGCTGTACTGGTTCCTGCTGGTCGTCGTGCTCGCCGTGGAGGCGACCGGCGCCGCGCAGATCGCCCACAGCTGGGCGCCCGCGGTGCCGCAGTGGGCCTGGGTGCTGCTCTTCATGCTGGTCTTCACCGGCGCCAACCTCGCCGCCGTGAAGAACTTCGGCGAGTTCGAGTTCTGGTTCGCGACGCTGAAGGTCTGCGCGATCGTCGCGTTCCTGGCGCTGGGGCTGCTCGCGATCTTCGGGGTGCTGCCGGACACGGACCCCGTGGGCCTCACCCACCTCAGCGGTGACGGCGGTTTCCTGCCCAACGGCTGGGCCGGCGTGGTCTCCGGGGTCCTCGCCGTCGTGTTCGCCTTCGGCGGCCTGGAGGTCGTCACGATCGCGGCCGCCGAGTCCGACGACCCGGTCCGCTCGGTCGCCCGCGCGGTGCGCAGCGCCGTCTACCGCATCCTCTTCTTCTACGTCGGCTCGATGCTGGTCATCGTGACGGTGCTGCCGTGGACCGCGCAGAAGGCCGGCGCCAGCCCGTACGTCACCGTCCTCGACTCGATCGGGGTGCCGTCCGCCGGGACCATCATGAACATCGTGGTGTTCGTGGCCCTGCTCTCGGCGCTCAACGCCAACCTCTACGGGTCCTCCCGGATGGTCTTCTCCCTCGCCGAACGCGGCGAGGCCCCGAAGGCCCTCCTGAAGGTGTCCGGCGGCGGGGTCCCGCGCCGCGCGGTCCTCGCCTCGGTCGCCTTCGGCTTCGTATCGGTCGTACTCAATTTGAAGTGGCCCGATTCGGTCTTCCTCTACATGCTCAACTCGGTCGGCGCGGTGCTGCTGTTCGTCTGGGCGCTGATCGCGGTGTCGCAGCTGCGGCTGCGGCGGCGCATCGAGCGGGAGGCCCCGGAACGGCTGGTCCTGCGGATGTGGGCGTTCCCGTATCTGACCTGGGCGGCGCTGGTCGCGATGGCCGCCGTACTCGCCCTGATGCTGAACGACGACGGGGCGCGGCCCCAGCTGCTGTGGTCGGCGGGGGCGACGGGCGTGGTGCTGGCGGTCGCCGGGCTGCGGGAGTGGCGGGGCCGGCGGCGGCCGTGACCTCGCGTGAACGCGCCGTGAACTTCTTGTGGCGGTTTCTTCACGACGTGTAAGCGTCGTGTCCGTATACCGGTCGGTGGTTCCCTGTCAGCGGTGCCGGACTTCAGACTGTGGGCCCGCTCGACTCCCCCGCCCCGGCTCTCGACCCGTTTCCTCCGTCCCGGTTCTCGGTCCGCTTCCTTCCGTCCCGGCTCTCCCGGTCATGACCCGCTTCCCCTTCCGCTCCTCCCCCGTCTCGGCTACTGAACAGGGCCCGCCCATGTCTCGGACGTCCAGCTCCAAGGACGCCGCATCCGCACCCGATGCGACACCAGCACCTGATGCCGCACCCAAGGCCGACTCCCCGCTCGTCCACGGCCTCAAGCAGCGGCACCTCTCCATGATCGCCCTCGGTGGCGTGATCGGCGCAGGCCTCTTCGTGGGCTCCGGAGCGGGCATCGCCAAGGCCGGTCCCTCGATCGTCCTCGCCTACGCGATATCCGGCGCGCTCGTCATGCTCGTGATGCGCATGCTGGGCGAGATGTCGGCCGCCAACCCGGCCTCGGGCTCGTTCTCCGTGCACGCCGAACGCGCCATCGGCCCCTGGGCGGGCTTCACGGCGGGCTGGGGCTTCTGGTTCCTGCTGTGCGTCGCCGTGGGCCTGGAGGGCATCGGCGCCGCGAACATCATGGTGGGCTGGTTCCCCGGCACCCCGCAGTGGGCCTGGGTCGCCCTGTTCATGCTGGTCTTCTGCGGCGCGAACCTCACGGCCGTGAAGAACTTCGGCGAGTTCGAGTTCTGGTTCGCCGCCCTCAAGGTCGGCGCCATCGCCCTCTTCCTCGGCATCGGCGTCCTCGCGATCCTCGGCATCCTGCCCGGCTCGGACACCCCGGCCCCCGGCCTGGAGCACCTCACCGGCGAGGGCGGCTTCATGCCGAACGGCACGGACGGCCTGATCATCGGCCTCCTCGCCTCGGTCTTCGCGTACGGCGGTCTGGAGACCGTCACCATCGCCGCCGCCGAGTCCGAGAACCCGGTCAAGAGCGTCGCCAAGGCCGTACGCACGGCGATGTGGCGCATCGCCCTCTTCTACGTCGGCTCCATGCTCGTCGTCGTCACGCTGCTGCCGTGGGACAACAAGGACGTCGCCACCAAGGGCCCCTACGTCGCCACCCTCGACCACCTGGGCATCCCCGGCGCCGGGCAGATCATGAACGTCATCGTGCTGATCGCCCTGCTCTCCGCGATGAACGCCAACATCTACGGCGCCTCGCGCATGTCGTACTCCCTGATCGAGCGCGGCCAGGGCCCCAAGGCGCTCGGCCGGGTGTACAGCGGCGTGCCGCGCCTCGCCGTGCTGGCCTCGTCGGTCTTCGGCTTCGGCTGCGTGCTGCTCAGCTACTGGAGCCCCGACCAGGTCTTCCCCTGGCTGCTCAACATGATCGGCGCGATGATCCTCGTCGTCTGGATCTTCATCGCCGTCTCGCAGCTCCTCCTGCGCCGCCGGACGGAGCGCGAGGAGCCGCAGAAGCTGGTCGTGCGGATGTGGGCCTACCCGTACCTGACCTGGGTGGCGCTGGCCGCGATGGCGTACATCTTCTTCCTGATGACCGAGCAGCCCGACACGCGCAAGCAACTGCTCGCCACGGGGGCGCTGACGCTGTGCCTCGCCGTCATCGGTTTCGTGCGGCAGAAGCGGGCGGAGCGGGGGGCGGTCACGGCCGCCGAGTAGGACACGTTTACGCGGAGGGGCCCTGGGTCGATGACGACCCGGGGCCCCTTTGTCGTTTCCGGAAGGCCTTCGTCGTTTCGGGGGGGGCCTAGGGCGAAGGGCTGATCAACTTGCGGGGCCTACTGCTGTTAGCCTGCACTTGCGCATGACTTGCAATAAGAAGTAAGAAGCAGTGAGAAGCAGCAGTCGGAGGGCTCGGACCATGGCCATTTACACGCTTCCAGAACTTCCGTACGACTACGCGGCGCTCGAACCGGTCATCAACCCGCAGATCATCGAGCTGCACCACGACAAGCACCACGCCGCGTACGTGAAGGGCGCGAACGACACCCTGGAGCAGCTGGCGGAGGCGCGCGACAAGGAGACGTGGGGCGCCATCAACGGCCTGGAGAAGAACCTGGCCTTCCACCTCTCCGGCCACATCCTGCACAGCATCTACTGGCACAACATGAACAGCCCCAAGGACGGCGGCGGCGGCGAGCCGCTGGCCGCCGACGGCGTCGGCGAGCTGGCGGACGCGATCACCGAGTCCTTCGGCTCCTTCGCCAAGTTCAAGGCCCAGCTGACCAAGGCCTCGGCGACGACGCAGGGTTCGGGCTGGGGCGTCCTCGCCTACGAGCCGCTCAGCGGCCGCCTCATCGTCGAGCAGGTCTACGACCACCAGGGCAACGTCGGCCAGGGCTCCACGCCGATCCTGGTCTTCGACGCCTGGGAGCACGCCTTCTACCTCCAGTACAAGAACCAGAAGGTCGACTTCATCGAGGCCATGTGGCAGGTCGTCAACTGGCAGGACGTCGCCAAGCGCTACGAGGCCGCCAAGCAGCGGGTGAACGCCCTGCTGCTCGCTCCGTGAGGCGTGTCCGGCGCGTGGGACATCTCCGGCGCGTGAGACATCTCCCGTGCGTGAGGCCGTCCGCCTCGTGAAACGTCCTGCCTCGTGATCGTCTTCTCAACTTTCGCCGAGGCAGGCGGATAGAGGAGAGACCCCCGTGAGGACGTGACTCACGGGGGTCTCTCTGTTGTACGGGCTCACCGGCTGTGCGCGGCGGCTCGCGGGGTCACTCGAAGTTCGGGCCCTCGGTCCGCGTCCGCTTGATCTCGTAGAAGCCCGGCGTCGAGGCGACGAGCAGCGTCCCGTCCCACAGGCGCGCCGCCGCCTCGCCCTTGGGCGCGGGGGTGACGACGGGGCCGAAGAAGGCGATCTGCTCGCCGTCGGCACCGGGGACGGCGATGACGGGCGTGCCGACGTCCTGGCCGACCTTGTCGATGCCCTCCTTGTGCGAGGCCCGCAGCTCGGCGTCGTACACGTCGGAGTCCATGTGGTCGACGAGGTCGGCGGGCAGGCCGACCTCCTCCAGAGCCGCGACGACGGCCTCACGGGTGGCGCCCTCGCCACGGTTGTGGAAGCGGGTGCCGAGCGCGGTGTAGAGCTTTCCGGTGATCTCCTCGCCGTGCTTCTGCTGGGCGGCGATGACGACCCGCACCGGGCCCCAGGCCTGGGTGGCGAGCATCTCCCGGTACTCCTCGGGCAGCTCGTCGAGCCTGTTCTCGTTCAGGACGGCGAGGCTCATCACGTGCCAGCGGACCTCGACGTCACGGACCTTCTCCACCTCCAGCATCCAGCGCGAGGTCATCCAGGCCCAGGGGCAGAGCGGGTCGAACCAGAAGTCGACCGGGGTCTTGACGGTGTTCTCGGACATGTCTCTCCCTAGGGAATGTGTTCGGCGCCTGGGGAGGGGAACGTCGGGGGTCCGTCGGGGCATTCCCGGATGTCGGCGGCCGACGCCACATGCGAGGATCGTAGACATTCGTACGAGTCATGCGAGTCACAAGGGAGTGCCGCCCGTGCCCGGTGAGAATCTGTCCCGCGACGAGGCCCGCGAGAGGGCCGCGCTGCTGTCCGTCGAGGGCTACGAGGTCTTCCTGGACCTGCGCTCGGCGGTCGGCGACGGCGGCGGGGAGCCGCGCACGTTCCGCTCGGTCACCACGATCCGCTTCCGCGCCGAGGCGGGCGCGGCGAGCTTCGCGGACCTGGTCGCGCCCAGCGTCACGGCGGTGTCCCTCAACGGCAAGGACCTGGACCCCGCCGCGGTCTTCGACGGCACCCGGATCGCGCTGGACGACCTGGCCGAGGAGAACGAGCTGGTGGTGGACGCCCAGTGCGCCTACAGCCGCACCGGTGAGGGCATGCACCGCTTCGTCGACCCCGAGGACGGCGAGGTCTACCTCTACACCCAGTACGAGCCGGCTGACGCCCGCCGGGTCTTCGCGGGCTTCGAGCAGCCGGACCTCAAGGCGCCCTACCGCTTCGAGGTGCGGGCCCCCGAAGGCTGGACGGTGTGGTCCAACGGCGTCGGCGAACTGACCGACGGCGTATGGCGGTTCGCCGAGACGAAGCCGATCTCCACCTACATCACGGCGGTCGTGGCCGGCCCCTACCACCACGTCACCGACACCTACGAGCGCGTCCTGGCCGACGGCACGCGCCTGGAGATCCCGCTCGGCGCGATGTGCCGCAAGGGCCTCGCCCCGCACTTCGACGCGGACGACGTCTTCCTCGTCACCAAGCAGGGCCTGGACTTCTTCCACGACAACTTCGACTTCCCCTACCCCTTCGGGAAGTACGACCAGGCCTTCGTGCCGGAGTACAACCTGGGCGCGATGGAGAACCCGGGCCTGGTCACCTTCCGCGAGGAGTTCATCTTCCGCGGCAAGGTGACCCAGGCGTCGTACGAGCGCCGGGCCAACGTGATCCTCCACGAGATGGCCCACATGTGGTTCGGCGACCTCGTCACCATGCGGTGGTGGGACGACCTGTGGCTCAAGGAGTCCTTCGCCGACTTCATGGGCTCCTTCTCCATGGTCGAGGCGACCCGCTTCACCAACGGCTGGATCACCTTCGCCAACAACCGCAAGGCCTGGGCCTACCGCGCCGACCAGCTGCCCTCCACGCACCCCGTCACCGCCGACATCCGCGACCTGGAGGACGCCAAGCTCAACTTCGACGGGATCACCTACGCCAAGGGCGCCTCGGTCCTCAAGCAGCTCGTCGCCTACGTGGGGCGCGAGGCCTTCCTGGAGGGCGCCCGGCGCTACTTCAAGCGCCACGCGTACGGCAACACCGTCCTCGGCGACCTGCTCTCGGTCCTGGAGGAGACGTCCGGGCGCGACATGACCTCCTGGTCGCGGGCCTGGCTCCAGACGGCGGGCGTCAACTCCCTGACCCCGCAGGCCATCTTGAACTCGGAGGGCCGGATCACGGAACTGTCCGTGCTCCAGGAAGCCGCCGAGTCCCACCCCGAACTGCGCCCGCACCGCGTGGCGGTGGGCCTGTACCGCAGGACGGCCGGCGGCGACCTGGAGCGGTACGCCCGCGCCGAGGTGGACGTCGACGGTCCCCGCACGGTCGTGGCCGAACTGGCCGGCGAAGCCGCTCCCGAGCTGATCCTCGTCAACGACGACGACCTCACCTACTGCAAGATCCGCTTCGACGAGACCTCCCTCGCCACGCTGCGGGAACACCTCGGGGACCTCACCGACCCCCTCGCCCGCGCCCTGTGCTGGTCCGCGCTGTGGAACCTCACGCGGGACGGCCTCATGCCCGCCCGCGACTTCATCGGGCTCGTGCTGCGCTTCGCCGGGCACGAGAGCGACATCGGCGTCCTCCAGATGCTGCACGCCTGGGCCAACTCCGCCCTCACGCACTACGCCGCCCCCGACTGGCGCGAGGAAGGCGGGCGGGCGCTCGCCGAAGGCGCCCTGCGGGAACTGCGGATCGCGGCGCCGGGCAGCCAGCACCAGCTGACGTGGGCGCGGTTCTTCGCGGCGGTGGCGTCGTCGCCGGCCGACCTGCAACTGCTGGAAGGGCTCCTCGCCGGCACCGCCAAGATCGACGGCCTGGAGGTCGACCAGGAGCTGCGCTGGGCCCTGCTCGGCCCGCTGGCCGCGCACGGCGCCGCCGACGAGGACACCCTCGCCGCCGAACTGGCCCGTGACGACACGGCCTCCGGCAAGCGGCACCACGTGCGGTGCCTGGCCGCGCGGCCCTCGGCGGCCGTCAAGGCGCAGGCGTGGGCCTCCGTCGTGGAGTCGGACGCCCTGTCCAACGCGCTGGTCGAAGCGACGATCGCGGGCTTCGCACAGCCGTCCCAGCGGGAGCTGGCCGCGCCGTACGTGTCCAAGTACTTCGACGCCATCGAGCGGGTGTGGACCGAGCGGTCCATCCAGATCGGCATGGACGTGGTGCGGGGCCTGTTCCCGCACCTCCAGGCGGACCAGGCGACACTGGCGGCCGCCGACGACTGGCTCACCGCCCACGCCTCCGCCGCGCCCGCGCTGCGCCGCCTGGTCCTGGAGTCCCGCGACGACCTGGCCCGGTCGCTGCGGGCGCAGGCGTGCGACGCGGGGGCCTAGGCCGGCCGGGGGAACGGGCCTCCGTGTGACCCGGGGTCCCGTTCCCCCACCCCGACCGGGGCGTCGCCCTGCGCCGCCGCTTCGCGGCGGGTGTCTCCCACCCACCCGCCCGTTTGCCCCGGGTCGGGCGGTGGGCGTAGGGGCGCGGAGCCTGGGCCCTGCGCCCTGCCCCGCCGCTTCGCGGCGTCTCCCGCCCACCCACCCGTTTACCCCGGGTCGGACAGTTGAGGTAGGGGCGGGGAGCGGGAGATCATCGGCAGTCGAACGTCCGTGCTTTAGGGCGGGCCTGTCCCGTTTTGTCGACGGGTCTGTAACAGCGGTTAGCGGCCCGCACGGCCGAGGGAACGACCCGGGCATGAACCAGAACGCCCCGCTCCCGCTCCCCCCGCGGCACCTCCCCCACACCCACCCCCGCATCCTCAGCACCGCCCAGCTCCGCGCACACGGCGTCTCCGCCGCCGACGCCGGCGCCCGGTGCCGCCCGGGCGGCCCCTGGCAGCAGCTCCTGCCGGGCGTGTACCTGCTGCACCCCGGCCCGCCGACCAGCGAGGAGCGGCTGCACGGCGCCCTGCTGTACGCCGGGCGCCCACCCGCCCGCGAGGCCGCCGCCGTGCCCGCCCAGCCCGGCGCCGGCGAGCCGCACGCCCCGTACACCGACGCGATGATCACGGGGCTCGCGGCGCTCACCCTGCACCGCTTCTCGGCCGTTCCCCCGCTGCCGTCGCTGGAGCGCGTCGACGTCCTGGTGCCCCGCACCCGCCGGCTGCGTTCCGTCGGGTTCGTCCGGCTGGTGCGCGGCGCCGCGCTGCCAGCCCCGCAGCAGATCACCGGGGTCCCGGTGGCCCCCGTGGCGCGCGCCCTCGCCGACGCGGTGGCGCAGCTCACCGACGCGGGTTCGGTGCGCCGGCTGCTCACCGAGGCGGTGCGCGGCGGCCACTGCGAGCCGGCGGCCGTCGTCGGCGAACTGCGCGCCGCCCGGCTGCTGGCGCTGCCGCACGTCGTGGACGCCGTCGACTCGCTGCTCGCCGAGGGCCGGGCCATCGCGGAGGACCGGCTGTACCGGATGGTCGCGGAGCACGGCCTGCCCGATCCGCTGTGGAACGTCGAGCTGCGGCTGCCCGGCGGCCCGCACCTCGGCGGCGTCGACGCCTACTGGCCGGAGCAGGCCGTCGCGGTGGAGCTGGACACCCGGGCGCCCCGGCAGGGCCTGCGTCAAGGCGACGAGGCCCTGTGGTCCGAGTACGCCCGCAAGCGCGAGCATTTGGAGCGGCTCGGCATCACCGTCGTCCACCTCACCCCGAAGAAACTGCGGGACGCGGCGGAGCAGCAGGCGACCGTCGTGCGCACCGCGCTGATGGCGTCGGACGACCGGGAGCCGGCGGCGTATGTCGTGGCGCTGCCCCGCTGACGGCAGGCCGGCCCAGCACGCGCGGTTTTGTGCCGGCTCAGCGCTTCTTGAGGATCAGCTCCGTGTTTCGGTCCCCCGCCTCGCCGCCCAGCGCGGGCTTCGCGCCCGGCGCGTTGAAGGACAGTTCGCGGTAGAGCGCGGCGAGGCCGGTCTGGGAGAGGTCGGTGAAATCGGTGCGGTGCGGGGCGGCGGACTCGATGAGGGTGGTGAACAGGGAGAGGGTGCCGTCGTGGTTGTCGGCGACCTCCACGACCCGCGCGAGCTGCGGGAAGTCGATGTGCGAGGCGGTGGAGACCTCCCAGAACGCGCCGTGCGGGGTGCGGTGCGGGGTGATCGCGTTCTTGTGGCTGTGGCCGTTGACCCAGGCGAGCACCGAACGGTGGCGGCCGAGCAGCGCGCGGATCTCCTCGCCGCCGTGCCGGGCCTCGCCGGGCCGGGCCGGGTCGTGGCGGAGGTTGCGCATGGTCCTGCTGGTGTGGTGGCTGAAGACGACGACGTACGAGGGTCCGCCCTGGCGCCGCCCGGCGGCGGCCAGCTCGCGCTCCAGCCAGCGCAGTTGGGCCGTGCCGAGGGACCCTTCGTAGTGGCCGGCGGGGTCCGTGCTGTCGAGGCTGATGCCGAGCACGTCGTCGCTGATGCGGAAGGAGTAGTACTGCGTGCCCGAGGCGAGGTTCTCCCGCGTGTAGCCGTGGCCGACGGGGCCGGGGCCGGTGTGGGCGGGGTCGAGGTGCGCGCGGACGTACTCGGCGGGGGTGAAGGGCGCCCGTGACGCGTCCGGCGTGATGGACCGCATGCGCCGCGCCTCGCTCCGCAACAGCTCCTTGAAGTGGACGCCCTTGGGGTCGCGGCCCTTCTTCACGGCCTTCCACAGGGCGGCGCCCCGCGCCTCGTCCAGGGACATCAGTTTCCTGCCGCCGACGGCGAACTCGGTGAGGTAGGAGTCCTGCGGCGCCCAGCAGCCGCCGGGCAGCGCGTCGTGGTTGCCGACCGTGGAGTACCAGGGCAGGCCGAGGCCGGGGCTGTTGACCTCGCGGACGGCGGCGTCGAGGAAGCCGGGCAGGCGCGGGAAGCCGAGCGCCTTGTCGGTGTCGCGCAGGGCGCCGTCCGGGTGCCAGTACAGCTTGAGGCCGCTGTCCTGCACGCCCTCGTAGCGGCGCGGGTCCCCGGTGTTGGGGGTGATGCGGCCGCCGCTCATCACCTTGAGGTACCAGTCGAGTTCGGCGCGGGAGTTGTTGTCGGTGTTGTCGCCGGTCGTCACCACGCAGTGCAGCGGGGCGCCGGTGGCGGGGGCGCCGCGCAGGGCGTTGACGCGCTCGACCAGGGAGACCGCGCCGGCCACCGAGAGGGACTCGTGGGGCCGCCAGGCGCTGGCCGTCTGGGCGCGCAGGTACTCGTAGCGCAGGGGGTGCTGGACGTCCACGAGGTGCAGGTCGGTGAATTGCACGAAGGCGGCCAGCGGGGTGCGCCGGTTCTCGCGCCCCGCCTTCGCCGCCGCCAGGTCGCCGCGCACCACCCGGGGCCAGCCGGGCCCGTCGCCGAGCCTGCGGTAGCCGGACGTGCCGCGCGGGGCGGCGGCGGTGAGCAGGGTGGTGCCGGCCTGGTAGGGCGCGAGGGGCGCGGCGGAGGCCTGCCGGGAGCGGGGCACGGTGACCCGCCCGGCGGGTGCGGCGTTGCCGGAGCCCGCGCCGGGGCCCAGCGTGTGGCCGATGCCGGCGGCGAGCGTGACCGCTCCGGTGGCGGCGAGAAGGGCACGGCGGTCGAGGCGCCCGGCGGCGCCGGCCGTGGCCGAGGCGAGACCCGCGGCGGCCGTGGCGGTTGCGGTGGCGACAGAGCGTGTGCGCGGCATGGCGCGGTCTCCCCGAGTGCGAACGCGTCGGCAGTGGTCGCGGGCGCCGGGGCCGGATCGGCCCGCGAACTTCCCGCTCATACCGGATCGTTGGCATCGGCGGTGACCTGTGCGTGAACGCGGGCGCAACGCCCGGCGCAGATCACCGTACGTGGATCACCGGGCACCCTGCGCGGTCACGTACCTCTTTCCGGGGAGAGAGGAGACGCTTGCTCCCTGTTCACCTTCCGGGGAAGGCGAGGCCCGTCAGGGGCTCACCGGCCGGGGTCGGCGGCGTGGGCGATGTGTCCGTCGGCGGGGCGGGTGCGCCACATCTCCAGGCCGATGTCGACGAGTCCGACGCGGTCGAGGTCCGGCACGGCCTCCAGGGGGTGCCAGGCCGCGAGGTCCGTGGAGCCGTCGGTCTCGTGGCGCAGTTCGCCGCCGGTGATCCGCCCCTCGTACAGGAGCCGCACTCCGTGGAAGTCGGCGACGGCGCCGAGTCTGCGCGGGTAGCGGCGGCGCAGGGAGTCGACGCCGAGGAGCGTGACCGGTTCGACCACGTACCCCGTCTCCTCGTCGGCCTCGCGGATCACCGTGTCGTACGGGTCCTCGCCGTGGTCCATGCCGCCTCCGGGCAGCGTCCAGCGTTTGCTGCCGTCGCCCGCCACCCAGCGGGCGAGCAGCACTTGTCCGTCGCGTACGCATACGGCGTAGGCCGCCACCCTGAGTTCCTTGTGCACAGACCGACGCTAGTGCCCCCGGGCCGGATTGGCAGGGGAGTACTCCGGGCCGGACCAGCTCCGGGGGCTCGCGGCGGGGGCGGGAAGCGGCCGGAAAAGTTCCGGCGCAAGTCCCCCTATACGCCGCCTTGTCCCTGATGGCGTATGGCGGAATTACGCCATGCCCTGATCACGGCTCGGACAACTCTCCCCAAACGGCAGCCACTTACGTAAGGCTGAGCGGTCATCCGGTCCCGAATTCCGGACCGAATCGAAAACCCTCCTCCCGACTTACGTACAGGGATGCCGATGCCCAGATCCAGTTCCAGCGCGAGACCCGCGGTCACCGGACGCGCGGCCCGCCTCGCGATAGCCGTCGGCCTGACCGCAGCGCTCTGCGCCACCGGGATACCCGCGGCCCTCGCGGCCACCGGTGACACCCCCGCGGACCCGACCGACGTCCCGAGGTCCGCGGCCGGCAAGCTCGGCGCCGCCGACGCCGACCTGCTCGCCGAGGCCAAGGCGGACGGCGACAAGACCGTCACGATGATGGTCGCCACCGCGCCCGGCGCCACCGAGCAGGTCGCCGACCGGCTCGACGCCGTCAAGGGCGGCTCGGTCGGCCGCACCTACGACAAGCTCGGCTACGTCCGCGCGACCGTGCCGACCGGCAGGGCCGACGCCGCGATCAAGTCCGCCGCCGCCCTGTCGTCCGTGCACGCCATCGACCTGCGGCACGAGATAGAACTGGACGACCCGACGCCCGCCGCCGACCGCGCCAAGGGCGCGCAGTCCGCCGCGCGGGGCGCCTACCCGGGTCCGGGCAAGGACACCCCGGCGAAGAACCCGTACAACCCGTCCGCCGAGACCGGCGCCGTCGACTTCGTGAAGAAGCACCCGAAGGCGGATGGCCGCGGCATCACCATCGGCGTCCTCGACTCCGGCATCGACCTCGGCCACCCGGCGCTGCGGAAGACCACCACCGGCGAGCGCAAGATCACCGACTGGGTGACCGCGACCGACCCGATCGTGGACGCGGACGGCACCTGGCGCCGCATGACCAACCCCGTCACCGGCCCGGTCTTCACCTGGGACGGCGAGACGTGGAAAGCCCCCGCGGGCTCCTTCCAGGTCAACCGCTTCCGCGAGGCGGCCACCGTCGGCGGCGACGCGAACGGCGACATCAACCGCGACGGCGACACCACCGACAGCTGGGGCGTCCTGTACGACCCGGCGGCCGGCACCGTCCGCGTCGACCTGGACGACGACAACGACTTCACCGACGACGAGACGATGAAGCCGTACAAGGAGGACCACCAGGTCGCCTACTTCGGCAAGGACGACCCGGCGACCGACGTCGCCGAGCGCGTCCCCTTCGTCGTCGAGATCCGCAAGGACGTCCCCACCGACCCCTACGGCGGCGACTGGGTCGGCAAGAAGGCCGACTTCGTCAACATCGGCGTCATCGAGTCCGAGCACGGCACGCACGTCGCGGGCATCACCGCGGCCAACGGCCTGTTCGGCGGCAAGATGAACGGCGCCGCCCCCGGCGCCAAGCTGGTCTCCTCGCGCGCCTGCACCTGGAGCGGCGGCTGCACCAACGTCGCCCTGACCGAGGGCATGATCGACCTCGTCACCGAGCGCGGCGTCGACATCGTCAACATGTCGATCGGCGGCCTGCCCGCCCTCAACGACGGCAACAACGCGCGCGCCGAGCTGTACACGCGCCTCATCGACACCTACGGCGTGCAGCTGGTCATCTCCGCCGGCAACTCCGGCCCCGGCGCCAACACCATCGGCGACCCGGGCCTGGCCGACAAGGTCATCTCGGTCGGCGCCGCCATCTCCAAGGAGACGTGGGCCGCCAACTACGGCTCCGCCGTGGAGAAGAAGTACGCGATGATGAACTTCTCCTCGCGCGGCCCCCGCGAGGACGGCGGCTTCACGCCGGTCATCTCGGCGCCCGGCTCGGCCATCAACACCACGCAGACCTGGCTGCCGGGCTCCCCGGTCGCCGAGGCCGGCTACAAGCTCCCGGCCGGCTACTCCATGCTCCAGGGCACCTCGATGGCCTCCCCGCAGGCCGCCGGCGCCTCGGCGCTGCTGCTCTCCGCCGCCAAGCGCGAGAAGATCGCCCTGACCCCGGCCGAGCTGCGCACCGCGCTCACCTCCACCGCCGACCGCATCCGCGGCGAGCAGGCGTACGCCCAGGGCAGCGGCCTGATCAACGTGGTCGACGCCTGGAACGCCGTCGAGGACGGCGCCAAGGCGCACACGTACACGGTGCAGGCCCCGGTCGACACCGCCCTGGACCAGGAGCTGAAGAAGCCCGGCACCGGCATCTACGACCGCGAGGGCGGCCTGAAGACCGGCCAGAAGCGCACGTACGACGTCACGATCACCCGCACCTCGGGCCCGGACCGCGCGCTGCGCCACGAGCTGGACCTGGTCAACAACCACGAGGGCACCTTCGAGCTGCTCGGCGACGACGACGTGTCGCTGCCGCTGAACAAGCCGGTCACCGTCAAGGTCCGCGCGAAGGCCAAGTCCGCCGGTCTGCACAGCGCCATCCTCACCGTCGACGACGAGCGCACCGAGGGCGTCGACCGGCAGATCATGTCGACGGTCGTCGTCTCGGCGCCGCTCGCCGAGCCGTCGTACACGTACAAGGCGACCGGCTCGGTGCAGCGCAACAGCACCAAGTCGTACTTCGTCACCGTCCCCAAGGGCGTCAAGACCCTCGAAGTCGCCCTCGGCGGCCTGAAGGGCAAGAGCCAGACGCGGTTCCTCGCCGTGCACCCCTACGGTGTCCCGGTCGACTCCACGTCGTCGCTCGTCTGCTACCCGAACTACGAGAACCCGGCCAACACCTGCCGCCCCGACCTGCGCTCCTACCCGGAGCCGCAGGCCGGTGTCTGGGAGATCGAGGTCGAGTCGCGCCGCACCTCGCCGCTGCTCGACAACCCCTACGAGCTGAAGGTCTCCGCGCTCGGCGTCGACTTCGACCCGGCCGTGCAGACGCTCCCCGAGGCCAAGGTCGGCACCCCGGCGCCGGTCACCTGGAAGGCCACGAACCGCTTCGCGGCCATCGACGGCAAGCTCAAGGGCGGCCCGCTCGGCTCGTCCAGGTCGGCCCGTCCCACCATCGCCCAGGGCGCCACGCAGACCAGCACGGTCGTCGTGCCCGAGGGCGCCGAGCGGCTCGACGTCGTCATCGGCTCGCCCGCGGACATCGCCGCCGACCTGGACCTGAGCGTCAAGAAGGACGGCAAGGTCGTCGGGTCGTCCGCGGAGGGCGACTCCGAGGAGTCCGTGAGCCTCGCGAAGCCCGCCGCCGGCACGTACACGATCGAGGTCGTGGGCTACTCGGTGCCGACCGGCTCGACCGCCTACGACTACCGGGACGTGTTCTTCTCCGACGCGCTCGGCAAGGTCGCGGTCGACGAGTCCAAGACCGTGAAGCTCGGCACCGGCGCCTCCGCGCAGGTCGAGGCCAAGGTCGAGGCGAAGGCCCCGGCCGCCGAGGGCCGTGAGCTGTTCGGCGAGGTGTCCCTGCTGAACGCCGGCGGCACGGTCGCCGGCAACGGCAGCGTGAAGATCGAGAAGGTCACGCCGTAACGGTGACCTGACGTACCGGGACGGTGTCCCGGGCGGAGAGAACAAGCGCCGGGTGGGCTCGTACGAGTCCGCCCGGCGTTTTCCGTCGTCCGCGCCCCGGGGTGCGGCGTCCCGGAGCATGGCCCCGGGATGTGGCGTCCCGGAGTGTGGCGTCCCGCACCTCGGACAATGGATTGGACAAGCCGGGCCCGGACAGACGCATGATGGAGCCACCCCCCACAGACCGGCCGAGGTCACGAGGCCGCACGCACATACGGAGGAAGTCCCTGTGAAGGTCGGAATCGTCGGAGCCACCGGTCAGGTCGGCAAGGTCATGCGCAAGATCCTCGTGGAGCGCCAGTTCCCCGTCGACGAGCTGCGCCTGTTCGCCTCGGCCCGCAGCGCCGGCACGGTCGTGGACGGCGTGACCGTCGAGGACGCCTCCACCGCCGACTACACCGGCCTGGACATCGTGCTGTTCTCCGCCGGTGGCGCCACCTCCAAGGCCCTCGCCGAGAAGGTCGCCTCGCAGGGCGCCGTCGTGATCGACAACTCCTCCGCCTGGCGCATGGACCCCGAGGTCCCCCTCGTCGTCTCCGAGGTCAACCCGCACGCGGTGGCCAACCGCCCCAAGGGCATCATCGCCAACCCGAACTGCACGACGATGGCCGCCATGCCCGTCCTCAAGCCGCTGCACGCCGAGGCGGGCCTCGAAGCGCTCGTCGTCGCCACCTACCAGGCGGTGTCCGGCTCCGGCCTCGCCGGGGTCGACGAGCTGTTCGAGCAGATCAAGAAGGTCGGCGAGGACGCCCCGAAGCTCACGCACGACGGCTCGGCGGTCGACTTCCCCGAGCCGGACAAGTACGTCGCGCCCATCGCGTACAACGTCCTGCCGATGGCGGGCTCCATCGTCGACGACGGTCTGAACGAGACCGACGAGGAGCAGAAGCTGCGCAACGAATCCCGCAAGATCCTGGAGATCCCGGAGCTGAAGGTCTCCGGCACCTGCGTGCGCGTGCCCGTCTTCACCGGCCACTCCCTCCAGGTCAACGCCCGCTTCGCCCGTCCGCTGAGCCCCGAGCGCGCCACCGAGCTGCTCTCGAAGGCCGAGGGCGTCGTCGTCACCGACGTGCCGACGCCGCTGGTCGCCGCCGGCAAGGACGACTCGTTCGTGGGCCGCGTCCGCAAGGACGAGACCGTCGAGAACGGCCTCGCGTTCTTCATCTCCGACGACAACCTCCGCAAGGGCGCGGCGCTGAACGCCGTGCAGATCGCGGAGCTGGTCGCGGCCGAGCTCAAGGGCTGATCCGGCCCCCGGCCCGGCAGGGGCGGTCACCCTTCGCGGGTGGCCGCCCCTTTCGCGCGGGCCACGGCCACCAGCGCGAGCCCGGCCAGGCCGCCGCCCAGCCACAGCACGTCACCGGCCCCGCGGCTGTCCGCGACCCGGCCGCCCGCGAACGCGCCGAGCGCGATCGCCATGTTGAACACCCCGGCGAAGAGCGCGGAGGCCGCCTCGCGGGCGTGCGGGGCCGCCGCCATCACCCAGTTCTGGGCCGAGACCGACACCCCGCCGTACGCCAGGCCCCACGCCACCAGCAGCGCCGCCGACGCGGCGAGCGAGCCGCCCGCGGGCACCAGCAGGAGCACCACCGCGCCGAGACCCGCGCAGAGGGCGAGCAGGGCTCTGCGCGGGTCGCGGGCCGCGACGGCGCCGGCCGCGAAGTTGCCGACGACGCCGGCCGCCCCGTAGGCGAGGAGCAGCCCGCTGATCAGCCCCGCGCCGATGCCCGGCACCCGCTCCAGGACGGGCCGTACGTAGGTGTACGCGGCGAAGTGGCCGGTGACCAGGAGCGTCACGGCGAGCAGTCCGGCCCGCAGCGGCCCGAGGCGCAGCAGCCGCGCGAAGGCGCCGAGCCGGACGCCCACGTCGGCGCGCAGCGGCGGCAGGACCGCGGCGAGCAGCGCGGCGACGGCCAGGGCGAGCGCGGCGAGGGCCGCGAAGCCCCAGCGCCAGCCGGCCAGTTCACCGAGGAGCGTGCCCGCGGGGACGCCGAGCACGGACGCCACGGCGATCCCGCTGAAGATCACCGCGGTGGCCCGCCCGGCGGCCGCCTCCTCGCGCACCAGCCTGACGCCGAGCCCCGCCGCGACGGCCCACACGCCGCCGATGCAGACGCCCACCAGGACGCGCGCGGCGAGCAGGACCCCGAAGCCCGGGGCCAGCGCGGAGAGGAGGTTGGCGCCGGCGAGCAGCGCCATCAGCGCGCACAGCACCGTACGCCGGTCCGCGC
This sequence comes from Streptomyces sp. NPDC005898, assembly GCF_040629635.1. Lineage (NCBI taxonomy): Bacteria > Bacillati > Actinomycetota > Actinomycetes > Kitasatosporales > Streptomycetaceae > Streptomyces > Streptomyces sp. NPDC005898. Next base: position 90,091 of record NZ_JBEXWC010000004.1, on the reverse strand, counting down.
GCCGCACGGCGACGGGCAGCAGCGGGGCGGCGAGCGCCGCGACGAGGCCGGGCAGGGTGACGGCGAGGCCGGCGGTGCCGTCCGAGACGCCGAGCCCCGCGCCGACGGAGGTGAGGAGGCCGACGGGGAGCATCTCCGTGGTGACGACGGAGAAGGTGGCGGTGGCGACGGCGAGGACGGCGAGGAACCCGGCCGGCCGGGGCGACGCGCCGCCGGACGCGGGAATGCGAGTGCTCTGGACCATGGCATCCACCCTGTGGCGCGGCGGGGCGGGGAACAACGCCGACGATCTCATCCTTGTATGAGCCGGGCTCATCGATGCCGGGCTCGTCGATGCCAGGCTCATCGATCCTGGCCGAGCGCGGGGCACACAGGGAGGCACGGACGTGAACGGGCTGGAAATCCGGGAGCTCGAATGCTTCCTCGTGCTCGCCGAGGAACTGCACTTCGGGCGGACCGGCGAGCGGCTGTACGTCTCGCAGAGCCGCGTCAGCCAGCTGCTCGCCGCCCTGGAGCGCAGGATCGGCGCCCGGCTCGTGGAGCGCACGAGCCGCCGGGTCGGGCTGACCCCGCTCGGCGAGCGGTTCTTGGCCGAACTGCGCCCCTCCTACGACGAGTTGGCCGCGTCCGTCGAGCGGGCGAGGGCGGCGGCGCGGGGCGTCGAGGGCACGCTGCGGATCGGCTTCCAGGGGACGGCGGACGCCCGCCTGACGGGGGCGATCACCGGCTTCCAGGAGCGGCACCCCGGCTGCGTGACTCAGATCGTGGAGATCCCCTTCGCGGACCCGTTCGGGGCGGTGCGCCGCGGTGAGGTGGACGCGGCGATCGTCCTGCTGCCGGTCGCCGAACCCGATCTGGTCCTCGGCCCGGTCCTCGCCGGTGAGCGGCAGACCGTCGCCGTCTCGGTGCGGCACGCGTTCGCGGGGCGGGACCTGCTGAGCGCGGCGGAGCTGACGGAGACCCCGCTGATCGCGGCGGCGGCGCCGGCGCCCGCGTACTGGCGCGCGGCGCACGCCCCCTCGGACGTCCCCGCGCCCGAGGTCCGCACGCTCCAGGAGGGGTTGACGCTCGTGGCGGCGGACCGGGGCGCGATGCTGCTGTGCCGTCCCACGGCGGAGTACCACGGCCGCAGGGACGTCGCCTTCGTGCCGGTCGAGGGCCTGCCGGACTCGGTGCTCGGCATGGTGTGGCACCGGGACGGGGAGACGGGCCGGGTCAGGGAGTTCGCGCGGACGCTGGCGGGGGCGGCGGGGCCGCCGGCGTGAACCGGCGAGGCCGCACCGCCCCGGGATCAGACCTCCGCACGTCCCTCGCCGCCCGCCCTGTGTCCCTCCCTGCGCACCTCGAAGTGGAAGCAGCCGTACTCCACGGCGCGCACGTGCACGAGGGCGACCTCCGGGTCGGCGAAGGCCTTCTCGAACGCGGCGTCGAACCCCCGCGTCCCCTCTTCCGGGATCTCCAGCAGCCGCCCGCCGACGATGTGGCCCCGCGCGTCGTACCGGCGGACCGTCCGCAGGGCCCCGGCCCGGGAGAACGGGTACTCCGTACGCTCCCGGGCGGGCCCCTCGCAGGGCTCGGCGTGCAGGAAGACGGGCCCCTGCTCGTCGTAGGCCCCGGGGTCCACCCCACGCCCGGCGGCCCACCGCCGCAGCGGCGCGTACGACACGAGCGCGACGCGCTCACCGGGGGCGACCGGCCGCAGACAGCACCGCAGCGGATCGCCGCCCTCCGGGTCGACGTACGGCACGCAGGGCCGCCCGGCGTCGTCGACGACCCGCAGCTCCGCGAGGGCGTCCGGGGGAATGGGAAGCGGGGTGTAGGTGGTGGTCATGGGTCGAGCGTGACGCGGAGGGAGGGTCACCGGCTGGCGGAATTCGGACGTCGCGCTGAAGGGCGAGGAAGCAGCCCGTCCGGCGTTTGAGGACGAACCGGCGAAGCCGGTGATCCACCGAGCCGAACAGGGCCGAGCAGGACCGTACAGGCTCAAGCACCGCACCGCACCGCACCGCTCAAGGCCAGGGGCCGGCCCCCGTGGTGGTGCGGTACGCCGCTCCCAGGGCCGCCAGCTCCCGCGGGGTCAGCACGTCCTCCACCCGCTCGAAGCCGTCCGGCGCCCGCTCCGCGACCGTCTGGAGGACCCGGTCCACCGGCATGTCGCGATGGGCGAGGACGATCGCGTTGACGGCGTCCGTGCGCACCTCCTCGTAGGCCCGCAGCCCCGCCTCCCGGTCCGGCGACGCGTACGCGAGGCAGCGGGCGAGGACGCGGGCGTCGAGAATCGCCTGCGAGCCGCCGTTGGAGCCCACCGGGTACATGGGGTGCGCCGCGTCCCCGAGCAGCGTGACGGGCCCCCGGCCCCAGCGGGCCAGCGGATCCCTGTCGACCATGGGGTACTCCAGGATGTGCCGGGTCGCGGCGAGCAGCGCGGGCACGTCCAGGTCGCCTATGCGCCACCCCGCGTAGTGCGGCAGGACGTCCGAGAGCCGCCCCGAGCGGTTCCAGTCGGCGGGCCCCGCCATCGCGTGCCGGTGCGCCCGCGGGAACCGCACCTCCGCCACCCAGTTGAGCAGTGCCGCGCCCCGCTCCTGGGCCGGCCGGGAGATCGGGTAGACGACGAGTTTGGCGGCGGCGTTGCAGCCCGCCACGACGACGGTCCGCCCGCCGAGCACCGGGTGCCACTCGACGACGCCGCGCCACATCCGGATGCCGTTCCACAGCGGCGGCCCCTCGCCCGGGTGCAGCATGGCCCGAACGGTCGAGTGCAGGCCGTCCGCACCGACCAGGACCCGCGCCCGCACCGCGTGCTCCCGGCCGCGCGCCACGTCCCGCAGGATGACCCGCAGCGCGGAGCCCTCGCGTTCGGCGAGGCGGGCGAAGGCGGTGCCGGTGCGCACCGCCCCTTCGCCGAGCCGTTCGCGCACCGCGGTGAGCAGGAGGTGGTGCAGGGCACCGCGGTGGAGGGAGTACTGCGGCCACGGCCGCCCTGGCGCGGGGCCGCGCGGCTCGCCCCAGATGCGGTTGCCGTGCCGGTCGTAGTGGACCAGGGCCTCCGGTGCCACCGCGGTGGCGGCGAGCGCGTCGCCGAGGCCCAGGTCGGTCAGCTCGCGCACGGCGTGCGGCAGCAGGTTGATGCCCACACCGGCCGGGCGCAGTTCGTCGGCCGCGTCCACCACGCGTACGCCGATGCCCTCCGCGTGCAGGCTGAGCGCGGCGGTGAGCCCGCCGATGCCCGCGCCCGCCACCAGTACGTCGATCATGGCCGACGCGCGGCCGGTCTCGCACGGCCCGGCCCCTCCCTGCGCAGCATGTCCCACATCCCCCTGTGGTGCGGCGGTCCCGGCGGCCGGGCCGTGGTCGGCGGCCTGTCCGGGCCGGGCCGGTCGCGCGGAGCGTAGCGGCACGGCGGCGGTAGAACAATGGGCCGCGCGGACGGGCGAACGCGCATGGAAGGATGGCCGGAAACACCACAAGTGGCCCCCCCGAATGACCTGACCCATCGTCTGAACGACCACTCGTCGTACCCGAGGAGATGACCGCGTGCCCGGCACCAATCTGACCCGCGAAGAGGCGCAGCAGCGGGCGAAGCTGCTGACCGTTGACTCGTACGAGATCGAGCTGGATCTCTCCGGAGCGCAGGAGGGCGGCACCTTCCGGTCCGTGACCACGGTGCGCTTCGACTCCGCCGAGGCGGGCGCGGAGACCTTCATCGACCTGGTGGCCCCCGCGGTCCACGAGGCCGTCCTGAACGGGCACGCGCTGGACGTGGCCGCGGTGTTCCGCGACTCGCGCATCGCGCTGAAGCACCTGGTGGCGGGCCCCAACGAGCTGCGGGTCGTCGCCGACTGCGACTACACCAACACCGGTGAGGGCCTGCACCGCTTCGTCGACCCCGTCGACCAACAGGCCTACCTCTACACGCAGTTCGAGGTGCCGGACGCGCGGCGCGTCTTCGCGAGCTTCGAGCAGCCGGACCTCAAGGCGACGTTCCGGTTCACCGTGAAGGCGCCGAGCGGCTGGACGGTCATCTCCAACTCGCCGACCCCCGAGCCCAAGGACGACGTCTGGAGCTTCGAGCCGACGCCGCGCATCTCCTCGTACATCACGGCCCTGATCGTCGGCCCGTACCACTCGGTGCACTCCTCCTACGAGGGACGGGACGGCCAGTCGGTGCCGCTCGGCATCTACTGCCGGCCCTCGCTCGCCGAGTTCCTCGACGCGGACGCGATCTTCGAGGTGACGCGGCAGGGCTTCGACTGGTTCCAGGAGAAGTTCGACTTCGCGTACCCGTTCGCCAAGTACGACCAGCTCTTCGTGCCGGAGTTCAACGCGGGCGCGATGGAGAACGCGGGCGCGGTCACCATCCGCGACCAGTACGTGTTCCGTTCGAAGGTGACGGACGCGGCGTACGAGGTGCGGGCCGAGACCATCCTGCACGAGCTGGCCCACATGTGGTTCGGCGACCTCGTGACCATGGAGTGGTGGAACGACCTCTGGCTCAACGAGTCGTTCGCGACCTACACGTCCATCGCCTGCCAGGCGTACGCGGAGGGCTCGCGCTGGCCGCACTCGTGGACGACGTTCGCCAACTCCATGAAGACGTGGGCGTACCGCCAGGACCAGCTGCCGTCCACGCACCCGATCATGGCGGACATCCGCGACCTGGACGACGTGCTCGTCAACTTCGACGGCATCACGTACGCCAAGGGCGCGAGCGTCCTCAAGCAGCTCGTCGCGTACGTCGGCATGGACGAGTTCTTCCAGGGCGTGCAGGCGTACTTCAAGCGGCACGCGTTCGGCAACACCCGCCTGTCCGACCTGCTCGGCGCGTTGGAGGAGACCAGCGGGCGCGACCTGAAGACGTGGTCGAAGAAGTGGCTGGAGACGGCGGGCATCAACGTGCTGCGTCCGGTCGTGGACGTCGACACGCGGGGCGTCATCACGTCCTTCGCGGTCAAGCAGGAGGCGCCTGCGCTGCCCGCCGGCGCGAAGGGCGAGCCGACCCTGCGCCCGCACCGGATCGCGATCGGCCTCTACGACCTGGACGAGGCGTCCGGCAAGCTGGTGCGCACCGACCGCGTGGAGCTGGACGTCGACGGTGAACTGACGGCGGTCGACGCGCTGGTGGGCAAGGCCCGCCCGGCCGTGATCCTGCTGAACGACGACGACCTCTCCTACGCGAAGGTCCGCCTGGACGCCGAGTCCCTGGCGTTCGTCACCGAGCACATCGGCGACTTCGAGGCGTCGCTGCCGCGCGCCCTGTGCTGGGCCTCCGCCTGGGACATGACGCGCGACGCGGAACTCCCGACGCGGGACTACCTCTCCCTGGTCCTCTCCGGCATCGGCAAGGAGTCCGACATCGGCGTCGTGCAGTCGCTGCACCGCCAGGTGAAGCTGGCGCTCGACCTGTACGCGGCGCCGGCCCGCCGCGAGGAGGCGCTGGCCCGCTGGACCGAGGCGACCCTGACGCACCTGCGCTCGGCCGAGCCGGGCAGCGACCACCAGCTGGCGTGGGCGCGGGCCTTCGCGGCGACCGCCCGCACGGACGCCGAGCTCTCGCTCCTGGAGCGGCTGCTCGACGGCACGGAGTCCCTCGACGGCCTGGCCGTGGACACGGAACTGCGCTGGGCGTTCGTGGGGCGGCTCGCGGCGACCGGCCGCCTCGACGAGGCGGGGATCGCGGCGGAGCTGGAGCGCGACAAGACCGCCGCGGGCGAGCGGCACGCGGCGTCCGCGCGGGCGGCCCTGCCGACGCCCGAGGCCAAGGCCGCGGCGTGGGCCTCCGTCGTGGAGTCCGACTCGCTGCCCAACGCCATCCAGGAAGCGGTGATCGGCGGCTTCGTCCAGACCGACCAGCGCGAACTCCTCGCCCCCTACGCGCAGAAGTTCTTCGACGCGGTCAAGGAGGCGTGGGACTCCCGCTCCCACGAGATGGCCCAGCAGATCGCCGTCGGCCTCTACCCCTCGCTCCAGGTCTCCCGCGCCACCCTGGACGCCACGGACACCTGGCTGACCACCGCGAACCCCTCGGCGGCGCTGCGCCGCCTGATCACGGAGTCCCGGGCGGGGGTGGAGCGGGCGCTGCGGGCGCGGGACGCGGACGGCGCCCTCTGACCGAGCGGGGGACCTGCCGATCTGCCGCTCGGGGGTTGCCCCTTGGGGGGGGGTCGGTCTGTCGATCTGCCGCTCGGGGGTTGCCCCTTGCGCGGGGGTGCCCCCTGGCGGGGTGTGGGTGACTGAGGTCTGACTGGTGGGTGGGCGGTGTTCGGGTGCCCGTGGGGTTGCTCGTCGGATTCGGCTGCGGGCCGCTCACCCGAATCCGCCGCTTCGCGGCGGTCCCTCTCCCACCCACCCACCCGTTACCCCGCATCACCGGGCACCGCACCGGCCGAACAGCTGGGGACGCCGCCCCGCCCCGGCACCACGCCCACCTTCCGACGCCGAGCCACGGGCGGGCGGGCGGGAGACATCCGCGCGCAGCGCGGGACAGGGCGCGGGCACGACGGCCCGCACAGGCCACACGCCCACCCCTCGGCGCCGAGCCACGGGTGGGCGGGTGGGAGATGTCCGCGCGCAGCGCGGGACAGGGTGCAGGCACGACAGCCCGCACAGGCCACACGCCCACCTCTCGGCGCCGAGCCACGGGTGGGCGGGTGGGAGATATCCGCGCGCAGCGCGGGACAGGGCGCGGGCACGACAGCCCGCAGAAGCCACGCGCCCACCCCTCGGCGCCGAGCCGCGAGGCAGGGGGCGGTACGGCCACCCCGGGAAGCGCCGAGCCCCCCGCAGGGGCGGCGCCCTCACGCCAGGGCAGACCGCCCGAGGACCACCGCCCGCAGCTCACACAGGACCCGAGAGACGGCCGCCCCACCGGCGGCCCCCCTCCGCACTGCCGCCACCACATGCCGCCGAGGCCGATCCGCCGTGAGTTCCCGCATGGCGACGCCGTCCCGTCGCACCGTCGCCATCCGCGGGATCAGCGCCACGCCCATGCCCGCCTCCACCATCGCGAGGATCGCCGTCCAGCCGGACGCCGAGTGCGCCTGTTCCGGGGTGAAGCCGGCGCCTTCGCACGCCGCTCGGGTGATCTCCGACCAGGGGCCGCTGCCCCCGAAGATCCACGGTTCCGTGGCCAGGTCCGCCAGCCGCAGGCCGTCGGCCGTCGCGAGCGGGTGGTCGCCGGGCAGGGCCACGTCCAGGGGGTCGGCGACGAGGGACTCGCGGGTGAAGCGGGGGTCCGCGTCGGGCGAGGCCGGTGCCTGTACCGCGAGGGACAGGGCCACGTCGACCTCGCCGGCGGCGAGAAGCTCGTACGCCTCCGCCGCCTCGGTCTCCCGTACCCGTACGGAGATGCCGGGCGCCGCCACCCGCAGCGCCCGCACCGCCGGTACGACGAGCGCGGGCACGGCGGTGGAGAACGCCCCGACCCGCACCTCCCCCGCCTCGCCCTGCGCGTACGCCGCCAACTCGGCGTCGGCCCGCTCCAGTTGGGCGAAGACCGCCTCGGCGTGCCGCAGTACGAGGTGGGCCGCGTCGGTGAGCCGTACGCGGCGGCCGTGGGCCTCCAGGAGCGGTACGCCGAGCTGCTTGGCGAGGTTGGACAGCTGCTGGGACACCGCCGACGGCGTCATCCGCAGCACCCGCGCCGTCGCCGTGACGGTCCCCCGCTCACTCAACGTCCGCAGGATCTGCAGCTTCTTGATGTCCCACTCGCTCATGGGGCCAACGTACCGACCGGCCTGATCACCCGCCCCCACGGGCCGCTCCCCTACTTCGCGCGGGCCGCGCCGAGCACGACCCCGCCGAGGATCAGCCCCATGCACAGCCCCTGGAGCCACCCCATCGCCTCGCCGAGGAGCGCGAAGGAGAGCAGGGCCACGCAGACCGGCTGGAGGTAGTAGACGACGCCAGCGCGGGCCGCGCCGATGAGGGAGATGGCCTTGTTCCAGGCGAAGAAGGCGACCGCCGACGACACCACGCCGACGTACAGCAGCGGGGCGACCGTGCCGACGGCCGGCTCGAAGCCGCCCTGCACGGCGTGGCTGACGGCGTACGCGGGCAGCAGCATCAGCGCGCCGAGGACGAACGTCGCGAAGAGGAAGGGCAGTTGGCCGATCTCGGCGGGCTTGCGCTTGAGCAGGGCGCTGTAGGAGCCGAAGGAGAGCGCGGCCGCGATGATCCACAGGTCGCCGGCCGTGAGGTCCACGGCGAGGGAGCCGCCGCCGACCAGGAGCAGCACGCCGGCGCAGGCGACGAGCATGCCCGTCACGCGGCGCGCGCCGAGCCGGGTGCCGCCGATCCGCTCGTACACGGCCATGAGGACGGGCGAGGCGGCCATGATCATGCCCATGTTGCCGGCGCCGGTCGTCATGGCCGCCTGGTTCACCAGGGTGTTGTAGACGGTGACGCCCAGCAGGGCGGCGAGGAGCAGGAACCGCGGGTGCCGGCGGAGCACGTTCCGCTGCCGCCAGGTCTGCCCGGCCGCGAAGGGCGCGACGGCGGCGATCGCGATGAGCCAGCGCCAGAAGGCGTGCTGCACGGGTGGGACGGCGTCATGCAGGGCGCGGGAGGTGACGAAGCTGCCCGACCAGACGACCGTGGCGAGCGCCGCGAGGGCGAGCCCGGCCCCGAGGGGTCGCGTGCCGTCCGACCGGGCCTTCCGCCCGCCGTCCGGCGCGGCGGGAGGGGTCGCTCCGGGGGTGGGCGCGTTGGGTGCGGGGGTCCGGTCGAGGACGGCCACGAGGTATCCCTTTGCCTCTCTCCCCGGCATCGCGGGGCGTCTCGGTCAGGTTCGGCCCCACCGTCGCACCCGTCGACCCATCACGTCCATCGAAACTTTTCGGCATCTCCTTTAAGGTGAAGTGAACGATCGCGCTTCTGCGCGCATGCCAAAGGCCCGGGTCAGCGCCGCGTCACCCTCACGCGTACATACGTACGTCCCGCGTACGCACGTACGCGGGACGGCGCTGAACCGGGCCCTCGGCCTGGTCCGTCCGATGGAAAGGCGGGGTGTCAGACCCGCTTCTGCTGCTTGCGGGACTTGTCGCCGATCATCACGAGACCCGCGATGACCAGGAACAGCACCAGGGGCGCCGCGACGTAGAGGCCGAGCGTTTCGACGACGCTCAGGCGGGGGGCCGGGTCGTCGCCGTCGTCGCGCGTGAGCGCGAGCGCGGGGGACGACATGAGCAGCATCATCAGCGTCGTGCCGGAGGCCAGGGCGCCGGCGCGCAGAGCGTTCTTCTTGTCCACGGTGCAAACGTAGCGAACTCCTAAACGGGGTGCGCGCCCGGGGGTGCCGTACGGAACGTGTCGCCCTCCTGCCCGGACCCCCGGAAGAGCGCCATCAGGGCGTGCAGGCGCGGGGAGGCGGCGAGGTCCTCCAGGGTGACGGGGCGTCCGCTCGCGTCGGCGATCGGCAGCCGCCAGTTGGGGTACTGGTCCCAGGTGCCCGGCAGGTTCTGCGGCCGGCGGTCGCCGACGGCGTCGGGCAGCCAGATGCCGAGCATGCGGGCCGGCGTGGCGAGCAGGAAGCGGTGCAGCGCGCGGACCTCGTCCTCCTCGCTGCCCATGCCGCCGGGCAGCATGCCGAGCCGGGAGAGCAGGCCCAGCCACTCGCGCACGTCGGCGGCGGCCTCGGCCTCCTCCTCGGCCAGGGGGCGGGTCAGCAGGCCGAGGTCGTGGCGGAGCCGCACGTGCTCGCCGGTGAGGCGGGCGGCGGTCGGCGGCAGGTCGTGCGTGGTGACGGTGGCCACGCAGTCGGCGCGCCACTCGGCGGCGGGCAGCGGGCGGCCCGTGCCCGCCCAGTCCCGCTCGAACCACAGCACCGACGTGCCGAGCACGCCGTGTTCGCGCAGCGTCTCGCGCACGCCGGGCTCGACGGTGCCGAGGTCCTCGCCGATCACGAGGGCGTCCGCGCGGTGCGCCTCCAGGGCGAGGACGGCGAGCATCGCCTCGGCGTCGTAATGGACGTAGGTGCCCTCGGTGGGGTCGCGGCCCTCGGGGACCCACCAGAGGCGGAACAGCCCCATGACGTGGTCGATGCGCAGGGCGCCCGCGTGCCGGAGCAGACCGCGCACGAGGTCGCGGTAGGGGGCGTAACCGGACGCGGCGAGGCGGTCGGGGCGCCAGGGCGGCAGGCCCCAGTCCTGGCCGCGGGCGTTGAACGCGTCCGGCGGGGCCCCGACGCTCATGCGCGGCGCGAAGTGGTCCTGCTGGGCCCAGGCGTCGGCGCCCGCGGGGTGCACGCCGACGGCGAGGTCGTGCACCAGGCCGATGTCCATGCCCGCCTCGCGGGCGGAGCGCTGGGCGGTGGCCAGTTGGTCCTCGGTCAGCCAGGCGAGGCGGCAGTGGAAGTCGACGCGGGCCATCAGCTCGCGCCGGGCGCGGGCGCTCTCCGGCGAGGACGGGTCGCGCAGGGGGGCGGGCCACGTGTGCCAGTCGGGGCCGTGGACCTCGGCCAGGGCGCACCAGGTCGCGTGGTCCTCCAGGGCGGAGCCCTGTTCGGCGAGGAAGGCGCTGTAGGCGGCGCGGCGGCCGGGGCCGAGCGGGACCTCGTGGAGCAGTTCGAGCGCCTCGCCCTTGAGGGCCCAGACCGCGTCCCGGTCGATCAACTCGCCGTCGCGCAGGACCCCGTCGCGCAGCCGGCCCGCCTCGCGGCGCAGCGCCTCGACGCGGTCGCGGGCGTCGTCCGGCAGCTGGGCGAACTCGGGGACGGCCTCGACGCGCAGGTGCACGGGGTCGGGGAAGCGGCGGGAGGAGGGGCGGTACGGGGAGGGGTCGCTGCCGGGGCCGCCGGGAGGGTTCGGCACGGCGGCGTGCAGCGGGTTCACCTGGACGAAGCCGGCGGCCAGGTCGCGGCCGGACCAGGCGGTCAGCTCGGCCAGGTCGCCGAGGTCGCCCATGCCCCAGGACCGCTGGGAGAGCAGGGAGTACAGCTGGACGAGGAGGCCGTGGGCGCGGGTGGCCGGGGTCTTGATCCGGCGGGGGGCGGCGATGAGGTGGGCCCTCGCGGTCCGGCCGTCCGGGGTGCGTACGAGGAGCGTGTGCGCGCCCGGCGGTGGCGTGGGCCCGGGTCCCGGCTCGGCCTTCCCGCCGCCCCCAGGAACGGCAGGGGCAGGCGGGGCCTGGGGGGTCTGGGGGGTCTGGGGGGTCTGGGGGGTCTGCCACTCGTAGGTGGCGCCGGATTCCAGCTCCACCCGTACCCGCGTCCCCCGCGGCAGGCCCGCGAGGGGCGGGGCGGTGGGGAGGGGGGTGTCCGTCCAGGCGACGACCGTCGGGGGCAGCAGGCGCTCCGCCAGGTGGGCCTCGCGCGCGGCGAGGGCGGCGCGGACCGCCTCGGGGGTGCTCGCGTCGACGTCCAGCGCGGCGAGGGCCGCGACGACGGCGGCCTCGGAGGCCGGGACGGTGCGCCCCGGGGCCGGGGAGTAGGAGGTGGCGACCCCGTACGCGGCCGCCAGCCGGGAAAGGGTCATCAGACCCCCGAGGAGTCCAGGCCGGAGGCCATGCCGGTGGCAGTGGGCTCGCTGGTGAGCGGCGCGGCGTCGGCGAGGGGCGGTTCGCTGGTCAGGGGCGCGGCGTCGGCGAGCGGGGGTTCGCTGGTCAGGGGCGGTTCCAGGCAGCCGCAGGAGCAGGAGCCGTCGAGGCCCGAGTCGGGGCCGGAGACCTGGAGTGCGAGGGCCTTCGGGGCCGGTCGCGAGACCTGGAGGGGGACGGGGCCGGGCCGTCGGACGGCGGGCACCTGTTTGGAGAGGGCGGAGAGGAGAAGGTTGGCGGATGCGGCCATGTGGGGGCTCCTTGTCAGGGGGCGGGTCACGGCAGCCCTACCCACTGCGCCGGGCCGCAGACCTCCAGGGTGCATCAACGTGACCCTGGTCACAATCGATTCCCCCGGACGGAAGTTGTCCCTCCGGGCCCCGCCCGCCCCGCAAGAACAGGCCCCCGGGCTCCCCCACCCCGGGAAGACGTCCAGCCCCTCGACACCCCAAGTCCCCCACCCCGACGCCCCGAACCCCGGCCCGCGCGGACGCCGGGCCAGGCGTCCATAGAGACGTCCACGCAGGTGCCGGGCAGGCGTCCGCGCAGGCGCCCGGACAAGCGTCCGCGCAGGCGCCGGGGCAAATGCCGGGCAGGCGTCCACGCAGGCACCGGGGCAGGTGCCCGCGCAGGCGGACGGGCGCGGCCCGGACAGGCGTCCGGGCAGGCACTCGCCCGGGTGCAGACAGAGGCGCCGCCCAGACGCTCGTACAGACGTCCACGCAGCCCCTCGTACGGACGCCCACCCACGTACCGACACAGACGCCCGCTCGGGCCCCAAGGTGGCCGGCCCAGGCGGCACCTCCCAGCTGCCGGCACAGGCCCCCGGCCCCGCCCCCACCTCCCCGTAGGTTCCGCGAAGAATCACCCCCCTCTTCTCCTCTCCCGTTGACACCTCCGCCACGTCAGTGATGGGCTCATTGCCGTACGTCACATCAGGGGCCCCACCAATCCCGCCCAGAACAGGAGAGTGCGTGCAGGTGCGGCGCAGGAAGGGCGCGGTCGTCGTCGCGGTCGCCGTCGTCGCGAGTGTGCTCGGCGGTGCGCCCGGCGCCCTCGCGGACCCGGGGACGCCCACCGGGCCCGGGGTCACCTCCCCGCACCGCGCGGGCGGACGCGGGAACAGGGCGGGGGCCGTGCAGCCGGCCGTCTGGCCCCGCCCCCACGTGATGAGCCCCCGCAAGGGCGCCGTCACCGTGGGAGACGACGTCGCCCTGGTGACCGCGGGCGGCGACGAGGACGCCGATCCGTACGCCCTGGACGCCTTGCGCGACCTCCTGCGGGACGCCGGCGCCCGCCGCGTCACCGAGGTGCGCGACGGCGAGCCGCTGCCGGCCGGCGGGACCCTCGTCGTGCGCGCCGGAGGCCCCGGCGCGGACCGCGCCCTGCGCGCCCTCGGCGCGGGCGACCGCGGCGACCTGCCCGCGGGCGGCTACCGCCTGGCCGTCGGCCGCGTCGACGGCCGGGACACCGTCGCCCTCGCGGGGGCCGGCGAGGACGGCCTCTTCCACGCCGCGCAGTCCCTGCGGCAGCTCACCGGCGGCGGCAGAGGTGCCCGCACGCTGCCGGGCGTCGTGATCCGCGACTGGCCCGGCACCGCCGTGCGCGGCCTGACCGAGGGGTTCTACGGCACCCCCTGGACGCGCGCCCAACGGCTGGCCCAGCTCGACTTCATGGGCCGCACCAAGCAGAACCGCTACCTCTACGCCCCCGGCGACGACCTCTACCGCCAGGCCCGCTGGCGCGAGCCCTACCCGGCCGACCAGCGCGCCGACTTCCGGGCCCTCGCGGCGCGCGCGAAGGCCAACCACGTGACGCTCGCCTGGGCCGTCTCCCCCGGCCAGGCGATGTGCATGTCCTCCGACAAGGACATCAAGGACCTCAACCGCAAGATCGACGCGATGTGGGCGCTGGGCGTGCGCGCCTTCCAGCTCCAGTTCCAGGACGTCAGCTACAGCGAGTGGCACTGCGAGCGGGACGCCGGGACGTTCGGCACGGGCCCGAAGGCCGCCGCGAAGGCGCAGGCCCGGGTGGCCGACGCGGTCGCCGCGCACCTGGCCGCCCGCCACCCGGGGGCCGAGCCGCTCTCCGTGATGCCGACCGAGTACTTCCAGGACGGCACGACCGCCTACCGCGCGGCCCTCTCGGCCGGCCTGGACCGCCGGACCGAGGTGGCCTGGACGGGCGTGGGCGTGGTCCCCGAGACCATCACCGGCCGCGAACTGGCGGGCGCCCACGATGCGTTCGGCCCGCACCCGCTGGTGACGATGGACAACTACCCCGTCAACGACTTCGCGCAGGACCGCGTCTTCCTCGGCCCTTACACCGGCCGCCAGCCCGCCGTCGCCACCGGCTCGGCCGCCCTCCTTGGCAACGCCATGGAGCAGCCCGCCGCCTCCCGCATCCCCCTCTTCACCGCCGCCGACTACGCCTGGAACCCGCGCAACTACCGCCCGCAGGCGTCGTGGCTCGCCGCGATCGACGACCTGGCGGGCGGCGACGCGTCGGCGCGGGGCGCGCTGCGGGCCCTCGCGGGCAACGAGGCCTCGTCCGTGCTCGGCGCCCGCGAGTCGGCGTATCTGCGCCCCCTGATCGACGGCCTGTGGCGCGCCCGCGAGAGCGCGGACCGGGCGGCGGTCGACCGGGCCGCACGGCGGCTGCGAACGGCGTTCGGCGTGATGCGCCGGGCGCCGCGGCGGCTGGCCGGCACCGCGCTCGCCGGCGAGGTGCGCCCCTGGATCGACAAGCTCGGCCGGTACGGCGCGGCCGGTGAGGCCGCCGTCGACATGCTGCGCGCCCAGTCGCTGGGCGACGGCGCCGCCGCCTGGGGCTCGGCGCGCGAGCTGGCGGCACTCCGCAAGGAGCTGCGGGCCAGCGCCGTCACCGTCGGCAAGGGCGTCCTCGACCCGTTCCTGGCGCGGGCCCACAAGGCGTACGCGGCGTGGGCGGGGACCGACTCCGGGCGGGCCTCGGACGGCACGCGGGCCCGCTTCGGCCGCACCCGCGCGCTCACGGCGGTCACCGTCCTCACCGACCCCGGCGCGAAGGGCGACGTCGAGGTGCGGGTGCCCGGCGGGGGCTGGCGGCGCGTGGGCGCCCTTGCCCCCAGCGGCTTCACGGAGCTGCGCCTCGGCGGGAAGGGGCGCGGGGACGCCGAGAAGGGCGTGCGCGCCGACGCCGTCCGGGTCACCGGAGCTGAGACCGGGGCCGGGGCCGAGGGGGCGGTCCACCACCTCGTGCCCTGGTACGCCGACTCCCCCGCGCTCTCCCTCACCCCGGCCCGCCCCGAGACCGACGCGGAGATCGGCGGTGCGGCGCGGCGGGTCACGGCCACGCTGCGCTCGCTGCGCCCCGGTGACCTGCGCGGGCGGCTGCGGGTGACGGCGCCGGACGGGATCGAGGTGCGGGTGCCGGGGTCGACGACGCTGCCGCGCGGCACAAACGTCGAGGTGCCGCTCGACATCACCGTCCGCGCGGGCACGCGTTCGGGGACGTACGAGATCCCCGTCGAGTTCGGCGGCGAGCGGCGCACGGTGACCGTCCGCGCCTGTCCGCGCACGGCGGGCCCGGATCTGGTGCGCGGCGCGAAGGCCTCGTCGTCGGGCGACGAGACGGAGGACTTCCCGGCGTCGGCCGCCGCCGACGGCGATCCGGCGACGCGCTGGTCCTCGCCGGCGAAGGACGACGCGTGGTGGCGGGTGGAGTTCGCGGAGCCGGTCCGGCTGGGCCGGGTCGAGCTGCGCTGGCAGGACGCGTACGCCGACCGGTACCGGGTGCAGACGTCGGCCGACGGCAGGACGTGGCACACGGCGGCGACCGTGCGGGACGGCCGGGGCGGGCGCGAGGTGGTCCGCCTGGACGCGCCCGGGACGCGCCACCTTCGCATCCAGGGCGACAAGCGGGCCACGCGCTTCGGCTACTCCCTCTGGTCGGTGGAGGCGTACGCGGTCGCCGCCGGGCGGTGACGGCCGCGTACGCCCCCGCTCGCCGCACGACCGCCCGTACGAGGTGGGCCCGGGTCGTCGGCTAGGCGGAGATGCCGTCGATCCGGGCCAGCGCGTCGTCCGCGCCGAACGGCTGCAGGTACGGCAGCCAGCGCGGATCGCGGTGTCCGGTCCCGATGATGCGCCAGGCGAGCCCCGAGGGCGGCGCGGGCTTGTGCCGCAGCCGCCAGCCCAGCTCCATGAGGTGCCGGTCGGCCTTGACGTGGTTGCAGCGGCGGCAGGACGCCACCACGTTGTCCCAGGCGTGGCGGCCGCCCCGGCTCTTCGGAATGACGTGGTCGACGCTGGTTGCGACGCCACCGCAGTACATGCACCGACCGCCGTCGCGGGCGAACAGCGCCCGTCTGGTCAGCGGGACGGGCCCCCGGTAGGGGACCCGGACGAACCGCTTGAGGCGGACCACGCTGGGTGCGGGGACGGTGCGCTTCTCGCTGTGCATGAAGGCGCCGGACTCCTCGAGGCAGAGAGCCTTGTTCTCCAGGACGAGGACGAGCGCGCGGCGGAGCGGTACGACGCCGAGCGGCTCGTACGACGCGTTGAGGACCAGGACATGCGGCACGGATGCCTCCTTGTACGCCGGCGGCGCGTGGCTCGCGCCGGGACGATCCGGCTGTCAGTCTCCCCTCATGCCTGGTCGCAGCGCCACCATGTGCCGGTAACGGGCTCGAAGTGTTTTCGACCACAGGGGCGCCGCACCGGCACGTCACCTGGTTCCTGCCCAGGTGAGCACCGTCTCTCCCTCGAACATGACGACGATCCCCACACAATGCCCCGTTAGTGTGGTGGGTCTGTCCGGTTCCCCCGGTCCCACGTCGACGACATCTTCTCCGCCGGGCAGGCCGCGATACCTGGAGGTACCTGCCGTGCTCTTGTCCGTCCTGTCGGCAGCCGGAGCGGACCCGGACGACACCCCGTCCCCGACGCCGAAGCCCCCCTCGTTCGAGGACGCCCAGGAGAGCGCGGGGAACGCGGCGAGCTGGGTCGAGCAGAACTGGTCCACGTGGCTCGGCATCGGTCTGCGGATCGTGCTGATCCTCGCGATAGCCGTCGTCCTGCGCATCCTGGTCCGGCGTGCCATCACCAAGCTCATAGACCGCATGAACCGCACGGCGAACGCCGTCGACGGCACGGCGCTCGGCGGGCTCCTGGTGAACGTGGAGCGGCGCCGCCAGCGCTCGCAGGCCATCGGGTCCGTGCTCCGCTCGGTGGCGTCGTTCCTGATCCTCGGCACCGCGGCCCTGATGATCCTCGGCGCCTTCGAGATCAACCTCGCCCCGCTGCTCGCCTCGGCGGGTGTGGCGGGCGTCGCGATCGGTTTCGGTGCCCGCAATCTCGTCACGGACTTCCTCTCCGGCGTCTTCATGATCCTGGAGGACCAGTACGGCGTCGGCGACTCGATCGACGCGGGCGTCGCCTCCGGCGAGGTCATCGAGGTCGGTCTGCGCGTCACCAAGCTGCGCGGCGAGAACGGCGAGATCTGGTACGTGCGCAACGGCGAGGTCAAGCGCATCGGGAACCTCTCCCAGGGCTGGTCCACGGCGGGCGTCGACGTGACGGTCCGTTCGGACGAGGACCTGGACAAGGTGCGGGCGACGCTGGCCGAGGTCGGCGAGGCCATCGCGAAGGACGAGCCCTGGAACGAGCGCCTGTGGGGCCCGGTGGAGATCCTCGGCCTGGACAGTGTGCTCCTGGACTCCATGGTGGTGCGCGTCTCGGCGAAGACGATGCCGGGCCAGTCCCTGGGCGTCGAGCGCGAGCTGCGCTGGCGCATCAAGCGGGCCTTCGACGAGGCGGGCATCCGCATCGTCGGCGGGCTGCCGGCCCAGCCCGCCGAGGAGCCGGGCGCGGACCCGGCGGCGGGCGTCGCCGCCCCCTCCGCGTACGCCTCGACGACCTCGCCCCAGTCCCTGGCGACCGCGCCGATCACCCCGCCGCCGAACCTCGCGAAGTAACCCGCCCGTCCCCGCGTCGATGGGGGCGCCCGGAGATTTCTCCGGGCGCCCCCATCTTGCGTTTCCGATAAAGCGCGATTGCCTGTCGGCGGGAATTGACAGGGCGCATTCGATATGCCCTTGCCGCCCTTTCCGCACTTGCGAAAGAGGGCATTTTCTGCCCCCGGAGATTCCATTGACAGGGGTCGCGAATTTGCTTACGGTCCCGTCGCATCAGGTTTCCGCCGAGCGCTCCCGAGGACCTTCATGACCGATTCCCCCGCCCTGCCGAAATCCAGGCAGCAATTGATTCTCGCCGTACTCATGCTGTGCTCACTGCTGATCTGGCTGGACAACACCATCCTGAGCACGGCCCTGGAGACGCTGGCGGACCCGGTCCGCGGGCTGGACGCCGGACCGGCCGCGCTGCAGTGGGCCACCGGCTCGTACACCCTGACCTTCGCCACCCTGATGTTCACCGCGGGCGCGCTGGGCGACCGCTTCGGCCACCGCACCGTGCTGGTCGGCGGCCTCGTCGTGTTCGCCGGGTCCTCGGTGTGGGCGGCGTACGCGGGCGACGCGGGGCAGTTGGTCGCCGCCCGGGCCGCGATGGGCGTGGGCAGCGCGCTGATCATGCCCGCCAACCTCGCCCTCCTGATGTGGACCTTCACCGGTCCCGCGCGGACCACCGCCATCGCCGTCTCCTCGGCGGCCACCGGCGTCGGAATGGCCGCGGGACCGGTGCTCGCGGGGGTGCTCCTGGAGCATTTCTGGTGGGGCTCGGTCTTTCTGGTCAATGTCCCGGTCGTCGCCCTCGCGCTCGCCGGGGTCGCCCTGCTGGTGCCGAATTTCCGCAGCCCCACCCGGCGCCCCCTCGACCCGGCCGGAATGCTGCTGTCGATCAGCGGACTCTCGGCGCTGGCCTATGGGCTGATCCGGGCGGGGCAGGTGGCCGCCTGGGGGCGTGCGGACGTCTGGGCGCCGATCGCCCTCGGAATGGTCCTGCTGGCGGTCTTCGTCCGCGTCGAACTGCGCGTCGAGGCGCCCAGCTTTGATCCCCGGCTGCTCGCGCGCCGGGCCTTCGGCGGGGGCAACGCGGCGCTCGGCCTGCTCCTGTTCGCCGTGACCGCCGCCACCTTCTACCAGGCGTTCTATCTGCAGGGCGCCCGTGGCTACACGCCGATGGAGGCGGGCCTGGCCGGTCTGCCCACCGCGGTCGGCGCCACCCTCGGGGCGACCGTCGGCGCGCGCCTGGTGCGCCGCTGGTCGCTGCTCCTGGTCACCGCGCCCGCACTGACCGCCGCCGCGCTCACCATGGGCGCGTACGGGCTCCTCGGGCCGCGCACCCCGCTGGGGTGGATCGAGGCCCTGCTGTTCTGCCAGGGCCTCGCCGTCGGCACGGTGATCGGCCCGGTGTCGGCGGCGCTGATCGGCTCCCTGCCGCTGGAGCGGGCCGGCGCCGGGTCGGCCGTCACCAACACCGTGCGGCAGACCGGCAGCGTGATCGGCATCGCGGTCGGCGGCACGATCATGTCGATCGCCTATCAGCGCGCGATCACCCCCTCGCTGGGCGAGGTGCCCGGGGCGGTGCGGGAGCAGGCGCGGGTCTCCGCCGAACAGGCCCGGCACGTCGCCGCCACGACCCACCGGCCGGCCCTCGCCCACGCCGCCGACGACGCCTTCCTGCACGCCATGCACGTCGGCGCGGTCTGGATCATGCTCGTCGCCCTCCTCGGGGCGGCCGTCCTGGCCTTCGCCCTGCGCCCGACCGCGGGCCCCGCGGGCCTCGCCGGCTCCACCGGTTCCGCCGGTTCCGCCGGTCCGGAGCGGCGGGCGGCACGGGAGGAGGGGGCCGGGGCAGGGGAAGGGATCCCGGCGGCGGAAAGGGCTCCGGCAGGGGAAGGGGCCCCGGCGGCGGAAATGGCTCCGGCAGGGGGAGGGACCCCGGCAGGGGAGGCGATCGGCCCCTGACCAGCGCGGCCCCGCGCACCGCACCGCCCCCGCAGGTAACGACTTGGTTGCCGCGGGGGCGTCCGCTATTGACGACTCATTCACGCCAGCCTTACGGTCCTCACCAATTGGAAAGTTTCCTAACAGTTAGCGGCCACCGAAAGGCAGCCACCGAGAGGCAGGTGTCGTCATGGCGGCAGGCGCCCCGGGGACCCCGGGCACGCCGCGCGTCCTGCGCGCGATGAACGACCGGGCCGTACTCGACCTCCTGGTGGCCCAGGGACCGCTGACCCGCACCCGCATCGGCGAACTGACGGGCCTGTCCAAGCCGACCACCTCCCAGCTCCTCGGCCGCCTCGAAGCCGCCGGGCTGGTCCACACCACCGGCAGCCTCAGCGGCCGCCCGGGACCCAACGCGCTGCTGTACGAGATCGACCCCGCCGCCGGGCACGTGGCCGCCCTGTCCGCCGACCCGACCGGCATCACCGCACAGGTCGCCGACATCACCGGCACCATCCTCGGCACGGAGCGCGTGGAGGCCGAAGCCGTCGCCGAGGACGTCCGCCACCGCACCGCCCAGCTCGTCACCGAGGCCGTCGACGGCGCGCTGCGCGAGGCGGGTCTGCGCCACGAGGACCTGCGGGCCGCGGTGATCGGCACCCCCGGCGCCATCGACCCGCAGAGCGGCCAGCTGCGCTACGCCCCGCACCTGCCCGGCTGGCACTCCCGCACCCTGCGCGACGACCTCGCCGCGGTGCTCGGCACCCCCGTCGCCATCGAGAACGACGTCAATCTGGCCGCCGTCGCCGAGCAGTACGAAGGCGCCGCCCAGGACCACGACAACTACGTCCTGACCTGGCTGGACGAGGGCGTCGGCGCGGCCATCGTGCTCGGCGGCACCCTGCTGCGCGGCGCCACCGGCGGCGCCGGCGAGATCGGCTACATGCCGCTGCCGGGCGCCCCGCTCGCCAAGGGCGGCCCCGCCGGCGACGGCGGCTTCGAGAGCCTGGTCGCCGCCGAGGTCGTCCGCGGCCTCGCCAGCCCCGGCGCCACGCTTGCGGACGTCTTCGCCGACGACGCCCGCCTCGCCGAGGTCGCCCGCCGCATCGCCACCGGCATCGCGGCGGTGGTCGCCGTGGTCGACCCGGAACTCGTCGTGCTCTCCGGCGCGGTGGCCCAGGCCGGCGGCGACAAGCTGCGCGTCCGCGTCGAGGAGGAGCTGACCGGGCTCGCCCTGCCCCGCCCCCAGATCCGCGTCAGCGAGCTGGCCGGCGACCCGATCCTCACCGGCGCGCTCCGCTCGGCCCTCACGCAGGCCCGCGACCAGGTATTCGACACAGCCTGAGCCCCATCCCCGTACGGACCACACCTCCCCTTCCCCTCCGCAAAGGAAGTCCGCCATGCCGCGATGGCGCATGCCCACCCGCGCGTCCGCGGCGCTCGCCGCAGCCGGTCTGTTGCTCGCCGGCTGCGCCAACCCGAGCGTCGGCAGCGCCCACGACGACCCGACCGAGCCGGTCACGCTGACGTTCTGGCACGGCTGGGCGACCCCCGGCGAGGTCAAGGCGGTCAACGAGAGCATCGAGCGGTTCGAGGAGCTGCACCCGAACATCAAGGTGCGCGCCACGGGCAACGTCTCCGACGCCACCGTCAACCAGGCCCTGCGCGCGGGCGGCGACAAGGCCCCCGACGTCGTGTCGTCGTTCACCACCAACAACGTCGGGCAGTACTGCGACTCGGGGATGTGGGTCGACCTCGACCCGTTCTTGAAGAAGAGCGGCGTGGACAAGAAGAAGGTCTTCCCGAAGACGCTGCTCGACTACACCGGCTACGAGGGCAACCAGTGCGCCCTGCCGCTGCTCGCCGACGCCTTCGGCATGTACTACAACAAGGACGCCTTCAAGAAGGCCGGCGTCGAGCGGCCGCCGCGCACCATGTCCGAGTTCGAGCGGGCCGCCAGGAAACTCACCGTGCGCAGCGGCAAGGACTCGTACCGGCGGGTCGGGTTCATGCCCAACTTCCGCCTGTACCAGAACAGTCCGGACCGCCTCTTCGCGCAGTGGGGGCCCACGTACTTCGCCGAGGACGGCACGTCACGGCTGGCCGAGGAGCCGGCG
Organism: Streptomyces sp. NPDC005898; assembly: GCF_040629635.1. Classification (NCBI taxonomy): domain Bacteria; kingdom Bacillati; phylum Actinomycetota; class Actinomycetes; order Kitasatosporales; family Streptomycetaceae; genus Streptomyces; species Streptomyces sp. NPDC005898. The sequence continues at coordinate 68,557 of NZ_JBEXWC010000004.1, read as the reverse complement.
ACGTACAAGTTCCTCAAGACCACCCGCCAACTCGCCGACGCGCAGGGCGGCTTCGACGACCTGGAGAAGTTCCGGCTCACCTTCGGCGACGAGATGTCGAGCCAGAACGCCTTCCTGACGCAGAAGATCGCCATGCACCTGGACGGCGAGTGGCGCGGGCTCATGCTCAAGGACGCCAAGGCGGACTTCGACTGGGGCGTCGCGCCGCTGCCCGTGCCCGACGACCAGGCGGACACCTACGGGCGCGGCTTCATCACCGGCACCGTCGCCGGCATCGCGCACAGCAGCAAGCACCAGAACGCGGCGTGGGAGCTGGTGAAGTTCCTGACCACGGACACGGACCAGGTCGTGGACTTCGCCAACGCCATCCACAACGTGCCGTCCACGTACGCCGCGCTGAAATCGCCGCGCCTGGACGCCGACCCGACCTTCCGGGCCTTCTTCGAGATCCTGCGGAACAAGCACAGCAAGGCCCTGCCGCCCTCCACCAACGGCGGCGCGTACGTGGTCTCGCTGATGGACTTCGCCTACTCCGCCGAGGCCGGGCGCGTGCCCGACTTGCGCGCGGGACTGAAGAGGCTCGACGACCAGATCGACGCCGACACGCTCCAGTCGAAGAGCTGAGGACCCCACCCATGGCACTGTCCCTCTCCAACCCGGCGCGCCGCAGACTGCGCACGCTCGGCTTCCTGTCCCCCTGGCTGGTCGGCTTCAGCGTCTTCTTCGCGTATCCGCTGCTCGCGACCGTGTACTTCTCGTTCATGCACTACAACCAGATCAAGGAGCCCACCTTCGTGGGCCTCAGGAACTGGCGGTACGTGTTCGAGCAGATGCCGCTGTTCGGGCCCGCCCTGTGGAACACCCTCTGGCTCGTGGTGGTCATGGTGGCGCTGCGGGTGGTCTTCGGGCTCTCGCTCGGGCTGCTCGTCACGAAGATCAAGACGGGCGTCGGCCTCTTCCGCACCGCCTTCTACCTCCCCTACCTGGCCCCGCCGGTGGCCGCCACCGTCGCCTTCGTGTTCCTGCTCAACCCGGGCACGGGCCCGGTCAACGAGATCCTGGACGCGATCGGCGTCACCGCGCCCAACTGGTTCAACGACCCCGACTGGGCCAAGCCCTCGCTGGTGCTGCTCTCCCTGTGGGGCATCGGCGACCTCATGGTCATCTTCATGGCCGCGCTGCTCGACGTCCCCAAGGAGCAGTACGAGGCGGCGGACCTGGACGGCGCCGGGGCGTGGGCGAAGTTCCGCTACGTCACCTGGCCCTCGATCACGCCGATCGTGATGTTCGCGGTGGTCACGGGCGTCGTGCAGACCATGCAGTACTACACGCAGGCCCTGGTCGCGGGGAAGGTCGCCTCCGGGGTCAACGTCGGCCCGGGTTCGGTGATCCAGCCCGGCTATCCGGAGCACTCGACCCTCACGGTCCCCCAGCTCGTCTACTCGATGGGCTTCCAGAACTTCAACACCGGCGCCGCGTGCGTGCTCTCGCTCGTGCTCTTCGCCATCGCCATGGCCGTGACCACGCTCCTGATGCGCAAGCGCTCCGGGCTGCTCGCGGCGGAGGACTGAGGACTCATGACGACCACGACCCTGACCGCGCCACCTGCCGCCGGCCGCACCGCCCCCCTGCGGGGCCCCGCCGCCGCCCGTGCCCGCCGCAGGCGGACCCTGCACTGGATCGCCGTCCACAGCGTGGCCATCGCGGTGGCCCTGCTGTTCGTCCTGCCGTTCGTCTTCGTCTTCCTGACGTCGGTGATGAGCGACTCCCAGGCGATGAGCGGCGACCTGTGGCCCGACACCTGGCACTGGTCCAACTACAAGACGGTGTTCGACACCCCGGGCTTCCTCGACTGGTGGCGCAACTCCCTGCTGTACGCGGGCCTCGGCACCCTCTTCACGGTCTGCTCGGCGATACCCGTGGCGTACGCGCTCGCCAAGTTCCGCTTCCGCGGCCGGCGCACCGCGATGATGCTCGTCATCTCCACGATGATGCTGCCGCCGCAGGTCATCGTGATCCCCATGTACCTGGTCTGGGCCCAGCAGCTGCACCTGTCGGGCACGCTGTGGCCGCTGATCATCCCGATGGCGTTCGGCGACGCGTACTCGATCTTCCTGCTGCGGCAGTTCCTCCTCACCATCCCCAAGGAGTACATCGAGTCCGCGCGGATCGACGGCTGCGGCGAGTTCCGCACACTCGTCAAGATCGTCGTACCGATGGCCAAGCCGGGCATCGCCGCCATCGCGCTCTTCCAGTTCTTCTACTGCTGGAACGACTACTTCGGGCCGCAGATCTACGCGGCCCAGAACCCCGGCGCCTGGACACTGAGCTACGGCCTGGAGTCCTTCAAGAGCGCCCACAGCGTCAACTGGAACCTGACCATGGCCGCGACGCTGCTCGTCATGGCGCCGGTCATCGTCGTCTTCTTCTTCGCACAGAAGGCCTTCGTCGAAGGCGTCACCCTCACCGGAGTAAAGGGCTGAGACACGCAATGAAGCTCGCAGTGGTCGGCGGAGGGTCGACCTACACACCCGAACTCATCGACGGATTCGCCCGGTTGAGGGACACCCTGCCGATCGAGGAACTGGTCCTCGTCGACCCGGCCGCCGACCGTCTGGAACTCGTCGGGGGCCTCGCACGGCGCATCTTCGCCAAGCAGGGCCACCCCGGCCGCATCGTCACCACCTCCGACGTGGACGCGGGCGTCGCCGACGCCGACGCGGTCCTGCTCCAGCTGCGCGTCGGCGGGCAGGCGGCCCGACAGCAGGACGAGACGTGGCCCCTGGAGTGCGGCTGCGTCGGCCAGGAGACCACCGGCGCCGGCGGCCTCGCGAAGGCGCTGCGCACCGTGCCGGTCGTCCTGGACATCGCCGAGCGCGTCCGGCGCGCCAACCCGGACGCCTGGATCATCGACTTCACCAACCCGGTCGGCATCGTCACCCGGGCACTGCTCCAGGCCGGGCACAAGGCCGTCGGCCTGTGCAACGTCGCGATCGGCTTCCAGCGGAAGTTCGCCAAGCTGCTGGACGTGGCGCCCGCCGAGGTGCACCTGGACCACGTGGGGCTCAACCACCTCACCTGGGAGACCGGCGTACGTCTCGGGGGCCCCCAGGGCGAGGACGTCCTGCCCGGGCTCCTGGAGCGGCACGGGGCGGCCGTCGCCGAGGACCTGCACATGCCGCGCGAGATCGTCGACCGGCTCGGCGTCGTGCCCTCGTACTACCTGCGCTACTACTACCAGCACGACGCGGTGGTCGAGGAGCTGCGGACCAAGCCGTCGCGGGCCGCCGAGGTCGCCGCGATGGAGCGGGAACTCCTGACGATGTACGGCGACCCCGCGCTCGACGAGAAGCCGGCGCTGCTCGCCCAGCGCGGCGGCGCCTTCTACTCGGAGGCGGCGGTCGACCTCGCCGCGTCCCTGCTCGGCAACGGCGGCAGCCCCCACCAGGTGGTCAACACCGTCAACAACGGCACGCTGCCCTTCCTGCCCGACGACGCGGTCATCGAGGTGCAGGCCGCGGTGGACGGCTCGGGCGCCCAGCCCCTGCCCGTGCCCCGCCTCGACCCGCTGTACGCCGGGCTCGTCGCCCAGGTCACCGCGTACGAGGACCTGGCCCTGCGGGCGGCGCTGCACGGCGGCCGCGACCGCGTCTTCAAGGCGCTGCTCGCCCACCCCCTGGTCGGGCAGTACGCGTACGCCGAGACCCTCACCGACCGCCTGCTCGCCCACAACCGGGAGCACCTGGCGTGGGCGTAGGCGGGAGCGTGCTCGCGATCGACGCGGGCAACAGCAAGACCGACGTCGCGGTGGTCACGGCCGACGGGCGGGTCGTCGGCGCGGCGCGCGGCGGCGGGTTCCAGCCACCCCGCGTCGGCGTCGAACCGGCCGTGGACGTGCTCGCGCGGGCGGTGGCGGCCGCGCTCACCGAGGCGGGCACCGACACGGTCGACCACGTCTCGGCGTGCCTGGCCAACGCCGATCTGCCCGTGGAGGAACGGGAGTTGGCGCAGGCGCTCGGGCGGCGCGGCTGGGGCACGTCCGTGGACGTGCGCAACGACACCTTCGCGGTGCTGCGCGCGGGCCTGTTGGAGGACGCGGAGCCACGGGGCGTCGCCGTGGTGTGCGGGGCGGGCATCAACTGCGTGGGCATGCTGCCGGACGGGCGCACCGCCCGCTTCCCCGCGATCGGCCGGATCTCCGGCGACTGGGGCGGGGGCGGCGGGCTCGCCGAGGAGGCCCTGTGGCACGCGGCGCGGGCCGAGGACGGCCGGGGCGGACCGACCGCGCTGCGTGTGGCCCTGCCCGGGCACTTCGGGCTGCCGTCCATGTACGCGCTCATCGAGGCGCTGCACCTCGGGCGCATCGCCCCCGCCAGGCGGCACGAGCTGACGCCGGTGCTCTTCGCGACCGCCGCGGCGGGGGACGCCGTGGCGCGTTCCCTGGTGGACCGGATGGCCGACGAGGTCGTCGCGATGGCCACCGTGGCCCTGGACCGGCTCGGGCTGCTCGACGAGGAGGCGCCGGTGGTGCTGGGCGGCAGCGTCCTCGCGGCCCGCCACCCCCAACTGGACGACCGGATCCGGTCGTTGCTCGCGAAACGCGCCCCCAAGGCGGAACCCCGGGTGGTCCTCGCCCGCCCGGTGCTCGGCGCGGCCCTCCTCGGCCTCGACCGGACAGGCGCGCCCCCCGACACGCACGCCCGCATCCGCGCCCACTACGAGGACGCCCCACACGGGCGTTAACGCCCCTCTCCCGCCCTCCCGCCCGCGCCGAGTGCGCGGGCGGGCGGGGCGCCCAACCCCAGGCCCAGCGGCTTGCGCGGCGCGTGCGGGGCCTGTGCCCCTCGGCCAAGTCCCGCGCGCCGGCCCCTCCCGCCCCCTTCGCCGAGCGCGGGGCGGGCTCACCCCGGCCCATGCCCAGCCGGCCCACGCGGCGCGTGCGGGGGGGGCGAGGTGGGCAGGCCCGCCTTCCCGTCCTTCCCGCCCGTCGCCGCGCGCGCCGGCGGGAGCCAAGTGGCCCATGTCGCGCGCGGGCGGGAATCACCCCGGCCCACGCCCACGCCGTATGCGCGGGAACCTGGCCGCCCCGGCCAAGTCCCCGCGCGGCGGCCCCCGTCGCCGCGCGCGGGCGGGAGCCACCCCCGCCCGGGCTCAGCCGGCGCGCGCCGGTGGGAACCGGGTGGTCGCCGATCTCGTGTTCCAGGGTGGGGATCCACGCAAGATCGGGGCAAGGCCTGTGCGGATGCCCTTGCCTGTGGCAATACTTGCGGCCGTGCACTTCTTCCCGCGCCGGGCCCGGCCTGTGCGGCGCCGGGTGGAAGCAGCCGTCCGATGACCGAGGGGGAGGTCGAGGTCAGGTGACACATCCGCCGAACGGCGGCGCGGCCCCGCCGGGTCCGCCCGCGCCCACGGCACCCGTCGCCCCGGTGCCGCCGCAGGCGCCGGTCGCGGGGCCCGCCGCGGGGTGCCCGGAGCCGCGGCCCGCCGCGCCGCGCCGCACCGCCTGGGCCGAGGGCACCGACCGGCTGCGCGCCGCCGCGACCACGGAGCCGGGTCGGCTGCGGATCATCGGCGCCGTCCTCGCCCTGCTCGTCGTGGCGTTCGGCGCGGTCACCGCCTGGCAGATGACCGACCGCTCGGCCGCCGCGGACGACGTACTGCACCGCAGCCAGCCGCTGACGTCCGACGCGGCCGCCGTCTACCGCTCGCTGGCGGACGCCAACACCGCGGCGTCCAGCAGCTTCTTGGCGGGCGGCCAGGAACCGGCGGCCGTCCGCGACCGGTACGAGCGGGACATCGAGCGGGCCTCGCACAAGCTCGCGACGGCCGCGTCGAACGCGGGCCCCGACTCCTCCTCGGCCGCCGCCGTCGCCAAGCTGAACAAGCTGCTCCCCCAGTACACGGGCCTGATCGAGCGCGCCCGCGCGAACAACCGCCAGGGCCTGCCGCTCGGCGGCGCCTATCTGCGCTACGCCAACGACAAGATGCAGACGCAGATGCTCCCGGCCGCCGAGAAGCTCTACAAGGCGGAGAACGAACGGCTCGGTTCCGACTACGGCAAGGCCGAGCCCTACCCGTGGCCCGCCCTCGCCCTCGGCGTCCTCGCGCTCGCCGCCCTCCTTTGGGCGCAGCGCCGCAACTACCTGCGCACGAACCGCGTGTTCAACCACGGCCTGCTCGCCGCGAGCGCCGCCACCGCGGTCGTCCTGCTGTGGCTCGTCGCCGGCCACACCTTCGCGCGCTCCGGGCTCGACGACTCCTACGACCACGGCGTGCGGTCCCTGAACGTCCTCAACGACGCCCGCATCAGCTCCCTGAAGGCACGCGGCGACGAGAACCTGACCCTGGTCAGCCGGGGCGCGGAGACCACCGAGGTGCGCGGCGAGGCCGAGGACAAGTTCGACGTCTCCTACCGCGCGCAGATGAAGCGGCTCGGCGGCGCGGACAGCGGCCTGCTCGGCGAGGCCGCCGACCTCGCCGACGACGCGGCCGGCGAGCGCCCGGTGGCCGAGGCCGCGAAGAACGTGGGCGTCTGGAAGGACCGCCACAAGGCCGCCCGCTCCAGCGACGACTCCGGTGACTACCAAGGAGCGCTCGACAAGGTCATAGGCGCCAAGGGTGACGCCCCGACCGGCGAGTGCTTCGACAACGTGGACGCGGCCCTGGACCGGGCCCTGGCGCACGAACAGCGCGAGTTCCAGCAGGCCGCCGAGGACGGCAGGGGCGCGATGACCGGGCTGCCGGTCGGCGCCGCCGTGCTCGCGGTCCTCGGCGCCGCGGGCGCCGTGCTCGGCATCGGCCGCAGGCTTTCGGAGTACCGGTGATGGGGTCAGAGGTGGAAGGGGGCACGCGGACGATGCGTACCCGACGCGGCACGGCCAGGCTGCGCGGCTGGGGCGGAGTCGGCGCCATGGGTCTGGCCTGCGCGCTGACGGGGACGCTCGTCCTGGCCCTCCCCGCGCACCACGGCGGGCGGACGGCGCCGGACGACGGCTCGGGCACCACGGTGGCCTCGCCCGCGCGGGCGGACGCCGACGACTGCAACGACCAGAGCCCGCGCCCCTCGGGCAAGGACGGCCCGACGATCGACGCCATCAAGAACCGCCCGGTCAAGAAGCTGATCGTCGGCGTCGACCAGAACAGCTACCGCTGGGGCTACCGCGACCCGAACAAGCGGGGCGGCGAGCTGGAAGGCTTCGACATCGACCTCGCGCGAAAGATCGCCGAGGAGATCTTCGGCGACCGCGACGCCGTCGTCTTCCGCGCCATCCCCACCAACCAGCGCATCCCCGCCATCGAGAGCGGCCAGGTCGACATGGTGGTGCGCACCATGACCGTCAACTGCGCGCGCCTGGAGCAGGTCGACTTCTCCACCGGGTACTTCGAGACGGGCCAGCAGGTCCTCGCCCCCAAGAAGTCCGACATCACGGGCTACGACGGGACGCTCAAGGGCAAGCGGGTCTGCTCGGCGGCGGGCTCCATCGCCCTGGAGGAGCTCAAGAAGAAGAGCTTCGGTGCCGACATCTCCACCACGGTGCCCAATCAGCTCGACTGCCTGGTGCGGCTCCAGCTCGGCGAGGTGGACGCCGTGGTGACCGACAGCGCGCTCGCCGCGGGCCAGGCCGCACAGGACCCGACGGTCGAGCTGAAGGGCGAGGAGCCGTTCACCACGGAGCACTACGGCGTGGCGATGAAGAAGGGCGCCGACGACCTGGTCCGCCGGGTCAACAAGGTCCTGGACGACTACCGCGAGGACGGCGGCTGGCAGAAGTCCTACGACAAGTGGCTGCGGGGCGGTCTCGGCGAGGTGGCGGGCCCGCCCGAGCCCGAGTACCGCGACTGACGCGGCCCGGAGCGGGCGACGGACCTGGTGGCACTGAAGTTGCGGCAACGCAGAGCGGAGAGGTGATCGATGAGCGTCACGGAACCCCCCGGTCCGGTGATGGACCGGGACGAGGTGGACCGTGCGCTGGCGCGCCTCGACGCCGAGCACGAGGCGATCGAGACCTCGCTCCTCGCCCTCCAGGACCACGCCGGGCGGCGCCTCCTCGAAGGCGCCCGGCTCACCGGCGTCACCCAGGAGCGCTGGGTGGTCACCGAGCAGCGGATCACCCAGCTCTGGGCCTACTTCGACGCCTACGCCGGTGCCCTGCACGCCGCGCGCGAACTGCGCGCCCGCAGACGCCGGCCGAGCCGCGAGGACCTCGCCGAGCTGACGGAGCTGCTGCGCGGGCAGTCCGTGACCGTGGCGGGCGCCGACGCCGGTGGCACCTCGCCCTCGCTCGACGGCCCCGCCAAGCTCACCGAGCGCTTCACGCTCGAAGAGCTGGTGGCCCGCATGAACGACCTGTACGCGCGCTCCCTGGACATGGTCGTCGCCGCCGACGCCGTGTGGTCGGCGCTGCCCGCCCGCATCGACCTGCTCGCCGCCGAACTGGCCCGCACCCGCCAGCTCGCGCACTCGGTCGGCGTACGCCCCGGCGAGCACCCCGCCGGCGACGACCTGGAGCGCATCACCCGCGCCCTGACCGCCCTGCGCGAGCAGGTGGTGAGCGACCCGCTCGCCTTCTGGCGGCGCGCGGAGGGCAGTTCGGCGCCCGGCGGCGGCCGCCCGCACACCGACCGCTACGACCGTGAGGCGCGGGCCCTGGAGGACGTGCGCCGCGAGATCGAGGCGGTCCTCACCGTCCGCCAGGACGCGGAGGCCCGCCTCGGCAGGCTGCGCGACCTGCTCTCGCGCGCGGACCGCACCCTGGCGGAGGCCAGGAGCGCCCGAGGCGAGGTCCTCGCCAAGATCGCCGCCTCCGAGGTGCCCGCGGTCAGCGGCCCGCCGACCGCCCTCCAGGAGCAGCTGGCACGGGCCGCCGACTACCGCAGGAACGCCCAGTGGCACCGCCTCTCGCCGCTCCTGGAGTCCCTGGAGGAGAAGGCCGAGGACGAACTGCTGCGCGCCCGCGAGTCGTTGACCGCCGTCACGGCCCCGCTCGCGGTCCGCGCGGAGCTGCGCGGCCGCCTGGACGCGTACAGGGCGAAGGTGGCCCGGCTCGGGCACGCCGAGGACCCGCTGCTCGTCGAGCGGTACGACGCGGCGCGCCGCATGCTGTGGAGCGCGCCCTGCGACCTGCGCGTGGCGGAACAGGCGGTGCTGCGCTACCAGCGGGCGGTCGCCGAGGTGCTCGCGACGCCGCGGATCCCGCAGCAGGGCGGGACCGCCGACCGGAGGGAGGAAGCGTGAGCGAGCGGCAGTGCCGGCGGCCCGGCTGCACGGGGTCGTACGAGGATGTCGGCGGCGGCGAACTGTACTGCGACACGTGCGGTCTGGCCCCGGCGGTCACGGGGGACGGCACGGTGGGCTCACCGCCCACCGGCATCACCGGCGGCGGCAAGGCGGCGCGGGGATCGGGCAGTTCGAGCGCCCGCTCCTCCCGCTCGTCCTCCCGCTCGTCCCGGGCGTCCGCGCCCTCCCAGTCGTCCCGCAGGTCGGTGTCGGGGCGGCTGTCGCGTTCCGCGTCGGGCCGCTCCACCTCCCGCTCGGTGTCGGTGCGCAGCTCGGGCTCGGCGGCCTCCGCCTCGGGGCGCGGGCGGCTCGGCGTCGGCCTGGTCAGCGTGCCGGACGTGCCGCGCCCCGACCCGCGCGGCGCGGTCCTCGACGACCCCGAGGTGCCCGAGCGCAAGCGGTTCTGCTCCCGCTCGGACTGCGGCGCCCCGGTGGGGCGTGCGCGCGGGGAGCGGCCGGGCCGCACCGAGGGGTTCTGCACCAAGTGCGGCCACCCGTACTCCTTCGTGCCCAAGCTGGACCCCGGCGACATCGTGCACGGCCAGTACGAGGTCGTGGGCTGTCTCGCGCACGGCGGCCTCGGCTGGGTGTACCTCGCCGTGGACCGGGCGGTGTCCGACCGCTGGGTGGTCCTCAAGGGCCTGCTGGACACGGGCGACCAGGACGCGATGGCCGCCGCGATCTCCGAGCGCCGCTTCCTCGCCGAGATCGAGCACTCCAACATCGTGCGGATCTACAACTTCGTCGAGCATCTCGACCAGCGCACCGGCTCCATGGACGGCTACATCGTCATGGAGTACGTCGGCGGCAAGTCCCTGAAGGAGATCGCCAACGGCCGCCGCACGCCCGACGGGCGGCGCGATCCGCTGCCGGTCGAGCAGGCGTGCGCGTACGGCATCGAGGCGCTGGAGGCCCTCGGCCATCTGCACAGCCGCAATCTGCTGTACTGCGACTTCAAGGTGGACAACGCCATCCAGACCGAGGGCCAGCTCAAGCTCATCGACATGGGCGCGGTCCGCCGGATGGACGACGACGAGTCCGCGATCTACGGCACGGTCGGCTACCAGGCGCCCGAAGTCGCCGAGGCGGGACCCTCGGTGGCCTCCGACCTCTACACGGTCGCGCGCACGCTCGCCGTCCTGACCTTCGACTTCCAGGGCTACACGAACGTGTTCGTGGACTCCCTGCCCGACCCCGACACCATCGAGGTCTTCCGTACGTACGAGTCGTTCTACCGGCTCCTGGTGCGCGCCACCGACCCCGACCCGGCCCGCCGCTTCGCCTCCGCGCAGGAGATGGCCGAGCAGCTCACGGGCGTCCTGCGGGAGGTCGTGGCGCTCCAGACGGGCACGCCGCGCCCCTCGCTGTCCACGCTCTTCGGGCCCGAGGTGAAGGTCACGGACACGGAGCTGTTCGCGGAGCTGTCCGGGGACGCGTCGCGGCTCGGGGCGCGCCCGCTCGCCCCCGCCGGGCCGGGGAGCCGGCGTGAGCCGCCGCCCGCGCCGCCCGCCGCGTCCGTACGGCCGCTGGACGCCGCCGCGACGGCGCTGGCGCTGCCGGTGCCGCACGTCGACCCGAACGACCCCAACGCCGGTTTCCTCGCCGGTCTGCTGGCGTCCGCGCCCGCCGAGCTGATCGCCGCGCTCGGGACGGCGCCCGCCGACTCCGTGGAGCTGCGGCTGCGCGGACTGTGGGCGCGGCTCGCCACGGGGGAGGCGGCGCTCGCCGCCGAGGCCCTCGCCGACCTGGAGCGACGGTATCCGGACGACTGGCGGGTGGTCTGGTACCGGGGCGTGGCCGCGCTGGCGGGCGGGGACTTCGAGAGCGCCGCGCTCTCCTTCGACGCGGTCTACGACGCGTTCCCCGGCGAGGCGGCGCCGAAGCTGGCGCTCGCCGTGTGCGCGGAGGTCCTCGGCCAGCCGGACAACGCCGCCGAGTACTACCGCCTGGTGTGGGCCACCGACCCCAGCTATGTCAGCGCCGCGTTCGGCCTGGCCCGGGTGCGGTTCGCCGCCGGCGACCGGGCGGGCGCGGTGCGCACCCTGGAGTCGGTGCCGGAGTCCTCCATCCACTACACCGCCGCCCGGGTCGCCGCCGTACGGGCGCGACTTCGCCGGCGCGTGGAGACGTCGCCGGCGTCGCCCGGTCCGGCGCTCCTGGACGATCTGACGGCCGCGGCCGGGGAGATCGAGGCGCTCGCGGGCTTCGGTCTCGACGCGGTGCGCAGGGAGCGCCTGTCGACCGAGGTACTGGGGACGGCGCTCGACTGGGTACTCTCCGGTGGGCACTCTGGTCACGTCTCCGCGTCACCGGCCACCACCGGCACGCGGACCGTGCTGCTCGGCAGCGATCTGGACGAGCGCGGTCTCCGGTTCGGTCTGGAGCGTTCGTACCGGACACTGGCCCGGCTCGCACAGGGTGGCGAGGAGAGGATCGAACTGGTGGAGCGGGCCAACCGTTTCCGCCCCAGGACGTGGGTGTGAGTGATGTCGCAGATGCCCCAACTGTCTGCCTGCCCCAGCTGCGAGGAGCCGCTGGAGCCGGGTGACCTGTTCTGCGGTGCGTGCGGGTACGACCTGTCGGCGCTGCCGGCACGTCCCACCACCGCCCCAGCAGCGGGTGCCCCGAACGGGCCCATCGCCGCCCCGGCGGAGCCCGCCACCGCTCCGAACGGGCCCAGCGCCGCTCCCGGGGGGCCTGCCGCCGCCCCGTCCGCGCCCGCCGCGCCTCCGGACAAGCCTGTCGCTGGCCCGAACGGGCCCATCGCCGCTCCAGACAGGCCCCTCGTGGCCCCGAACGAGCCCACCAACGCCCCGGACAAGCCCATCGCCACCCCGTCCGCGCCCATCGTGCCCCCGGGCAGGCCCACCGCCGCGCCGGACGGGCCCAAGGGCACGGCGGACCAGCCCGGAGCCGGGGCGGACCAGCCCGGGGTCGCGGCCGACCGGCCCGAAGCCGGGGCTAACCAGCCCGCGAGCGCGGCAAATCGGCCCGAGGGCGGGGCGGACCGGCCCGCCGCGTGGCCGCTCGTGCCCGAGGCGGACGGTTCCGGGGCCCCGGCGCCCGCCCATCTGTCCAGCGACGTGCCCGGCACCGACTCCACGGGTGGGGAGTTGACGGCCCCGCCGGGGAATCCGCCGGCCCCCGATGCCCCGGAGGCGGGCGCCGACCCGGCCGCCGGCGCCAAGCTCTGCGTGGCCTGCCGCTCGGGCCGCGTCGACCCCGACGGGTACTGCGAGAACTGCGGGCACGCCCAGCCGCGCGAGCGCGACCACATGGAGGAGGAGCTGGAGACGGTCGCCGCGGTCAGCGACCGGGGCCTGCGCCACCACCGCAACGAGGACGCCTTCGCGATCTCCGCGGCCGCGCTGCCCGACGGCTCCCCCGCCGTCGTCGCGATCGTCTGCGACGGCGTCTCCTCCGCGACCCGCCCCGACGAGGCCTCCCTCGCCGCCTCCCGCGCCGCGAGCGAGTCGCTCCTGGACTCCCTGCCGCGCGGCGTCCACCCCCAGCAGGGCATGCACGAGGCCATCCTGTCGGCCGCCGACGCCGTCAACGCGCTGGCCGCCGAAGCCACTTCCGCCCGCGAGCACACCCCGCACCAGAACGCGCCGGCCTGCACGCTGGTCGGCGCCGTCGTCGCCGGGAGCCTGCTCGTCGTCGGCTGGGTCGGCGACAGCCGCGCCTACTGGGTGCCCGACGACCGCAGCGGCCCCACCGTCCGCCTCACCGAGGACGACTCGTGGGCCGCGCAGATGGTCGCCGCGGGACTGATGAACGAGGCGGAGGCGTACGCCGACGAGCGCGCGCACGCCATCACCGGCTGGCTCGGCGCCGACGCCTACGAACTGGAGCCGCACACCGCTTCCTTCAAGCCGGACCGCGCCGGCGTGGTCGTGGTCTGCACGGACGGACTGTGGAACTACGCGGAAGCGGTCGAGGAGATGGCGCGGGCCGTGCCCGCCGACGCCGCCGAACGGCCCCTGCACAGCGCCCAGGTCCTGGTCGGCCACGCGCTGGACGGCGGGGGCCACGACAACGTAACAGTGGCGGTCGTCCCGTTCCCCCACGCGCCGCGAGGGGCAGGATCGGCCTAGCACCGTACGGGAGCCGGGGGGGCCGGCCGTGCGGACGCCGACAAGGTGTGAGGATCCGAGGGGGAGCAGCATCCATGGCCATTTTCTCGAAGTCGAACGTGCCGCAGTTCTCGATCGACGTCTACCAGAACGAGTTCCTGCCCGAGGGCGGCCGCGAGGTCAACGCCATCGCGACGGTGACCTCCACCGGGGGCGGCACGATCGGCTCCGCGGTCGGCGCGCCGCACCTGTACAGCGCGGGGCACGGCCCGGACGCCGCCGTGGCGATCATGGTGGACTGCTCCGGTTCGATGGACTACCCGCCGACGAAGATGCGGGGCGCCAGGGACGCCACGGCCGCCGCCGTCGACGCCGTCCGCGACGGGGTGCGCTTCGCGGTGATCGCCGGCACCCACGTCGCCACGGAGGTCTACCCGGGCAACGGCCGCCTCGCGGTGGCCGGTCCGGACACCCGCGAGCAGGCCAAGCAGGCGCTGCGCCGGCTCAGCGCGGGCGGCGGCACGGCGATCGGCACCTGGCTGCGGCTCGCGGACCGGCTGCTGGCCTCCGCCGACGTCGCCGCGTCCGCCGTGCGGCACGGCATCCTGCTCACCGACGGCCGCAACGAACACGAGTCGCCCGAGGCCCTGAAGGCCGCGCTGGATTCCTGCGCGGGCCGCTTCACCTGCGACGCCCGGGGCGTCGGCACGGACTGGGAGGTGAAGGAGGTCACGGGGATCGCCACCGCGCTGCTCGGCACCGCCGACATCGTCGCCGATCCGGCCGGGCTCCGCGCCGACTTCACGCGGATGATGGAGACGGCGATGGGCAAGGAGGTCGCCGACGTCAGCCTGCGGCTGTGGACGCCGATGGGCGTGGAGATCGCGTTCGTGAAGCAGGTGGCGCCCACCGTGGCGGACCTGACCCACCGCCGCACGGAGTCGGGCCCCCGCTCCGGGGATTACCCCACGGGCTCCTGGGGCGACGAGTCCCGCGACTACCACATCTGTGTCCGGGTGCCGGTGGCCGACCTCGGCCAGGAGATGCTCGCCGCCCGGGTCTCGCTGGTCGTGCCGCAGGGCGACGGCAGCGCGCAGACGCTGTCGCAGGGGCTGGTGCGGGCGGTGTGGACGGACGACATGGCGGCCTCCACCTCGATCAATCCGCAGGTCGCGCACTACACGGGCCAGGCGGAACTGGCCCAGGTCATCCAGCAGGGACTCGACGCCCGCAAATCCGGGGACCACGACGGGGCGACCGCCAAGCTCGGCCGCGCCGTGCAGCTCGCGGCCGCCTCGGGCAACGCGGATACGGCGAAACTGCTTTCGAAGGTGGTGGACGTGGTGGACGCCGCGGAAGGTACTGTTCGATTGAAGGCGAAGGTCGCCGAGGCCGACGAGATGACACTCGAGACGCGGTCGACGAAGACCGTTCGCGTGAAGAAGCAGACGTGACCGAGCAGTCGTGACCGAGCAGTCGTGATCAAGCGGTCGTGACCGAGCGGTAGCGCGGTGCCCGGCGCCGCACACCACCAAGACGCAGTACGTACGGCCCTCGGGGCCGCAGAAGGAGAGGGGGAAGCGCCGACATGCCGACCTGCCCGAACGGACACCAGTCGGGTTCCGACGACTGGTGCGAGGTCTGCGGTCACCGCATGGCCGGTGCCGTACCGCCGCCGCCTCCCCCGCCGCCGCCCGCGGCCGGGTACGGCTATCCGCCGCCGCCCCCGGGTCAGAACCAGGGGTTCCCGCCCCCGGGCCAGGACCACGGTTTCCCGCCTCCCGGCCAGCACCAGGGCTTCCCCGCGCCGGGCCAGGACCAGGGTTTCCCGCGCTCCGGCCCCGGGCAGTCGCGTCCCGGCTCCGGGCCGGAACCGGACGCCGAGCCGGAGCTGTGCCCGCAGTGCCGCACGCCCCGCGAGGCGAACGCGCCGTTCTGCGAGGAGTGCCGCTGGAACTTCCTCACGAACACCGCGACCTCGTACACCCCGGCCGCGCCGATCCGGCCGCTGCCGAACACCCAGGGCGGTCCCGGCGCGCCCGCGCCGCGCCCCGCCCAGCCGTTCCAGCAGCAGCCCCCGCCCGGCGGCCACCCCGGACAGCCGGGGCAGCCCGGTCACCCCGGACAGCCCCGCCCGGGCCAGGACCCGTACGAGTACCAGGGCTCGCGCCCCTCGCAGATGAACCGGCCCGCCGAGCCGATCCCGCCATTCGGCAACGGCAACGGCAACGGCGGTGACAGCGGTGAGGGCGGCCGGCAGCACCTGCCCGGCCAGGCCCCGCCGCCCGGCGCTCCCCAGGCGTTCCAGCAGGCCGGCCCGCCCGGCCCGCCCGCGTTCCCCCGGGAGTCGGGCGCCCCGCAGGGCCCCCCTCCCCCGCCGCCCGGCAACGGCGGCCCGTCCTTCGGTGGTGGCGGCGACGACTGGGTGATCTCGCCGCCGTCGTCCCCGGCCCGGCCGCAGGAGCCGTTCCAGCGGCAGGACGTCTTCCAGCCGGTCCCGCCGCGCCAGCAGAATCCGCAGGGTCCGCAGGGTCCGCAGGGCCAGCAGGGACCGCAGAGTCCGCCCGAGCAGCAGGCCCAGCAGGTCCCGCAGCAGCAGGGCCAGCAGGGACCGCCGCAGGCGCAGGCCCAGCAGGCGCCCCAGGCACCTCAGGCCCCCCAGGGTCCCGGGACGTGGACGGCGACGATCGGTCCCGACCGCGAGTACTTCATGGCGATGATGCAGCGCAGCGGCCCCGAGGCGTCGGGCCTGAACCTGCCCGCGTACTCGCCGGAGCAGCGGCGTCCGCTGGCGGGCGACCAGATCTCCATCGGCCGCCGCCGCCACTCCACGGGCGACACCCCGGACATCGACCTGTCGGTGCCCCCGGAGGACCCGGGCGTCTCGCACCAGCACGCGATGCTCGTCCAGCAGCCGGACGGCAGCTGGGCGGTCGTGGACCAGAACTCCACGAACGGCACCACGGTCAACGGCGGCGAGGAGCCCATCCAGCCGTTCGTCCCCGTCCCGCTCCAGGACGGCGACCAGGTGCACGTGGGCGCCTGGACGACGATCACGATCCGCCGCGACTGAGCCCGCGCGGGCGGGCGGTCACAGCGGCCAGGCGTACGGCCCTTCGGGGTCGTCCAGCCAGGCCCACTCGTACCGCCCGCGCACGCTGACCCCGAAGCGCTCGCGCACCGGCCGGCCCTCGCGCTCCCACAGCGCGAGGGCCTCGTGCGGGTCGAGGGTGCCCGCGGTCAGCTCCAGCAGGAAACGGAACAGCTCGTTCTGCACGGCCCGGCGCGGCAGCCCCCCGAGGTGGGGCTCCTGCGGGGCGCGCACGCCGGCGCCGCGCAGCGGCACGAAGTAGGCGGGCGTGTGCAGGAAGCGCCCCTCGGCGTGCCCGTCCTCCCCGGGCTCCCGCACGGTCAGCGCGATCAGGCCGGTCGCCAGCGGCGCGAGGATCCGGGCGCCCGGGACGCACTGGGCGAGCCAGCGCCGTGGCACCGAGGTCAGGGTGCAGGTCACGATGATCCGGTCGTAGGGCGCGCGCTCGGGGCAGCCGGCCGCCCCGTCGCCGGTCACCACGGCCGGGCGGTGTCCGGCGGCCGCCAGGTGCCGCCGAGCGGACTCGGTGATCTCCGGGTCCAGGTCGACGGTCGTGACCCGGGCGTCGCCGAGCCGGTGGGCGAGCAGGGCCGCGTTGTAGCCCGTCCCGGCGCCGATCTCCAGGACGCGGTTCCCCTCCCGGACCTCCAGCTCGGCCAGCATCTTCGCCATCAGGGACGGCTGGCTGCTGGACGAGAGCAGCTCCCCGTCGCGTACGCGGGTCGCGAGCGGGGTGTCGGCGTAGGCCCCGCGCAGCCAGCGGGCGCGGCGCCCGGCGTCGGGGTCCTCGCCCCACAGCCGCTCGAAGCCGGCGCCCGCGCCGACGTAGTAGTAGGGCACGAACAGGTGGCGCGGCACGGCCTCGAACGCCGTCCGCCAGGCGGGATCGTCCCGCCAGACCCCGCTCGCCGCGATCTCGCGCACGAGGGCGGTGCGGAGCTCGGCCACGCGTGCGGGATCGGGTTCCATGAGTCCACTGTGCTGCGTGGGCGCCGCCGATGCGAGTGGCCGGGGCCCGGGGTCGCGGCCGGCGGCGGGCGATGGTCCTAAGCCCTCCGTACTCGGCCGGGCCGTCTGAGACCATGGACGGTGTGAAAGAGATCCCACGCGGCACGCTTCAGGAGCAGACCTTCTACGAACAGGTCGGCGGCGAGGAGACCTTCCGGCGCCTGGTGCACCTCTTCTACCAGGGGGTCGCGGAGGACCCGCTGCTGCGGCCGATGTACCCGGAGGAGGACCTCGGCCCGGCCGAGGAGCGCCTCGCGCTGTTCCTGATGCAGTACTGGGGCGGCCCGCGCACCTACAGCGACCACCGCGGTCATCCGCGTCTGCGCATGCGGCACGCGCCGTTCACCGTGGACCGGGCGGCGCACGACGCCTGGCTGCGGCACATGCGCGCGGCGGTCGACGAGCTGGGCCTGTCCGAGGAGCACGAGCGGGTGCTGTGGAACTACCTGACGTACGCGGCGGCGTCGATGGTGAACTCCGAGGGCTGAGCCCGGTCCCGCCCCCGAGGACCGGCGCCCCCCGGCTTCGGGCGGGGCGCGGCCGTCACGCGGCCAGCCGTCCCCGGGGCCGGGACCGTTCACGGCGGGCCCGTGCCACGAGGTCGGCCGCCGCGAGC
Source organism: Streptomyces sp. NPDC005898 (assembly GCF_040629635.1). NCBI lineage: Bacteria > Bacillati > Actinomycetota > Actinomycetes > Kitasatosporales > Streptomycetaceae > Streptomyces > Streptomyces sp. NPDC005898. The sequence continues at coordinate 50,489 of NZ_JBEXWC010000004.1, read as the reverse complement.
GGCCAGGCACCGTGGTCGAAGGTGAATCCGGCGTCCGTCAGCCGTCCGGGCACCACCCGGCGGCTCTTGAGGAGGAGTTCGGTGTCGGAGCGCAGGACGAAGGCGCCGATCCCGGCCATCCACCGCGTGGCGGGCAGCCCGACCGGCATGCCCTGGGCGCCGCGCAGCGTCCGCATGAACTCCCGCTGCGGCAGCGGCGCGGGAGCCGCGAGATTGACCGCCCCGGCGATGTCGTCCCGGTCGATCAGGAACTCCACGGCGCGGACGAAGTCGCGGTCGTGGATCCAGGAGATGTACTGGGCGCCGCCCGCGACCGGCCCGCCGAGGCCGAGCCGTACCAGCCACCGCAGGTAGTCGAAGACGCCGCCGCGGTCCGGGCTCATCACCATCGCCGACCGCAGGGCCACCTTGCGGGTCGCCGGCGTCACGGCCCGCTCCTGCTCGCGCTCCCAGTTCCGCGCGATGTCGACGCTGTAGGCCCAGTATCCGGGGACATCGGGCTCCTGGCCGCCGATCACACCGGTGGCCTCGTCGTTCGGGGCGTCGAACCGGTGGGCGTAGAGGGTGGCGGTACTCATCTGGAGCCAGACCCGGGGCGGCTTGTGGGCGGCGGCGATCGCCTCGCCCACGACGCGTGCGGAGTCCACCCGCGAGTCCATCATGGCCCGCAGGTTCTCGTCGGTGTAGCGGCAACTGACGCTGCGGCCCGCGAGGTTGATCACGACGTCGCTGCCGTCGACCGCCTCCACCCAGGGCCCGAGCGTCCGGCCGTCCCAGCGGACCTCGCCGGCCCGCGCCGGGTTTCTGGTCAGCACCACGACCTCGTGGCCCGCGCCGGTCAGCGCGCGGCGCAGCACGCCCCCCACCTGCCCGGTGCCTCCTGGCAGCACGATCTTCACTGGCCGGCCCTCCCCGTGACGTCGGACGTCCCGTGGTGAGCGTACGACCCGGCCCGACGGGCGCGGAGGGCGGCCCGACCCGCTGGCGCGGCTGGGCCGGTCGGCGCGCGTCGGACCGTGCCCGCCCGGAGGACGGGCCTGAGGTCACTGCCGCACGAACGGCCGCCTACGCGGGCGTGACCGAGAGTCCGCCGACCCCCGCGCGCCGCACCGCGACGGACCCGTAGGCCGTACGCAGCCGCAGCCACGCCCCAGAGGAGAGCAGGGTCAGCGTGTCGCCGCGCAGGAAGCCGAGCGACTGCGCGGCGTGCGCGGCCCGCACCGGCAGCGGTGTCCCGGCGACGGTCCGGGACCAGATCTCCCGCCCCACCCGGTCCAGCTCGGCCCGCACCCGCCGCTCGGCGGGCAACTCCTCGACGCGGGCCTTGAATTCGGTGACCGCCGCCGTCACCAGAGCGCGCACCGCGCCCATCACGGGCAGCTCGCTCTCCTGTCGCCAGCCGCCCCTCGGCGGCAGCACGCCCGCCCACGGCGGCCCGGTGACGGCGCCCGGCACGGCTGCGACGCCCTCGGAGCCCGCCGCGTCCCCCACGGACTCCAGGAACTCACCGGCGGAGACGGTGACGTCGAGGGTGGCGGTGGACCCGCCCTCGTACGGCTTCGCGAGCCGCGCGGTACGGATGGCGAGCACGTCGAACGACGGCGGCCGCCCGAACACGGCGAGCGTGTCCCCGGCGGCCTGGAGCCGGACCGCGGCCGCCTTGTCGTAGTGGACGAGGCGGGCCAGGAAGGCGGCGAGGTCCGCCGCCTCCCCGGCATCGGCGAAGTGCAGCCGCGCGCTCATGCGCCGAGCGCCCCCGAACCGCCGTCGGCGGAGTCGTCGACGTACTCCTGGAGGAACTCCCGCTCCTCGGCGGAGATCCGGCGGGGCCGCTGCGCCTGGAGGTCGAAGGGCACGACCACGGTCGAGGCCCGCACATACACCTGGTCCGCGTCCTTGATCTCGTAGGCGATGGTCAGCGACGCCGCACCGATCTTCGTCACCCACGACTCGACGGTGACCGGCTCGTGCCGGTGCACCAACGGCCGTACGTAGTCGATCTCGTGGCGGGCCACGACCGATCCGCCCGAGAACGACGGGGACCCGTCACCGGGCGCCAGCCGGAACATGAAGTCGATGCGCGCCTCTTCCAGATACCGCAGGAAGACCACGTTGTTGACGTGCCCGAAGGCATCCATGTCCGACCAGCGCAACGGGCACTGGTATATGTGTCGAGCCACGGCCGCCTCAGCCCCGGGTCAGCTTCTTGTAGGTGGCGCGGTGCGGACGGGCCGCGTCCGGGCCGAGGCGCTCGACCTTGTTCTTCTCGTACGCCTCGAAGTTGCCCTCGAACCAGAACCACTTGGAGTCGCCCTCGTACGCCAGGATGTGCGTGGCGACGCGGTCGAGGAACCAGCGGTCGTGGGAGACGACCACGGCCGCGCCCGGGAACTCCAGGAGCGCGTTCTCCAGGGAGGACAAGGTCTCGACGTCGAGGTCGTTCGTCGGCTCGTCGAGGAGGAGCAGGTTGCCGCCCTGCTTGAGGGTGAGCGCGAGGTTCAACCGGTTGCGCTCACCGCCGGAGAGCACGCCCGCGGGCTTCTGCTGGTCCGGGCCCTTGAAGCCGAAGGCGGACACGTAGGCGCGGCTCGGCATCTCGACCTGGCCGACGTTGATGTAGTCCAGCTCGTCCGAGACGACCGCCCACAGCGTCTTCTTCGGGTCGATGTTGGCGCGGCTCTGGTCGACGTAGGAGATCTTGACCGTGTCGCCGACCTTGATGGAACCGGAGTCCGGCTCCTCCAGGCCCTGGATCATCTTGAACAGCGTGGTCTTGCCGGCGCCGTTCGGGCCGATGACACCGACGATGCCGTTGCGCGGCAGGGTGAAGCTGAGGTCTTCGATGAGAACCTTGTCGCCGAAGGCCTTCGACAGCTTGTCGACCTCCACGACGATGTTGCCCAGGCGCGGGCCCGGCGGGATCTGGATCTCCTCGAAGTCCAGCTTCCGCATCTTGTCCGCCTCGGCGGCCATCTCCTCGTAACGGGCGAGGCGCGCCTTGGACTTGGCCTGGCGCCCCTTGGCGTTGGAGCGCACCCACTCCAGCTCCTCCTTGAGGCGCTTGGCGCGCTTGGCGTCCTTCTGCCCCTCGACCTTGAGGCGGGTCTGCTTGGTCTCCAGGTACGTGGAGTAGTTGCCCTCGTAGCCGATGGCGCGGCCGCGGTCGAGCTCCAGGATCCAGCCCGCGACGTTGTCGAGGAAGTACCGGTCGTGGGTGACGGCGACGACGGTGCCGGGGTACTTGGCGAGGTGCTGCTCCAGCCACTGCACGGACTCGGCGTCCAGGTGGTTGGTGGGCTCGTCGAGGAGCAGCAGGTCGGGGGCTTCGAGGAGCAGCTTGCAGAGCGCGACGCGGCGCTTCTCGCCACCGGAGAGGTTGGTGACGGGCCAGTCGCCGGGCGGGCAGCCGAGCGCGTCCATGGCCTGCTCGAGCTGGGCGTCGAGGTCCCAGGCGTTGGCGTGGTCCAGGTCCTCCTGGAGCTTGCCCATCTCCTCCATCAGCGCGTCGGAGTAGTCGGTGGCCATCAGCTCGGCGACCTCGTTGAAGCGCCGCAGCTTGCCCATGACCTCCTTCGCGCCGTCCTGCACGTTCTCCAGGACGGTCTTGGACTCGTCCAGGGGCGGCTCCTGGAGGAGCATGCCGACGGTGTAACCGGGCGAGAGGAAGGCATCGCCGTTGGAGGGCTGCTCGATGCCCGCCATGATCTTGAGCACCGTGGACTTACCGGCGCCGTTGGGGCCCACGACACCGATCTTCGCGCCAGGAAGGAAGCTCAAGGTGACATCGTCGAGGATCACCTTGTCGCCGTGCGCCTTGCGCGTCTTGCGCATGGTGTAGATGTACTCAGCCAAGAGAAACCGTCCGGCATTCGATGAGTGGGCAGATACACCCCATCTTGCCTGACGGCCACCCCTGGGTGGAAACCAGCGAGGTGGGAGTGAGCGCCGGTGGGGGCCGGGGGCAGATGTTGCCGCCCGTTTCAGCCGGAGAGACGCTGAGAGGGACGTCACCGGGTCCCAGTGAGCGCGGGACGGATCCGTGCCGGTCGTGGTGGCCGGAAGGAGCAGGTGTGATGAGGGTCATGCTGCGGGCACGCCTGGACACGCAGGCGTCCAATGAGGCACTCAAGAGCGGCGCGCTGCCGGACACCATGCAGGAGTTGATGGAACAGCTCAAGCCCGAGGCGGCCTACTTCGGTCCGTGCGACGGCGGGCGTTCCTGCACCTTCGTCTTCGACATGCAGGACAGTTCCCAGCTGCCCGCCATTTCCGAGTCGCTCTTCCGGGAATTCGGCGCGGAGGTGGAGATCCAGCCGGTCATGACCGCCGAGGATCTGCGGAAGGGTCTGGCCGCCCTGCACCGGGACTGAGTCCGGTTCGGTTCTCCGGCGGGGATCCGGCGCGGGCTACCCGGAGCCCGCCCCTCCCCGGGAGGGGCGGCCAGAGCGCGGCGCTCCTACTTCTCCGTGGCCGCCTCCTCGGGGGTCTCCGTCGGGTCCTTCTTGGCGCGTACGAAGAAGACCGCCGCGCCGCCGAGCAGGACGAACCCCACCGCTATGCCGGCGATCAGCGGCGTATTGCCGGAGCTGCCGGTCTCGGCGAGGTCGGCGCCGACCGCGGTGCCGCCCGCCGACGCGGGGCTGGGCTGGTTGGCGGGCTGGGCCTTGGTGCCGATGCCGCTGCCCTCCGTACGGCAGTCGAGCACGCCCCTGAAGCGCTTCTCGACGCCGTTCGGCCCCACGATCGTGAAGTCGTAGGCCTGGTCCTCCTGCAATCGGACCGTCACCGTCTGCGACGTCCCCGCCTCGATGGTGTGCTTGACGCCCATCAGCCGGAAGGTGAAGGGAGCGTCCCCCTTGTTGCTCGCGGTGATGTCCACACCGCCCCTGGCGCAGTTCTTCTCCGCCGACAGCGCCGGCACCGCGCCCTTCGCACCCCAGTCGGCCGTCGCGGTCGCGGAGACCGTCGACTCGCTGGAGCCCGCGAGGATCTGCGTCTGGCTCCGGGTCTCCGAGGTGAAGGCCCGGCCGACCGGCACGGTCGTCGACGCCTGCACGGAGAGCGCCGCCGAGCCGTCGGGCGCGTCCTTCGGCACGTCGAAGTAGAGCCGGCTGCCGTCGCGCGCGGACTTCACCGGCTTGCCGTTCCTGCCGACGACCTTCACCCCGCTCGCCGCGGAGTCCCCGGGCGGGGCCACCGACACCGCGTCCGCGTCGGTCCGCACGGTGACCGGACCGATCCGCTCCCCCGGGCGCCCGGAGACGGCGGGCGACTCCAGCGTCAGCGACGCCTTGGGCTCGATGCTGGCCTGCGCGCTCTTGTGCAGGTAGTCGGCCAGCTTCTCGGCCTGCGGGTCGACGGCGTCCACCCGCGCGCCGTCCGAGTACCGCCAGATCGCCACCTGGGTGCCGGCCGCGGCGGTCTTCTCGGTGAGGGAGGACGCGCCCGCCTTCTTGGCGAGCGCCGCGAGGTCGTTCACCTGCGGGTAGGAGTGCTGGAGGATCCAGCGGATGCGGCCCGCGTCACGGTTGCGGTTCAGCGAGGTGCCGCTCCAGGGCGTCTCCTGGTACCGGGCGTCCTTCTGCGTGGGGCTGTGGATGTCGACGCAGTACGTCTGGAGGGTGCCGCCGTCCTCCACGGACATCTCGAAGAGTCCGGCGGGGACCCGCTGCGAGCTGCCGCCCTCCCGGACGACCGCCTGGTCGTACGTCTGCAGGCCGCCCAGCGTCGCGGTCGCCCCGCCCCGCTGCCGCGGCACCTCCTCCGCCGCGGCGGATCCCGCGGCGGCCACCGCTCCCGCGGCGAGCAGTCCCGACGCCGCGGTCACGACGGCGAGGCGGGCGGCGCCCCGACTCCGTATGGACAACGCAGAAAACACAGAATTCCCCTCCGGACGGGACCCGTTCACAACGTGGGGGGTGGTCCCGCCAGCAGATTGAAAGCGGCAGGACCACCTGCCACCTGCGTGGCGCCTCCTGCCAACTGCCCCGTGAGCTACGTCCGGCATCCTAAGGAAGCGGCACACCGCGACCCTCGGTCATATCGTCGTATCACCGATCCGACTCGGAATCGTTATCCCCAACACCCCTCCCGAGCTGGGCTTATCGACAAATCAACGCCATTGGACGCAGCCATTCGGCGGTGCGCCCCACCGGGCCCGTGCCCCTGACCATTCATCACCCCACCGGCTCCGGCGCCGCTTTGCGCGGCGGCGCGGCATCCGTCGGCGCCCCGTCCGCCTTGAGCACGCGCCGGAACGCCGAGGTGCCGCGCGACAGGTCGTGGCCGACGGCCTGCGCGTCGATGTCCGCCGACGTCCAGTGCTGACCGCCGCGCTCCTCGTCCCGCACCCGCAACCGCCCCTGCACGATGACTGGTTCACCCACCGCGAGCGACGCCTGCACGTTCTTGCCGAGTGCCCGCTTGGCCCACACCGTGAAGAAATTGGTGTGCCCGTCCTGCCAGGTGTCCTTCACCGCGTCGAAGTACCGCGCCGTCACCGCGAGCCGGAACCGCGCCACCGGTCCCGACGGCAACTCCCGGTACACCGGCGTCGTCGCGACGTTCCCCACCACCGTCACCATCGTCTCGTTCATGCCCTGCCCCTCCCGTACCTCCATGTGCCCCGCCGCGCCTGCCGCGGCCGGGCTCCCAGACTGCACCGGTCACGCCGGGCCCGCTGAGCCCTGTGGGTTACCCACCGGTTGTGGACAACTCCGTCACCCGACAGCGGCACGCGCCCCCACCACCCGCCCGTACTGCTCCCTGACCTCGCGGTAGCGCAACAGCTCGGCCGCCACCGGATCCAGGACCCGGGCCCGGCCGCACCCCGCGGCCGCCTCCCGCAGCCGGCGTTCCGCCTCCTGCCCATACCGGCGGGCGGGGCCGCGCGCCGCGATCCGGCTCGCCCACTCCACGCACGGGCCGCCCGCGATCCCCGCCACCATCAGCAGCGCGGGCACGCCCAGGTTCGGCTCGGCGATCCCGATGATCTGTCCGACCAGCCAGAGCCCGCCCACCACCTGGAGCAAGGTCATCGCCGCCTGGGCGAGGACCGCGACCGGCCACCAGCCGGGCCGAGGCGGCCGCCCGCCCGACACGCCCACCGTCACCGCCAGCTCGTCGAGCGCCTCGGGCAGCCCTTCCGCGCCGCGCGCCGCGGCCTCCCGCACGGCAAGCGCCCATGGCACGGGCAACCCCGCTGCCGCCTCGTCGGCGACCGTGCGGACGGCGTGCTCCACGCGCTGGCGCGCGGTGACCTCCTCGTCCACCGGGATCGGCACGGCGGGCGTCACGGGGCCGCCCGGGGAGCGCTGCGCCTCGTACCACCGCCAGAGCCTGAACCACGGATCGCCGCACGCCCTGCCCGCGTGCCGGCGCCAGGCCCGCTCCGCCGCGTCGCCCGCGGCGGCGGCGCCCACCGCGTCCGCCAGGCGGTCGGCGAACTCCTCGCGGGCCTCCTCGCTCAGCCCGACGCGCCCTCGCCCGCGCCCGCGCACCCGGGACGCCCCGGCGACGTACACCGGACGCAGGTGTTCCGCGGCGGCGTCCAGGTCGGCCGCGATCCGGCGGGCCGCGGCGCCCCGCTCCTGCGTGAACTGGCCGAGGGCCTCGCGCAGATCGCCCATCCCCTCACCGGTCAGCGCGGAGAGCGCGAGCACCGTGGCGCCCGGTTCGCCGTGTTCGCCGAGCGCGATGCCGTCCTCGTCCAGGAGCCGCCTCAGGTCGTCGAGGACCTGGTCGGCGGCGTCGCCGGGCAGCCGGTCGGTCTGGTTGAGCACGACGAAGGTGACCTCGGCGTGTCCGGCCATGGGCCGCAGATAACGCTCGTGGAGCATCGCGTCCGCGTACTTCTCCGGGTCGACGACCCAGATGACGGCGTCGACGAGCGCCAGGATCCGGTCGACGTGCTCGCGGTGCTCGCCGACCGCCGAGTCGTGGTCGGGCAGGTCGATCAGCACGAGCCCCTGGAGGTCGTCGGCGCCGGGCCCCTGGAGGGGGCGGCGGCGCAGCCTGCCGGGGATGCCGAGGCGGTCGAGCAGCCCGGCGGCGCCGTCCGTCCAGCTGCATCCGATGGGCGCGGCGGTGGTCGGCCTGCGCACGCCCGTCTCGGAGATCATCACCCCGGCGAGGGCGTTGAACAGCGTCGACTTTCCGCTGCCGGTGGCGCCCGCGATGGCGACAACCGTGTGCCGGTCGGAGAGCCGGCGTCGGGCGGCGGCCTCGTCGAGGACCCGGCCGGCCTGGGCGAGCGTGCCGCTGTCGAGGCGGGTGCGGGAGAGGCCGACGAGTTCGCGCAGCGCGTCGAGCCGCTCGCGCAGGGGTCCCTCGTACGAGGTGGGCGTCCCGGAGGGGGCGGGGGCGTAGGCGCGGACACCGGGGGCCGTGTCCTCCGGACGGGTGCCTTCCGCGACGCGCCGGGCGATGAGGCCGTCGTCCCAGGCCCCTTCGGGGTCGTCGTCCGGCCGCCCCGGGCCCGACGGCTCTTCCCGCTCTACGCGAGCCTCGCGCTCGGCCGGCTCCCTTCGCTCCGCCTGCTCCCTTCCCTCCGCCGGGTCCCGTCTCTCCGCCGGGTCCCGTCTCTCCGCCGGGTCCCTTCGTTGTGCTGCCTCAGCCGACTCCACCCGCTGCTCGCGGCTTTCCCGGGTGTCCCGCGCGTCCCGGGCGTCCCGGGCGTCCCGGGAATCACGGTTCTCCCCGGCATCACGGCTTTCCCCGGCGTCACGGCCTTCCCGGCGCTCCCGGCGCTCCCGGTCCTCCCGGCGCTCCCGGTCCTCCCGCTCGTCGCGTTCGGTGTGATCAGTGACAGCAGTCACGGCGGTCACCTCTCCTTCTGCAGTACGGACAGGGCGGCGATCAGTTCGGCCTGGGGTTCGGGATGTACTTCGAGTGCGTCCAGGGGGGCGAGCCGCCGGTCCCGCTCGACGGCGAGGACCTTCTCCAGGTAGGCGGCCAGCAGACGCTCGCCCCGGTCGCGCAACCGGACCGCTCCCTGGGCGCCGATCCGCTCGGCGAGGATCTCCCCTGCCGCCCGCGCCCGGTGCCCGCCGAGCAGGGCCGTGGCGAGCAGCGCGGCGACGACCTCCGGGTCGGGCAGCGGGGCCTTGTCGACCCGCTCCATCGCGCGCACCTCGTCGTCGGCGTACTCCTCCAGGACGCGCCGCCACCGGCGTACGGCCATCCCGATGCGGTGCTCGGCGCTCTCCACCTGGGGGTCGCGGTCGGCGAGGCCGGGAGCGGCCGCGGCGGGCTCGCGCCGCCAGGCCTCGTCGATGCGCTCGTCGGCGGCGGTGACGGCGCACAGCAGCAGCGCCTCCAGGCTCTCGGCGATGGCGTCGAGCAGTTCGCCGGGCCCGCAGTCGAGGGGGTAGCTGCGCCACCGCTTCAGGGCGTCGCCCGCGAGGACGCCGCCCGCCTCCAGACGGCTCTGCACGCGCGCGTGCTCGCGGTCGTACGCCTCGTCGACGGCGGCGGTGAGCCGGAGCGCGGCGGCGTACTGGGAGGCGACGGCGCCCGCCAGCTCCGGCATCCGCGAGTCGAGCGAACGGATGACGCCGCGGGCCGTACGGGTGATGGCCTGGGCGCGGGCCGAGGGGTCCTGGACGCGCTGGGTCAGCCAGGCGCGCAGGGGCGCGACGGCGGTGGAGGGGAGCAGTCCGCCGCCGCCCGCGGACTCGGGCAGTTCGGGCACGGTGAAGCGGGGCACGTCGCCGAGGCCCGCCTTCGCGAGCAGGGCGCCGTACTGCCGCGAGACCTCGGTCACGACCTGGTGGGGCACGCGGTCGAGGACGGTGACGAGGGTGGCGTCGTGCTCCTTGGCGGTACGCAGCAGATGCCAGGGCACCGCGTCGGCGTACCGGGAGGCGGTGGTCACCATGACCCACACGTCGGCCGCGCAGATCAGCTCGGCGGCCAGGACCCGGTTCTCGGCGATGAGGGAGTCCACGTCGGGCGCGTCGAGGAGGGCGAGACCGCGGGGCAGGCTGTGGACGGTCTCGATCCGCAGGGCCCGTTCCAGTTCGCCCCCGAGGGCCGGCATGTCGTCGCCGTCATCCTCGTCGTCTCCGTCGCCACCCTGCGCGCACACGGGTTGAGGCAGCCACACGCGCGTGAGGTCCGGCAGGACCCGCATGTCCGCGAACCAATGGTGGTCCTCCGGATGGCAGACGAGCACCGGTGTGCGCGTCGTGGGCCGCAGCACGCCCGCCTCGCTGACCTGACGCCCCACCAGGGAGTTCACGAGAGTGGACTTGCCCGCTCCCGTGGAACCGCCGATGACGGCGAGCAGGGGCGCCTCCGGCGCTTTGAGACGGGGCACCAGATAGTCGTCGAGCTGCGCGAGCAGCTCGTCCCGGTTGGCACGCGCGCGTGGCGCCCCCGGCAGGGGGAGCGGAAAGCGTGCGGCGGCGACACGCTCGCGCAGGGCGGAGAGTGCGTCAAGCAATTGAGGCCGTACGTCCAAGGTCACCACATGCGAAGAATGCCCAATTTTGGCGGCTTTCTGAAGCATATGGACGTCCCTGCGCGCCGGTCGAACACCGGGGAGCGAAGGGAGGGCCGGGGGCGCAGGCATAACGAGTGCACAACACCCGGGGCGCGAGGCGCAAAAAGCGATGCGAGATTCGTACCTGCCTGCGATTATCAGGACCGCTTCACCGAACCTCCACATCACGGCGCGGAGGCGAAGCAGCAAGGACAGGGTCCCGGGAGCCCTATCCTTGTCCCCGGCAAGGCCACGGACCTCCCCCACATCCGGACCCGTGCCACCGGCCACACCCAGGCCCCCGTAGCTCAGTGGATAGAGCAGGCGCCTTCTAAGCGCTTGGCCGCAGGTTCGAGTCCTGCCGGGGGCGCCACTGACTCCGTGTCAGGTTAGCGGCGTTTTCGCAGGTCAGAACGCCCCCGCCTGGCGTTTGCCCGCAGGGTGCGCCTGCTCCGGAGGCGACACGAGAGTCCGGCTGACACCGGCTCAAACCGGGGTTCCACGGCTGGTTGTCCCCATCCGCTCGTGTCGTGACTGCACGCCAGCCCGTTGGGCAGATCATGCGAAAGATCACCCTCGCCGCTGCAGCTGCTGCCCCCTGGGCGGCGCCGAGGGTCTGGCCAGCCGCGGTACTGCCCGCCACCCGCCTGAGTCAAGCAGAGGCCAGGAAGTCGATGGCACGTTCATCGAGTTCGGCCGCGCACCGCAGGCCACGGGTCCTGAACGGAGCGAGGGCTCCGCGCATGTTCTTGACGGCTTTGCGGGTGCGGACTGAGCGCACGCCGTCCATGTGGTCCATCGCCTGGCCCCAGGCTGAGCATGCCTGCTCGATGCTGCCGCGCTTCAGCAGCATCTCCGCGCCGGCCACCAGGTCCAGGGCGACGATGCGGGCGTAGGTCCCGGCGGGGCGGGTGGCGGCGGCACGGGCGTATTCGTCGGCGGCGGCCCGGTGGTCGCCGAGGGTCTCGTACACCTTCGCGGTGCGGGAGTACACGGACGCGGCGGGCGGGCCCCAGGCCAGGGCCCAGAAGGGCACGTCGTCGCCCGGGGCGGTGTCCAGCAGGACACGAGCCTGATCGTGGCCCTTCGGGCCGAGTCCCTCGTCCTGGACGTGTCCGGGCCGGAGACCCCGCCCGGCGCCGCCCTCCTCACCGGCGCGGCGGCCGCCCTCGGCCGGAGGGTCGCCGCCTTCCAGCCCCGACCGACCTACACCCACGCCCACGGCCGCGAGCCGAACTGGCGCAACCTCATGATCCAGTACGGCACCAGGGCTCACCTCGGCGATCCCCAGGCACTCGCCGACTGGCTGGCCTCGTGAACCCCGATCTCGCCCCCTACCGGACTCTCGTCCTGGAAGGCTGCGACGGCGCGGGCAAGTCCACCCTGGCTGCCCACCTCGCAGACCAACACGGCTTCACCGTCGTCCACTCGCCCCGCACCCCGGACTCCCTCGACCTCATCGCCCGCTACCGCGAGCGGCTGCGGGAGCCCGCCGACACCGCCCGCGCGGCCCGGCCCGACGTGCGGCTGGCCGCCTTCATCCATGTCGTCGTCGACGACGATACGGACCGGGCCCGCACCGAGGCGGCCCACGGCATCGCCACCTTCGCCCGCTCCTCCCGGCACCGCACGGCGGATCCGGCCCCCGGCTGCCTCGACTTCTTCGCCGTGCTGGGGCCGGCCGCCTACTGCCGGGACCGGATACTCGCCCTCGTCGACGTCGGCCTGGAGCGCCTGCACATCGTCACCGGCTGCTCCTGGGAGTACCGCAAACGCTCGTACCGGGCCTTCATGCGCCACGTCGCCCCCGCCTTGCGGGAGCATCGCCGCCGCTAGGCGGTTTTGGGGGGTCCGTCCGTGGGGTGCTGACGGGGGTTGCGGTTTCGGTGGCGGGGGGTGGCCTGGCGGGGCGGGCGGGTCAAGGTGATCTGGCGGACCAGTTGCTGGAAGCAGGCCAGGGCGGCCAGGGCGGGAAGCGCCGCGGCGGCGGCCTCCACCAGAGGGCGGGGCACCTGGGCCACACACAGCAGTATCGAAACGATGGAGAAGAAGAGGACGATGGCCCATGAGTGCGCCGCGCGGCGACGGTGGAGGGCGGCGCGCAGGATGGACAGGGAAGCGACCACCCAGGGGCCATAGACGAGCAGGGGCCACCATCCGACCGCACCCGGTGTCGTGCGGTACGTGGCGACGAGGCGCAGGGGGTCGTAGCTGACCAGGCCGCCGAAGACGCACACCATGGAGACCACGGCGGCGGCGAGCACGGCGAGGAGGAAGCTCGTCGCGCGCAGGGCGCTCCGGGTCCGCTTGTGGGGACGGGAGCGGGAGCGCCGGTGGTGGGAGACCGGGGAGCGCTGAGCCGGCAACTCCGCGGTGGAGCCGGTGGATCCGGTGAGGTCGGCGGGGGCGGCACCGTCGCCTTCGGTTACCGGGTCCTCGTTGATCTCAGGCGGGGGCGGAGCCTCGTTCTTCTCGTTCTCGACGGCTTCGTGCAGCAGGTGGGCGAGTTCTTCCGCCGGGTCCCAGTGGACGTCCAGCTGATCGAACGGCGGGAGGGACTGCTCCCAGACCTGCGTGTGATCAGTCATCGGATATCCGGTGGGAGGGCCTACGGGGGCGGGCCGGTCGTCCAGTCGGCTGTGGCGCCCGCGTGACTCACGCACGATAGGGCCCCCGAGGGGCCAGAGCGGCAGGGCCCACGCCGGCCACCGGGTGGTCGGTTACGGCGGTGAACCGAGCCTGGATGGCGTTGAGTTCCGTGAGCAAGTCTTCAACCAGCGTGCCGCTGTGGCGCAGTTCGACCCTCTGGTTTCCATCGTGCAGGGCCGCGCAGGCCTCCCTGGCGGGGGACGGGGCGTAAATCCAGCCCCCCATGGGAACTGCGCCTGGAACAACGCCAATTGGGGCGACGCGGCAGCTCCCCGCCGCCTTGGGCCTTGTTTTCGTCATGTTCAACCTAACGGGTCCGCATTACGGAGGATGCGCGGCAAACGGGTGGCGGAAATGTCGCATTGGACGATGTCTGGCTAGTCTCTTATCGGTTCTGCGGTGACCTGCGGCACAGTGCGCTCCCGTCGGGCTCGGCCTCGTACGCCCGCCTCCCGCACTCCCGCTTCCCTCATTGGGGTGACGTCCCTTTCGGTGAGTTGCGTCCAAAGAGCGCAGAATTGCGGGGCGGTTTCCCGCAGACGTTTCTGCTACTCCTGGCCTCCTGGCCGTAGCGTCTGCCCCTCTCGTACGGAGTGGGGTCACGGAGTGGGTCACGGAGTGGGTCAGGGAGTGGGGCAGGGAGTGGTGGCCGTGGGGTCGTGGTGGCGGGGTGTCGTGGTCGCCGGGGTGTTCGGGGCCGTCGGGGTGTTCGGGGTCGGTGGGTGTTCGGCGCCGGGTGACGACGGGGCGGCCAAGGGTCACGGGTCCGGGGCGGGTACGCCGGCCGCCTCGGCGTCGCCGTCGCCCGCCCGCGCTCTGACGACCGGGCAGTTGAAGGGCCTGCTGCTCCGGGAGGGGGAGGTGCCGGGCCTGTACGGGATGACCGTGCAGGCGCCCGCGCCCCGGTACGAACCGCGTGTTTCGGCCGAGGGCGCCGGGTGTCAGGACGTACTCGACATGCTCGTCACGCAGCACGCGTCCACCTCCGTGATCCAGGATTTCTGGTGGGACAAGGAGCGTTGGGGCGGTCGGACGTGGTTGGCCGCGTACGAGGGGGACGAGGCCGCCACGTGGTTCCGGAGGTTCGAGGAGGGGCTGCGGACCTGCCGGACCCTGGTGGCGCGGATGCCGGAGGGCCGGCTCGACTCCCGGGTCACCGTCGGGAAAGCGCCGGCGCTCGGGGACGAGGCCGTCTCCTTCGAGCTGAGCATGGACGGCCGCGGGGGCGCCGTGGCGACCGATCATCATGTGCTGGTCCGTGTGGGCTCCCTCACCGTCCACGTCAGCGACCGCGACGCGCAGCGGCCGCCGCGGCTGCCGATCGACGTCGTGGTCGGCAAGCAGCTCGACCGGATCGCGCGCGGGGCCCGCAGGTGACGCGGCGGCGGTGAACGTGCGCCCCTGCGGGGGCGCACGGGCTTCTGTGAACGGCGCCGATCGGTGCGGGAGGGGGCGGAAATACAATCCCACTGTCTTCTGCCGGGGGGAGTGGACCGCTTACCGCAGGGTCGAGGGTTGGAGGAGACCGCCGTGGCGGACGAGATCAGCAGGATCGCCGGACTGGACTTCGCGAGCGTCACGCCCGACGAGTTCGCCCGCACCGTGAAGGGGCTCTCCGGCCGGGAGATCGCCGGGATCGCCCGGGACGGCGCGCTGCGGGCTCGCGTCCTGGACGAGGTCTTCGGGCGCGTGGAACGGCAGTTCAGACCGGAGGCGGCCGGTTCGCTCGCGGCGTTGATCCGTTGGACGGTCACGGGGGTGGGCGGCAACCCGGACGTCGTGTACGAGACGTTGATCGCGGACGGGACCTGCACCGTGCGGGCGGGCCGCTCCGAGGCGCGGCCGCGGGTCGCGCTCACCATGGCCGACGCGGAGTTCCTGAAGCTGGTGTCGGGGAACGCCAGCCCTGTCGTGCTGTTCGTGACGCGCAAGGTGCGGATCACGGGCGACCTGGCACTCGCCGCGGGGCTCGCCCGGTACTTCGACATCCCCAAGGCGTAGGGGCTCCCGCGACGGCGGACGGCGGCTGGCGGCCGGTGGTCAGCCGTCGGTGGACGGCGGTGGGCGGTCGGCGGCCGCCCCGTCGGTGGCGGTGGTGGGCGGTCAGCCGTCGGCGCTCGGCAGACGGCGGACAGCGCTCGGCGCTAGGTGGACGGCGCCTAGGTGAACGGCAGACAGCGGGCGGCTCAAGCGGGATGGGCGTGGCGCCGATGTAGGGCGCATGACGTCTACGTACTCCCCCGAGGTCCGTGTCGCGCAGGCCCGGCCGCCCGTCGCCGCCGGGCACGGGCGATGGCGGGGCCCCGCGCGTCTCGCCCTCGCCCTCCTGCCCGCCCTCGTCATCGCCGTCGCCGGCTTCCAGCGGCGCTGGATGTCCGACGACGGGCACATCTACGTACGTACGGTCCGTCAGGTCCTCGCCGGTAACGGGCCCGTGTTCAACGCCGGGGAGCGGGCCGAGTCGTCCACCGGCACCCTGTGGCAGTGGCTGCTCGTGGTCGCCGGGGCGCCCGGCCTCGACATCGCCACGGCGGCGATGTACGGCGGCCTGCTGCTGACCGCCGCCGGCTTCGCGCTCGCCGGGCTCGCGGCGCTCCGCCTGCACGGCGGCGCGGGCGGGGGGCGAGTTCTGCTGCCCTGCGGGGCCCTGGTGCTGCTCGCGCTGCCGCCGGTCTGGGACTTCGCGACCTCCGGTCTGGAGACGGGGCTCGCCACCTGCTGGCTCGCGGGGGCCTGGCTGGCGCTCGTCGCGCGGCCGCGCGCGCTGACCACCTGCGCGGTGCTGGGCCTCGGGCCGCTCGTACGGCCGGACCTCGCACTGGTGTCGGCGGTGTTCCTGGCCGCCCAGTGGGCCGTGGCGCGCCCCTCGTGGCGCGGGGCGCTCGCGGGCGCCGGGGTCGCGGGCGCGCTGCCGGTCGCGTACGAGATCTTCCGCATGGGGTACTACGGGCATCTGATGCCGCTGCCCGGCGTCACCAAGGAAGCCTCCCGGAGCCTGTGGGGCAGGGGGTTCGACTATCTCTCGGACTTCGTGGGGCCGTACGTCCTGTGGCTGCCGCTGCTGATGATCGTCGCGGCCGTCCTGGCGTCCGGGCGGGCGGGGTGGCGCGGCGAGCGCGTCGAGGCGGTGGCTCCCGTCCTCGCCCCGGTGGTCGCGGGGGCGCTGTGCTGGCTCTACGTCATCAAGGTGGGCGGCGACTTCATGCACGGGCGGATGTTCCTGCCGGGGCTGCTGCTCATGCTGCTGCCCGTCTTCCTCATGCCGCTCACACGCGCGTGGACGATCGTCGCGGCCGGGGTCGCGGTGTGGGCGGTGGTGTGCGCGGCGGTGCTGCGGGTCCCGTACGAGGGGCGGATCGGGCCGGCCGGGGTCGCGGACGAGCGCGGGGTGTACGTGTGGCAGAACGCCGCCTCCCACCCCGTGCACCACGACTTCGCCGGGCAGGCGGGCAACAAGGCCTACGCCGCTCTCGTACGGGAGCGGGTGCGGCGCGGCACGCCCACGCTGCTGCTCGCCCGGACCCCGGTGAAGGCGGCCCGGCCCGGGGTGACCGGGGTCTACAACACCCTGGGGTTCAGCGGCGCCGTCGTCCCGCTGTCCGGCGCCGCCCTGGACCCGATCGGGCTCGCGTATCCGCTGGCGGCCCACTCGGAGGGCTTCCACGGCCGGGTGGGGCACGACAAGCGGCTGCCGGACGAGTGGGTCGTCGCCGAACGCGGGGTCAAGGGCTCGCTGCCCGGCGGACTCGACCCCGCCCGGGTGGCCGCCGCGCGCCGCGCCCTGCGCTGCGAGCCGTTCACGGAACTGCGGGCGGCGACGCGTGCGCCGATGTCGGTCGGGCGGTTCTGGCGGAACCTGACGGGGGCGGTGGGGCTGACGTCCTTCCGGTTCCCGAATGATCCGGTGCGGGCGGAGCGGGAGGCGTGCGGGTAGCCGGGGGCCGGCGGCGGGGGGTTCGGGGGCGTCTGAGGGGACTCCCCCTCAGCTGACCACGTCCTTCCTCGCGAACCCCCGGAACGCCAGGGCGAACAGGACCAGCGCGTACGTCACCGAGATCGCCGTGCCCTGGAGCATGCCGCCCCACTCGGGGCGGGGCTGGAGGGCGTCGGCCCAGGCGAACTGCCAGTGGGCGGGGAGGAAGTCGCGCCAGTCGCCCAGCGCGGTGACCGCGTCCAGGACGTTGCCGACGATCGTCAGGCCGACCGCGCCGCCGACCGCGCCGAGCGGGGCGTCGGTCTTCGTGGAGAGCCAGAACGCGAGGCCCGCGGTGACCAGTTGGGACACGAAGACGTACCCGACGACGACGAGCAGCCGCTGGGCCGCCGTGGCCGCGGGCAGTTCGCCGCCGGTCGGGATCTCCAGGGGCCCCCAGCCGTAGGCCACCGCGCCGATGGCCAGCGCGACCAGCGGGAGCAGGGCCATGGCCGCGGCGCTGAAGGCGAGGGCCACGACGAGCTTGGACCACAGCAGGCGGGCCCGCGGCACCGGCGCCGCCAGCAGATAGCGCAGGGACGACCAGCTCGCCTCGGAGGCCACCGTGTCCCCGCAGAACAGCGCGACCGGGATGACGAGCAGGAAGCCCGCCGAGACGAACAGGCAGGTCGCCGCGAAGTTGGTCGCGGACGCCGTCGCCGTGTCCATCAGCGTCACCTGGCTGTTGCGCTCCCCCGGCGAACCGGCGACGGCGAACGCGATGACGAGCACGACGGGCAGCAGCACCATGATGGCGCCCATCACCTGCGTACGGCGCCGCTTCAGCTGGCGGACCGCCTCGACCCGCAGGGGCAGGGTGCGGCCGGCGCGGTAGCCGGGCGCCGTGGGGCGCTCCAGGGTGGGGGCGCTCATGCGGTGCCTCCGATCAGGGTCAGGAACGCCTCTTCGAGGCGGCGGTGCGGGCCCATGGACTCCACGGGCACGTCCAGGCGGACCAGTTCGGGCAGGAGCAGGGCGGCGCTGCCCGCCGGTGTGCCGTCCAGGCGTATCAGGAGGCCGTCGTCGGCGCGCACCGCCGAGGCGACGCCGGGCAGCGCGGCGACCTTGTCGACCAGCGGGTCGGGGACCGGCGCGGCGAGCCCGACGAGGAGCGTGTCCCCGGAGCCGACGATCTCCGCGACCGGGCCGGCCTGGACGAGGCGGCCGCGGTCCATGACGACCAGGTGCGTGCAGGACTGCTCGATCTCGGCGAGGAGGTGGCTGGAGACGATGACCGTGCGCCCGCCGCGGGCGTAGCGGATCATGACCTCGCGCATCTCGCGGATCTGCGGCGGGTCCAGGCCGTTGGTCGGCTCGTCGAGGATCAGGAGGTCCGGCAGGCCGAGCATGGCCTGGGCGATGGCGAGGCGCTGGCGCATGCCCTGGGAGTACGTCCGCACGGCACGGGCCAGGGCGTCGCCGAGCCCGGCGATCTCCAGGGCCTCGGCCAGGTGGGCGTCCTCGGCGGGGCGGCCGGTGGCCTTCCAGTACAGCTCCAGGTTCTCCCGGCCGCTGAGGTGCGGCAGGAAGCCGGCGCCCTCCACGAACGCGCCGACCCGGGACAGGACGGGCGCCCCCGGGCGGATCGCCTGGCCGAAGACGCGGATCTCGCCCGCGTCGGGGCGGATCAGGCCCATCAGCATGCGCAGGGTGGTGGTCTTGCCCGCGCCGTTGGGCCCGAGGAGGCCGAGGACCTGGCCCCTCTCGACGCGGAAGGAGACGTCGCGGACGGCGTACCGGTCGCTGGACCTGGCGTACCGCTTGCTCAGGTCCGTGATCTGGAGGGGCACTTCGGCGAGCGCGGGGTCGGGTGCCGGTGCCGTCGTGCGGCGGCGGCCGGTGAGCAGCAGCCCGAGGGCGATCAGCGCTCCGGCGGCGGGCAGCCACCACACCCAGGCGGGCAGCGGCGCGGCGGCGGTCTTCAGGCCGGGGGCCGTGGGCACCGACAGGTCGCTCTTCAGCGAGGCGGTGTAGGTGGCGGGCTCGACCGGTGAGGCGTAGCCGAGGTCGGTGGAGGCGAGGACCAGGCGCAGCTTGTGGCCCTTGCGCACCTCGTGGTCGACGGCGGGCAGCCGCAGCTCGACGTCCTTGCCCCGCTGGGCGCCCTCGACGCGGACGGGGGCGACGAGTCGGGAGGGCAGGACCTGCTGCTTCCCGTCGGGGCTGACGTCGTACACCTTGGCGAAGAGCACCGCGTCCCCGTGGGAGGACTTCACGTGGGCGCGCACCTTCGGGGAGCCGGTGATCCGCAGGTCCCGCGCCAGTGGCTTCGAGGTGAAGGCGGCGTGCTGTCCGGGGAGGTCGAGGGAGACGCCGACGCCGAGGGAGGAGAGCCGGGACAGGCCTCTGCCGCCGAGGCCGGGGAGGGTGGAGACGGCGGGCGGGCTCGCCCCGGCGGGGTTGTCGAAGGTCTGCTCGCGCCCGGCGAGGGGCACCGCGCGCGGGTCACTGTCCAGGCCGGGGTACGTGTCGCCGCTCGCGCCCCGCAGCTGGGCCGCCCCGTCGGTGGAGTCGATGCCTCCGGTGCGGGTGACGCGGAAGGCGGGGCCGGTGTCGGCGCCCTTGTCGCCCTTCAGATAGCGGTCGAACCAGGTGCCGACGCGCCGCTCCACGCGCCCCCGCTCGTTCTCCCGCTCGCCGGCGTCGTGGCCGCCCGCGATCCAGTCGACCTTCACGGGCGCGCCGTTGGCGCGGACCGCCCGGGCGATGGCGTCGCCCTGGTCGAGCGGGAAGAGCGAGTCGGTCTGGCCCTGCACGAGGTACGTCGGCACCTTGATGCGGTCGCCGACGGCGGCGGGGCTGCGGGCGGCGAGCAGGTCGCGCGCCTTCGCGTCGGGCTTCCCGGCGACCGCGACGCGGTTGTACATGGCGCACAGCTGCTTCTCGAACTTGTCGCAGCCGCCGCCGGTGTTGATGAACGAGCCGGTCCACAGCTTCTTGAAGACGCCGTCGGGGAACAGCGCGTCCGCGAGGTTCCAGTAGGTGATCTGCGGGGCGATGGCGTCCACCCGCCGGTCGTGCCCGGCGGCGAGCAGGGAGACCGCGCCCCCGTAGGAGGCGCCGGTGACGCCCACGCGCGGGTCGCCCGCCTTGTCGAGCCGCACCTCGGGCCGCTTCGCCAGCCAGTCGATGAGCCGGGAGACGTCGGCGACCTCGGCCTTGGGGTCGTTCAGGCCGATCTTGCCGGTGGACCTGCCGAAGCCGCGCGCCGACCAGGTCAGTACCGCGTAGCCGTCCCCGGCCAGCTCCTCGGCCTGTTCGCGCACGTCGCTCTTGCTGCCGCCGAAACCGTGGCCGATGAGGATCGCGGGCCGCTTGGTGGCGGGGTCGCCCGCGGTGAAGTAGGAGGTGTCGATCTTCGCGCCGTCGGCGTCGAGGGTGCCGTCGGCGCGGTGCACGGTGGGGCCGTCGTCCGACGCGACCGCCGTCCAGGTGCCCGCCCCCGCGAGCACCACGACGGCGGCCGCGGCGGCGAGCAGCCGGCGTGGCCCGCGCGGTCCGGGAAGCCTGGGCCTGGGCAGTCGTAGATCCATGCCGTCCACCGTACGGGCGGCCACCGACAACCGGAGCGGCCGCCGGTCGGAACCGCCCCGCCTTCCCGGGGAGTAGACTCCGCGCCCCGCGTACCACGGGCGCGGTAGGCGGATGTGGCCGACCGGCCCCGCGCACGTCAGGGGTGAAACTAGGCTGCACCCATGACATTGGCCGCATCCGCATCCATGACCCTCCCGGATTCCCTCGCCACCGGTCAGCGCTCGCTCGGGGACCCCTCCGTCCGCTTCCCCCTGTGGCCCCCGCTCACCACCGGCTGCCCGGTGACCAGCACCGACACCGTGTCGTACCCGGTCGAGGTGGACTACGCCTACGACAAGGTTCCCGCCGACCTCTTCACCACCGCGCCGGGGCGGCCGCGCGGGCACGAGCGCTGGGCGCCGCTCCTGCCGCCGCTGCACGCGCCGGGGCTCGGCGAGGGCGGCACCCCGCTCGTCCCCCTCGGCGACGACCTGTGGATCAAGGACGAGTCGCGCAATCCGACGTGGAGCCACAAGGACCGCATCAACCGCGTCACGGTCAGCGCGGCGGCCGGCGCGGGCGCGGAGGGCGTCGTCGTCGCCTCGTCGGGCAACCACGGGGCCTCGGCGGCGGCGTACGCGGCGCGGGCGGGCCTGCGGTGCGTGGTGATCGGCTCGGCCGGGACGCCGCCGGCGGTCGAGGCGTTCCTGCGGGCGTACGGCGCGGTGGTGCTCTCGGTGCCCGCCGACGCGCGGTGGCCGCTGCTGCGGCGGATCGTGGAGCGGTTCGGCTACCACCCGGTGAGCAATGTGACGCCCACCCACACCGGCCACGCGTTCGGACCCGAGGGCTACAAGACACTCGCCTACGAGATCTACGCCGAACTCGGCGTGCCCGGCTCGGTGTTCCTGCCCACCGGCTACGGCGAGCTGCTCTTCGGCGTCTGGAAGGGCTTCGCGGAGCTGGTCACGCTGGGCCTCGCCGACCGGGTGCCCCGCCTGTACTCCTGTGAGCCCGCCGCCGGGGGCCCGCTGGCGGCCGCGCTGCGGGAGGGGGTGCCGGCGACACGGGTGGAGGTCGCGCCGACGGCGGCGTACGCGATCGGCTCCTCGGTCGGCGGCTACCGGGGGACCCTCGCCGTCCGGGAGAGCGGCGGCGGGGCGCTGCTGGTCTCCGACGCGGAGATGGCGGCGGCGCGGGACCGGCTGGCGGGGTCCGGGCTCTGGGCGGAGCTGTCGGCCGCGGCGGGGCTGGCCGGGTACCGGCAGCTCGGGGCGGCGGTGCCGCAGGGTCCCGCGGTGTGCGTCTCCACGTCGAGCGGTTTCAAGGACCGCGACCTGCTGGACGTGGGCGGCAGCGCCGCGGTGGACCCCGAGGACTGGGCGGAGATCGAGCGGCGGGTGCTGCGGGGCTGAGCGGCCCCTCTCCCGCCGTCCGCCGAGGCCCCGCCCCGGGGTGTCCGGGCCCCTCGGGGCCCGGGGCCTGCGGCCCGCCTCAGACGCCGGAGGGGCTGAGGGGCGCTTCCTGGCTGTCCTCCGGGACGCTGACCAGCCAGCGCGTGTCGCGGTGGGGGCGCAGGTACAGCGCCCAGTACAGGGTGGCGACGACCACGATGCCGCCGGTCCACAGGAGGTACCGCGTCTCCTGCTGGCTCAGTACGTACGCGAGGACGGCGATCAGCACCACAGGCACGGCCGGCCACAGCGGCATCCGCCAGGCGGCCGCGTGACCGTGCGAGCCCCGCCGGCCCAGCAGCGCGGCGACCGCCACCAGGAGGTACATGCCGGTCACGGAGACGCCCGTCACGCCGTACAGGGTGTCCAGGTTGACGAAGCACAGGAGGGCGCCGGGCACGCCGACCAGGAGCGTGGCGATCCAGGGGGCGCCGGACGCGCCGAGCTTGGACAGGGCGTTGTTGACCGGCGAGGGCCAGGCCTTGTCCCGGGCGGAGGCGAACAGGACGCGGGAGTTCTGGATGACCATGACGATGCCCGCGTTGATGATCGCGAGGGCGACGCAGAGGCTGACGAACGTACCGACGGCCGAGTTGGACCAGGCCGTCACCATGGCGCTGATGTCGCCCTCGGTGAGCGCCGTCAGGCTCTCCGCGCCCATGGTGATCGCGACCACCGGCACCAGGATGATCACGGTGGAGATGGCGAGGGTGGCGAGGACGGTGCGCGCGACGTTGCGGCGGGGGTTCTCCAGCTCCTCGGAGAGGTAGACGGCCGTGGAGAAGCCCTGCGTGACGAAGAGGGCGATGGCGAGACCGGAGACGATCAGCATGGCCGTGACGGCGTCGATCCCGCCGGGACCGGAACCGGCCACCGACAGGTCCGTCAGGCTGCCCGCGCCGCGCTCGGCGTGGGTGAAGCCGAGGACGGCCACCACGCCCGCCGCGACGACCTCGAGGACCAGGAAGATGCCGGTGATCCAGGCGTTGGCACGCAGGTCGAGCAGGCCGGCGAGGGTCGCGCAGACCATGACGCCGGCGCCCGCGTAGGACGGGTCGAGGTGGACCAGCGGGGCCAGGTAGTCCGCCGTGCCCATGGCGATGACGGGCGGCACGATCATCACGACCAGGAGCGACAGGACGAAGACCAGCCAGCCCGCGAGGCGCCCCGCCATCGTGGAGACCATCGCGTACTCGCCGCCCGCGCTGGGGATGAGGGTGCCCAGCTCGGAGTAGCAGAACGCGACGCCGACGCAGAGCAGCGAGCCGATCGCGATGGTGAGCGCGGTGGCGGTGCCGAGCGAGGAGAAGAGGTCGGGCACGACCACGAAGAGCGTGGAGGCGGGCGTCACGCAGGACAGGGTGAGCAGGGTGCCGCCGACGACGCCGATGGAACGCTTGAGCTTCTGGGGACGTCCCGGATCGGCCAGGGTCGCGGGGGGCGCGGTGGTGGGCGAGGGGAGCGGGCGGAGCGTGTCGGTCATGAAGCGCGATTCCGATCGACTGGTACGGCAGGAGATGCGGGGGGAGCCTTATCGCCTCCGAAGGCTGTCGAGCTGTCTTTCCGTGGCTCCCGGCGCGTCATCGAACCCCGGCGCTAACCGGAACGTCAACGGTCATTTACCTACGGAATCCGCAGCGCGCCCGCATGCCAAGTCGCCTCGCTTTCGCAAGAGTTTGCCTCTTGAGGGCTCAATGAACATACCGACACCGATGATGACCTTCATATTGCAGGCACATGAACGCGAACACTTTCGTTGCCCGAATTGCACCCTGTGCACGGGAACCGCAAGAGTGGCGCCAAAAAAGAATCAGGACCGTCCGAAATCCGGACGGCCCTGCTCTACGGCTGCTCTACGGGGGGTCACCCCCCGGTGACTCAGTGGTTGCGCGGGAAGCCCAGGTCCACGCCGGCCGGCGCGTCGGAGGGGTCGGGCCAGCGCGTGGTGACGACCTTGCCGCGCGTGTAGAAGTGCGTGCCGTCGTTGCCGTAGATGTGGTGGTCCCCGAAGAGGGAGTCCTTCCAGCCGCCGAAGGAGTGGTAGCCCACCGGCACCGGGATCGGCACGTTCACGCCGACCATGCCCGCCTCGATCTCCAGCTGGAAGCGGCGGGCCGCGCCGCCGTCCCGGGTGAAGATCGCGGTGCCGTTGCCGAACGGCGAGGCGTTCATGAGCGCCACGCCCTCCTCATAGGTGTCCACGCGCAGCACGCACAGGACCGGGCCGAAGATCTCGTCCCGATAGGCCTTGGCGGTGGTCGGGACGCGGTCGAGCAGCGACAGGCCGATCCAGTGGCCGTCCTCGTGGCCCTCGACGGTGTACCCGGTGCCGTCCAGGACGACCTCGCAGCCCTCGGCCGCCGCGCCCGTGACGTAGGAGGCGACCTTGTCGCGGTGGGCGGCCGTGATGAGCGGGCCCATCTCGGACGCCGGGTCGCTGCCCGGGCCGATCTTGATCTTCTCGGCGCGCTCCTTGATCTTGCCCACCAGCTCGTCCGCGATGGAGCCGACCGCGACGACCGCCGAGATGGCCATGCAGCGCTCGCCCGCCGAGCCGTAGGCCGCGGAGACGGCGGCGTCGGCCGCCGCGTCCAGGTCGGCGTCGGGCAGGACCAGCATGTGGTTCTTGGCGCCGCCGAGGGCCTGGACGCGCTTGCCGTTGGCGGAGGCGGTGGTGTGGATGTGGCGGGCGATGGGCGTGGAGCCGACGAAGGAGACGGCCGCGACGTCCGGGTGCTCCAGGAGGCGGTCGACGGCCACCTTGTCGCCGTGCACCACGTTGAAGACGCCGTCGGGCAGACCGGCCTCGGCGAGCAGCTCCGCGATCTTCATGGCGGCCGACGGGTCCTTCTCCGACGGCTTCAGGACGAAGGTGTTGCCGCAGGCGATGGCCAGCGGGAACATCCACATCGGCACCATGGCCGGGAAGTTGAACGGCGTGATGCCCGCGACGACGCCGAGCGGCTGCCGGATGGAGGCGACGTCCACGCGCGAGGCGACCTCCGTGGACAGCTCGCCCTTCAGCTGCACCGTGATGCCGCAGGCCAGGTCGACGATCTCCAGGCCGCGGGCGACCTCGCCGAGCGCGTCGGAGTGCACCTTGCCGTGCTCGGCGACGATCAGCTCGGCGATCGCGTCGCGGTTGGCGTCCAGCAGCGCGCGGAACTTGAACAGGATCGAGGTGCGCTTGGCGAGGGAGGAGGTGCCCCAGGTCGCGAAGGCCGCACGCGCGGCGCCGACGGCGGCGTCCACCTCGGCCACGTCCGCGAAGGCGACCCGCGTCGTGACGGCACCGGTCGCCGGGTCGGTGACCGGGCCGTACGTTCCGGACGCGCCCTCGACGGGCTTTCCACCGATCCAGTGATTGACCGTCTTCGTCATGACAAGCATCCCTACTCTCACAGGTGGCGGCGTCGGGCAGTGACGTGCCGGTCGTACTCTTTCCTGGCCTCGACCGCGGACCTCCGGGTCGCCGTCTCGGCCACGGGCACATCCCACCACGCCTGCGCCGGGGGCGGCCCCGACACTGTGTCTGCCGTTTCCGTCTCCACATAGACACATGTGGGCCGGTCCGCGCCGCGCGCCTCCAGCAGAGCCGCCCGCAGGTCCCGCACGGTCCTGGCGCGCAGCACCCGCATCCCCAGCGAGGCCGCGTTCGCCGCGAGGTCGACGGGCAGCGGGTCGCGGCTGTACGTGCCGTCCGGCGCCCGGAAGCGGTAGTCCGTGCCGAACCGCTCGCCGCCCACGGACCGGGAGAGGCCGCCGATGGAGGCGTACCCGTGGTTCTGCAGGATGACGACCTTGACCGGGACGTTCTCCTGCACGGCCGTGACGATCTCGGTCGGGTTCATCAGATACGTGCCGTCGCCGACCAGCGCCCACACCGGGCGCCCCGGCGCGGCCAGCGCGACCCCGATCGACGCGGGGATCTCGTATCCCATGCAGGAGTAGCCGTACTCCACGTGGTACTGGCGCGGTGAGCGCGTCCGCCACAGTTTGTGCAGGTCGCCGGGGAGCGACCCGGCGGCGTTGACGACGATGTCCTCCTCTGTCACCAGCGCGTCCAGCGCGCCGAGGACCTGGGCCTGCGTCGGGCGCGCGTCCGGCTCGTCCGCGGCGTACGCGGCGTCCACGCGCTGCTCCCAGCGGGCCTTGTCGCCCCGGTACTGCGCGGTGTAGGCGGGCTCCACGCGGTGGTCGCCCAGCTCCCGGGTGAGCGCCTCCAGGGCGGTGCGGGCGTCCGCGATCAGGGTGGCGCCCGCCATCTTGTGGCCGTCGAACGGCGTCACGTTGAGGTTGAGGAAGCGCACCCCGGGCCGCTCGAAGAGCGTGCCGGACGCGGTGGTGAAGTCGCTGTAGCGGGTGCCGACGCCGATCACCAGGTCGGCGGCGCGGGCCAGTTCGTTCGCCGTGGCCGTGCCGGTGTGGCCGATGCCGCCGACGTCCGCCGGGTGGTCGAAGCACAGCGAGCCCTTGCCCGCCTGGGTGGAGGCGACGGGGATGCCGGTCGCGTCGGCGAAGCGGCGCAGCGCGTCCTCGGCGGCGCTGTGGTGGACGCCGCCGCCCGCGATGACCACGGGCCGGCGCGCCGCGCGGACCGCGCCCGCGGCGGCGGCCAGTTCGCCCGGGTCGGGGGCGGGCCTGCGGACGGCCCACACCCGCTCCGCGAAGAACTCCTCGGGCCAGTCGTACGCCTCCGCCTGGACGTCCTGGGGCAGGGCGAGGGTGACGGCGCCGGTCTCGACGGGGTCGGTCAGGACCCGCGCCGCGGCGAGGGCGGCGGGGATCAGCGCCTCGGGCCGGGTCACGCGGTCGAAGTACTTCGAGACGGGCCGCAGGCAGTCGTTGACCGACACGTCGCCCGCGTAGGGCACTTCGAGCTGCTGGAGCACGGGGTCGGCGGGCCGGGCGGCGAAGGTGTCGCCGGGCAGCAGGAGGACCGGCAGCCGGTTGACGGTGGCGAGCGCGGCGCCGGTGACGAGATTGGTGGCGCCGGGCCCGATGGACGTGGTGACCGCGTGGGTGGCCAGGCGGCCGCACTGGCGGGCGTACCCGACGGCCGCGTGCACCATGGCCTGTTCGTTGCGCCCCTGGTGGAAGGGCATCTCGTCGGCGTACTCCACGAGCGCCTGCCCGATGCCCGCGACGTTGCCGTGCCCGAAGATGCCCCAGGTCGCGCCGATCAGCCGCCGCCGCTCGCCGTCGCGCTCGGTGTACTGCCGGGACAGGAAGCGCACGAGCGCCTGCGCGGTGGTGAGCCGCACGGTGCCCGCGTCGGTCCGTGTCATCGGTATCCCTCCGTGTGGTCGGGGTGGAAGCAGATCCGCCACTCCCGCTCCTGGCCGGGCCCCGCCATCACGTTCAGGTAGTACATGGCGTGGCCCGGCTGGGCGACGGACGGGCCGTGCCAACCGTCGGGCACGAGCACGGCGTCCCCGGTGCGCACCTCGGCCAGGACGTCCGTGCCGCCCTCGCGGGAGGGGAACACCCGCTGGTAGCCGAACCCTTCGCGGCCGCCGGGCGCCTCGATCTCGAAGTAGTAGATCTCCTCCAGCTCGGCCTCGACGCCCGGGCGGTGCTCGTCGTGCTTGTGCGGCGGGTACGAGGACCAGTTGCCGCCGGGCGTGACGACCTCGACGGCGATGAGGCGGTCGCAGTCGAAGGCGTCGGCGGAGGCGAAGTTGCGGACCTCGCGGGAGCAGGTGCCGCTGCCGCGGCTCTCGACGGGAACCTCCGGCGCGGGGCCGTAGCGGGCGGGGAGTCGACGCTCGCACTTCGCTCCTGCCAGGGCGAAGCGGCCTCCCGCGCCGGAGGCGATCTGGACGTGGGCGTCACGGGGCACGTACGCGAAGTCGGTGACTTCGGCGAACACGCTCTCGCGGCCCAGGAGTTCGATGATCCCGCCCTCCGTGTGCACCGTACAGCCGCCGCTCAGCGGGAGCACGATCCATTCACTCCCGCCGGTGGCGAACAGGTGGCTGCCCCCGGCCGCGATCTCGACCACGCGCAGTGAGCAGTAGGCCCAGCCCGCCCGCTTCGGATCGATGTCGAGGGCGTACGGCCCCGTGGCCGCAGCGCCGTTCGGTACGTGTGTCATGTGCGCCTCCTTGAGCCCGTACCCACTACAGCAGCCCGGCAGCGGTGTCGACCGCCGCCGCCACGTCGCCGTCGGGCGGATAGAGCAGGGCCCTGCCGACGACCAGGCCCCGCACGGTGGGCAGCCGCAGGGCGCCGCGCCACTTCTCGTACGCGGCGTCCTGGTCGTCCCCGATGTCACCGCCGAGCAGCACGGCAGGCAGGGTCGACGTCTCCATGACGCGGGCCATGTCGTCGGGGTTCTCCGTGACGGGGACCTTCAGCCAGGTGTACGCGGACGTCCCGCCGAGCCCCGAGGCGATGGCGATGGACGTGATGACGGCCTCGGCGCCCAGGTCGTTGCGGGGCGGTCCGGTGCCGTCGGGTCCGTGCCTGCGGGTCAGGAACGGCTCGACGAAGACGGGCAGTCCGCGCGCGGCCATGGCGTCGACGGCGCGCGCGGCGGAGTGCAGCGTGTTCAGCGAGCCGGGGTCGTCGTGGTCGACGCGGAGCAGCAGCTTGCCCGCGTCGAAGCCGAGCCGCCCGAGATCCTCGGGCCGGTACCCGGTGAACCGGTCGTCCAGCTCGAAGACGGCCCCGGCGAGCCCCCCGCGGTTCATCGACCCCATCACCACCTTGCCGTCCAGGGCGCCGAGGAGCAGCAGGTCCTCCAGGATGTCGGCGCTCGCGAGCACCCCGTCGACGCCGGGCCGCGACAGGGCGAGGCACAGCCGCGCCAGCAGGTCCCCGCGCCGCGCCATGGCGAACGGCTCGCCCCCGACCCCGAGGGCCCCCCGGGCGGGATGGTCGGCGGCGACGATCAACAGCCGCCCGCGGTCCCCGAGAAGGGGCCGCCGCGCCCGCCGTGCGGCGGCTTCGGCGATGGCTTCGGGGTGGTACGCGCGGATCCGGCTGAGGTCGGCCACGGTCAGCCCCTCCGGTGTCCGGGGAGCGGGGTCCGGGGCGGAGCCCCGTGGCAGGGGCTCCCGGGCGTTCACGAGACGACCCCGGCGTCGACCGCCGAGGCGACCTCGCCGGGAAACGGCATGGCGGAGGAACACTCCAGCCGTGAGGCGACGATGGCCCCCGCCGCGTTCGCGTACCGCATGATCCGCTCCAGGTCCCAGCCCGCGAGAAGGCCGTGGCACAGCGCCCCGCCGAACGCGTCGCCGGCGCCGAGTCCGTTGCGGACCTCGACCGGCAGGGGCGGCACTTCGGCGCTCTGCCCCGCGCGGTTCATCGCGAGGACTCCCGCGGGTCCCCGCTTGACGACGGCCAGTTCGACCCCGGCGGCCAGCAACGCCCGTGCCGCCGCGCGGGGTTCGCGCTCTCCCGTGGCGATCTCGACCTCGTCGAGGTTGCCGACGGCGACGGTGGCGTGCGCCAGGGCGGCGGCGTAGTGGGGGCGTGCCGCCGCCGGATCGCTCCAGAACATCGGCCGCCAGTCCAGGTCGAAGACCGTGGTCCCGGCCGACCGGCAGGCCAGCGCGGCCAGCGTCGCCGACCGGCTCGGCTCCTCGCACAGCCCCGTGCCCGTCATCCAGAAGATCCGCGCCGCCGCGATCGCGTCGCGGTCGAGCTCGCCCGCGTGGATCTGGAGGTCGGGGGCCGTGGGCTGCCGGTAGAAGTACAGCGGGAAGTCGTCCGGCGGGAAGACCTCGCAGAACGTCAACGGCGTGGGCAGCCCGGCGACCGCGCGCACGAAGCGGTCGTCGACCCCGAACTCCCGCAGCGCGCGGCGCAGATACGTCCCGAAGGGGTCCTCGCCCGTGCGCGTGACGACGGCGACGCGGCGCCCGAGGCGGGCGGCGGCGACCGCGACGTTGCTGGGCGAGCCGCCGAGGAACTTCCCGAACGCGGTGACGTCGGCGAGGGACACCCCGCTCTGCAGCGGGTAGAGATCGACCCCGATCCGGCCCATGGTGATGACGTCGTACGGATCCGTCACCCTGCACTCCCTCTCGGCTGCCTCGCGGTGGCGCTGCCCCAGGTCTAATGCCGTTCCGGGAACCCTGTCAACATTTTGTCCTTACATTCGGACCACTGCTTGACACCTTTCCGGGGCGGCCCGAGGCTGGCGGCCATGACGACGCTGTCTCGCATCCGGATCGGTTCGGCGCCCGACTCGTGGGGCGTGTGGTTCCCCGCGGACCCGGCCCAGGTGCCCTGGCGCCGCTTCCTCGACGAGGTCGCCGCCTGCGGGTACGAGTGGATCGAGCTGGGCCCGTACGGCTATCTGCCCACCGATCCGGCCGAGCTGGCGGACGAGACGGCCCGGCGCGGCCTGCGGGTCTCCGCGGGCACGGTCTTCACGGGCCTGCACCACGGCCCCGCCGTCTGGGAGAAGACCTGGGCGCACGTCGCCGACATCGCCGCGCTCACCCGCGCCCTGGGCGCCGAGCACCTCGTCGTCATCCCGTCGTTCTGGCGCGACGACAAGACGGGCGTGGTCCTGGAGGAGCGGGTCCTGACGCCCGCGCAATGGCGCGATCTGGCCGCCCAGACCGAGCGCCTGGCCCACGAGGTCCGCGAGCGGTACGGCCTGCGGGTCGTCGTGCACCCGCACGCCGACACGCACATCGACACCGAGGAGAACGTCACCCGCTTCCTCGACGCCACCGACCCGGACCTCGTCTCGCTCTGCCTGGACACCGGGCACTACGCCTACTGCGGCGGCGACAGCCTCAAGCTCATCGAGACCTACGGCGAACGCATCGGCTATCTGCACCTCAAGCAGGTCGACCCGGAGATCCTCGCCGGGGTGCGCGCGGACGAGGCGCCGTTCGGGCCCGCGGTGGCGCGCGGGGTGATGTGCGAGCCGCCCGCCGGGGTGCCGGCCCTGGAGCCGGTCCTCGCCGCGGCGCAGCGGCTCGGTGTCGACCTCTTCGCCATCGTGGAGCAGGACATGTACCCGTGCCCCCCGGACAAGCCGCTGCCGATCGCGCGCCGGACGCGGGCCTTCCTGCGGTCGTGCGGCGCGTAGCTCCCGGCGAGGGAGCACCCCCGGCCGCCAGGCGGTGAGCGGGGCGCCGTCAAGACGCCACCCCGGCGCCGGGAGGTCAAGTCCATGCGCCGCTTTCGTCACAAACACCCGCTTCCTGTCACACATGTCTCGTATACGCGGGACTCCTGTCACGGCGGGACCACAAACACTCTGCACTGGTCACTGTGCGTCGTTCACCGGGCACAGGGTGAGTGATCGCCGAGCGCGCCCAGCTCCCCCGTCGGCCTCTCCGGCCGACCTGGGCACGCGCAGGGAGGTGCACCCATGACCGACCGCAGGCTCTGGTCGTACAAGGAGATCGCCGCGCACATCCGGGTCCAGCCCGACACCGTGCGCTCCTACCGCAAGCACGGGCTGCTGCCCGCGCCGGACCACGTGGAGGGGGGCAAGCCGTACTGGTACGCCGACACGGTGCGCGCCTGGGTGGCGGCCCGCCCGGGCAACCGCGGGCGCAGAAGCTGAGGGTGGCGGCCGCGCCGCGTTGATGAATACCCCCTAGGGGTATAGTGTGATGTGTGTCGAGGGGGTCCTGGGCATTCCGGGACCCCCACGCACGTGACGACGCATATCCATACATCCGTACCCCACGCCCCGAGGAGAACGACATGAGCGCCCAGACCGAGCTCCCGCAGGCCGCGTCCGAGACGACCGGCTCCTGCTGCTCCCCCAGCGGTTCCTGCCACTCCGCCGGCGCCGCCGAGACCCCGCAGGACGCCGTCACCACCGTGTACGAGGTGACGGGCATGACCTGCGGCCACTGCGAGGGCGCCGTCTCCGCCGAGATCTCCGGGCTCGCGGGCGTCCGCTCCGTCCAGGCGGTGGCCGCCACCGGCCAGGTCACCGTGGTCTCCGAGGCCCCGCTGGACGAGGCCGAGGTGCGCGCCGCGGTGGACGAGGCGGGCTACGAACTGGCCGGCGTCAAGGCCTGAGACCCCGGCGACCCCCGGGCCCCGTGGCGCCGACACCGGCACCACGGGGCCCGCCGCCGTGCCACCGGCCCACAAGGAGTACGAAGGAGTCATGACCGAAGTCTCCGAAGTCGAACTCGCCGTCGGCGGAATGACCTGCGCCTCCTGCTCGTCCCGCATCGAGAAGAAGCTGAACCGCCTGGAGGGCGTGACCGCGACGGTCAACCTCGCCACGGAGAAGGCGAAGGTCGCCTACGCCGACGGGGTCGAGGTCGCCCAGCTGATCGCCCTGGTCGAGAAGCTGGGATACACGGCACGGGAGATCGTCCCGCCCCCGCCGGAACCCGCCGCGGACCACGCCCCCGACCCGGGCACCGCCGACGTCACCGCACCCGACACCCTGCGGCAGCGCCTGGTCGTCTGCGCCCTGCTGTCCCTGCCCGTCGTGCTCCTGGCGATGGTCCCCACCCTCCAGTTCGACAACTGGCAGTGGCTCTCCCTCACCCTCGCCGCGCCCGTCGTCGTCTGGGGCGGCCTGCCCTTCCACCGCGCGGCGCTCACCAACCTGCGGCACGGCGCCGCGACCATGGACACCCTCGTCTCGGTCGGCACGCTCGCCGCCTTCGGCTGGTCGCTGTGGGCGCTCTTCCTCGGGGACGCCGGGATGCCCGGGATGCGGCACGGCTTCGACCTGACGGCCTCGCCGGGCGACGGGGCAGCGACGATCTACCTGGAGGTCGCCTCCGGGGTCGTCACGTTCATCCTGCTGGGCCGCTGGCTGGAGGCCCGCTCCAAGCGGCGGGCGGGCTCGGCCCTGCGCGCCCTGCTCGAACTGGGCGCCAAGGACGTCACCGTGCTGCGCGACGGCAGCACGGAGGAGCGGATCCCGGTCGGCCGGCTGACCGTCGGGGACCGTTTCGTCGTACGGCCCGGGGAGCGGGTCGCCACCGACGGCACCGTCGTCGAAGGGGCCTCCGCGCTGGACGCCTCGACGCTGACCGGCGAGTCCGTACCCGTCGACGTGGGGGTGGGCGACACCGTCACCGGGGCGACCGTGAACACCTCCGGGCGCCTGGTCGTACGGGCCACCCGCGTCGGCTCCGACACCCAGCTGGCCCGCATGGCGCGGCTGGTGGAGGACGCCCAGACCGGCAAGGCCCAGGTACAGCGCCTCGCCGACCGCGTCGCCGCCGTCTTCGTACCCGTGGTGCTGCTCATCGCGGCGGCCACCCTCGGCGGCCGGCTCGGCGCCACGGGCGACGCGACCGCCGCGTTCACCGCCGCCGTCGCCGTGCTGATCATCGCCTGCCCGTGCGCGCTGGGCCTCGCCACGCCGACCGCCCTGATGGTGGGCACCGGGCGGGGCGCCCAGCTCGGCATCCTCATCAAGGGCCCCGAGGTCCTGGAGTCCACGCGCCGCGTCGACACCGTCGTCCTGGACAAGACGGGCACGGTGACCACGGGCCGCATGGAGATGGTGGACGCGCACGCCGTCGGCGACACGGACGAGAAGCAGTTGCTGCGCCTGGCGGGCGCCCTGGAGCACGCCTCCGAGCACCCGGTCGCCCGCGCCGTGGCGGCGGGCGCCGCCGACCGGCTCGACGTGCGCGGCGGTGAACTGCCCGCGCCGGAGCGGTTCGAGGGCGTCGCCGGGGCCGGGGTGCGCGGGACGGTGGACGGGCACGACGTCCTGGCCGGGCGCGAGCGGCTCCTCGCGGACGCGGGCGTCACCGGCCTGGACGCGCTGACCGTGCTGAGAAAAGAGGCGGAGGCGGCGGGTCGTACGGCCGTGCTGGTCGCCTGGGACGGTGTCGCACGCGGGGTGATCACGGTCGCCGACGCCGTCAAGGGGACCAGCGCCGAGGCGGTGCGCGAGCTGCGGGCGCTCGGCCTGACGCCGGTGCTGCTGACCGGCGACAACAAGGCCGTCGCCCACGCGGTCGCGGACGCGGTGGGCATCCCCGCCGACGCCGTGTACGCGGAGGTCATGCCCCGGGACAAGGCCGACGTCGTGGCGAGGCTGCGCGCCGAGGGCCGGGTCGTGGCGATGGTCGGGGACGGGGTGAACGACGCGGCGGCGCTCGCCACCGCCGACCTCGGCCTCGCGATGGGCACCGGCACGGACGCGGCGATCGAGGCGAGCGACCTGACGCTGACGCGCGGGGACCTGCGGGTCGCGGCCGACGCCATCAGGCTCTCCCGCAAGACGCTCGCCACCATCAAGGGCAACCTCTGCTGGGCCTTCGGCTACAACGTCGCCGCGCTGCCGCTCGCTGCGGCCGGGCTCCTTAACCCGATGATCGCCGGCGCCGCGATGGCGTTCTCGTCGGTCTTCGTGGTCACCAACAGCCTTCGGCTGCGGACGTTCTCATAACCCCTTCACAGGACCGTTTCAGCATCCTCACGGACCTCCCGAGATCCCCATATCGGGGCCCTTGCGCAGGTACGGGACATATGCAGGAGACGCAGATCACAGAGATGGGGACGTAACCATCTGGGGGGGTCGCGAGTCTAATGGGACGATGCCAGAAGACGTCTTGGGGGACGTCATCTGCCATCAGGGGACATCTTGGGGGATGCTCCCTGGAACTGCGTTGCCGGGGCACGTGCACCGGGGAGCTTGAGCGGCCCTCCCGTGCGTACGCGTCCCGGCACGGCGCAGGGCGACCACAGACCCCCGGCCGGATCCCGTGGGGGGAATCCGTACCGGGAAAAAGGGAAGCGCCCCGACCGTCGACCCGTGGGGGGATCGACGGCGGGGCGCTTTCCGCTGTGCGGGGAGGGTCAGCGGCCCTCGACCGGGACGAAGTCCCGCAGCACCTCGCCGGTGTAGATCTGGCGCGGGCGGCCGATGCGCGAACCCGGCTCCTTGATCATCTCGTGCCACTGGGCGATCCAGCCCGGCAGGCGTCCGAGCGCGAACAGCACGGTGAACATCTCGGTCGGGAAGCCCATGGCCCGGTAGATCAGACCGGTGTAGAAGTCCACGTTGGGGTAGAGCTTGCGCTCGACGAAGTAGTCGTCGGCCAGCGCGTGCTCCTCCAGCTTCAGCGCGATGTCGAGCAGCTCGTCGGACTTGCCGAGCGCCGAGAGGACGTCGTGCGCCGCCGCCTTGATGATCTTCGCCCGGGGGTCGAAGTTCTTGTAGACGCGGTGCCCGAAGCCCATGAGCTTCACGCCGTCTTCCTTGTTCTTCACCTTGCGGATGAAGGTGTCGACGTCGCCGCCGGAGGCCTGGATGCCTTCCAGCATCTCCAGGACCGACTGGTTGGCGCCGCCGTGCAGCGGGCCCCACAGGGCCGAGATGCCGGCCGAGATCGAGGCGAACATGTTCGCCTGCGAGGAGCCGACCAGACGCACGGTGGAGGTCGAACAGTTCTGCTCGTGGTCCGCGTGCAGGATCAGGAGCTTGTCGAGCGCGGCGACCACGACCGGGTCCAGCTCGTACTCGGCGGCGGGCACCGAGAAGGTCATGCGCAGGAAGTTCTCGACGTAGCCGAGGTCGTTGCGCGGGTAGACCACCGGGTGGCCCTGCGACTTCTTGTAGGCGTACGCGGCGATCGTCGGCAGCTTGGCGAGCAGGCGGATCGTCGAGAGGTGACGCTGCTTCTCGTCGAAGGGGTTGTGGCTGTCCTGGTAGAACGTGGACAGCGCGCTCACCACGGACGACAGCATGGCCATCGGGTGGGCATCGCGCGGGAAGCCGTCGTAGAAGCGCTTGACGTCCTCGTGCAGCAGGGTGTGCTGCGTGATCTCGTTCTTGAAGCTCGCCAGCTCGTCGACCTTCGGCAGCTCGCCGTTGATCAGCAGGTACGCCACCTCGGTGAAGGTGGAGCGCTCGGCCAGCTGCTCGATCGGGTAGCCGCGGTACCGGAGGATGCCCTGCTCGCCGTCGAGATAGGTGATGGCGGATTTATAGGCGGCGGTATTGCCATAGCCGCTGTCCAGGGTCACCAGACCGGTCTGGGCGCGGAGCTTGCCGATGTCGAAGCCCTTGTCACCGACGGTCGAATCGATCACCGGGTAGGTGTACTCGCCATCGCCGTACCGCAGTACTACAGCGTTGTTACCGTTCTCGCTCACGTCATCCCTCACCGACGTTGTGCCTCTTCTTCGAGGTGCCCTGACTGTCTCTACCATCCCCCATTTGGCCCTGGAGAGTGCACTCGGGGTCGACCATTGGGCCTATTGGCGGCACTCAGTGCCGCCAACCTGCTCATCCTGCCCCCTTCGCCCGGGTTGTGGAAGTGCTGTGTGACGTTTCCGACTCGTTTGATCGATCAAAACGCCGATCGGGCCTCTCCACGGCGTCCCGCGAGCCGGAAATCCAGCGCCGTGCAGCGCCTGCCCGCGGAGACCGTGCGGACAGCCTGCCCCAGAGCCTTGCGCGATCCGACGAGGACCACCAGCTTCTTGGCGCGTGTCACCGCGGTGTAGAGGAGGTTGCGCTGCAGCATCATCCAGGCGCCGGTGGTGACCGGGATCACGACGGCCGGGTACTCGCTGCCCTGGGAGCGGTGGATCGTCACGGCGTACGCGTGGGCCAGCTCGTCCAGTTCGTCGAAGTCGTAGGGGATCTCCTCGTCCTCGTCGGTGAGGACCGTCAGCCGCTGCTCGTCGGCGTCCAGGGCGGTGACGACGCCGACCGTGCCGTTGAAGACGCCGTTCTTCCCCTTCTCGTAGTTGTTGCGGATCTGCGTGACCTTGTCGCCGACGCGGAAGACCCGCCCGCCGAACCGCTTCTCGGGCAGGTCGGGGCGGGCGGGCGTGATGGCCTGCTGGAGGAGGCCGTTGAGGTTGCCCGCGCCCGCGGGGCCGCGGTGCATGGGCGCGAGGACCTGGACGTCGCGGCGCGGGTCGAGGCCGAACTTGCGGGGGATGCGGTGGGCGGCGACGTCCACCGTGACGCGGCCCGCGTCCTCGGTCTCCTCCTCCACGAAGAGGAAGAAGTCCTTCATGCCCTGGGTGAGGGGCGGCACACCGGAGTTGATGCGGTGGGCGTTGGTGACCACGCCCGACTCCTGGGCCTGCCGGAAGATGCGGGTGAGGCGCACGGCGGGGACCGGGCTGTCCTCGCTCAGCATGTCCCGCAGCACCTCGCCCGCGCCGACGCTCGGCAACTGGTCCACGTCGCCCACGAACAGCAGGTGGGCGCCCGGGGGTACGGCCTTGACCAGTTTGTTGGCGAGCAGCAGGTCGAGCATCGAGGCCTCGTCCACCACGACCAGGTCGGCGTCGAGCGGCCGCTCCCTGTCGTACGCCGCGTCGCCCCCCGGTTTCAGTTCGAGCAGGCGGTGGACCGTGGAGGCCTCCGCGCCCGTGAGTTCGGCCAGGCGCTTGGCGGCACGGCCGGTGGGGGCGGCGAGGACCACCTTGGCCTTCTTCGCGCGGGCCAGCTCGACGATGGAGCGGACCGTGAAGGACTTGCCGCAGCCGGGGCCGCCGGTCAGGACGGCGACCTTGCGGGTCAGCGCGAGCCGCACCGCCTCCTCCTGCTCGGGCGCGAGCCGGGCCCCCGTGCGGTCCACGAGCCAGGCGAGGGCCTTGTCCCAGGCGACGTCCCGGAAGGCGGGCATCCGGTCCTCGGGGGTGGTCAGGAGCCGGGAGAGCTGGGCGGCCAGGGAGACTTCGGCCCGGTGGAAGGGGACGAGGTAGACGGCGGTGATGTCGTCGCCGCCGGCCGGGTCGGGCAGGGTCTCGCGGACGACGCCC
Source organism: Streptomyces sp. NPDC005898 (assembly GCF_040629635.1). Taxonomy (NCBI): domain Bacteria; kingdom Bacillati; phylum Actinomycetota; class Actinomycetes; order Kitasatosporales; family Streptomycetaceae; genus Streptomyces; species Streptomyces sp. NPDC005898. Next base: position 12,718 of record NZ_JBEXWC010000004.1, on the reverse strand, counting down.
TCCTCCTCCCCCGCCAGCTCCGCGAGGCAGTCGATGACCAGGCCCGTGTCGACCTGGAGCAGCTTCACCGCGTCGGCGATGAGCCGCTCCTGAGGCAGGTAGCAGTTGCCCTGGTCGGTGGATTGCGAAAGGGCGTACTGGAGGCCGGCCTTGACGCGCTCGGGGCTGTCGTGCGGGATGCCGACGGCCTGGGCGATGCGGTCGGCGGTGAGGAAGCCGATGCCCCACACGTCGGCGGCGAGGCGGTACGGCTCGTTCTTCACCACGGAGATCGACGCGTCGGCGTACTTCTTGTAGATGCGCACGGCGATGGAGGTGGAGACGCCGACTCCCTGGAGGAAGACCATGACCTCCTTGATGGCCTTCTGCTCCTCCCAGGCGGCGGCGATCATCTTCGTCCGCTTGGGGCCGAGACCGGGCACCTCCACGAGCCGCTTCGGCTCGGTCTCGATGACGTCGAGGGTGTCCACGCCGAAGTGGGTGGTGATCCGGTCGGCCATCACGGGGCCGATGCCCTTGATGAGGCCGGAGCCGAGATAGCGGCGGATGCCCTGGATGGTGGCGGGCAGCACCGTCGTGTAGTTCTCGACCGTGAACTGCTTGCCGTACTGCGGATGGGAGCCCCAGCGGCCCTGCATGCGCAGGCTCTCGCCGACCTGCGCGCCGAGCAGCGAGCCGACGACGGTGAGCAGGTCGCCGGCGCCGCGGCCGGTGTCGACGCGCGCGACCGTGTAACCGGTCTCCTCATTGGCGTACGTGATGCGTTCGAGGACGCCTTCTAGCACCGCCGTCGCCGCGGCTGGACTCGACATGCCCCGACGCTACCGTCCGCCACTGACACCGGGACGCCCGAAGGGGCCCGATCCGCTGGACCGGGCCCCTTCGGCTCTCCCCCCGTCAGAACTCCGTGATCCCCCCGAATCCCCCGGATCCCCCCAGATCCTGGTCCCCCTTCAGAGCCCTGACGCCATGTACGACACGCGTCGTGGCCGAAGGGTTGCACGGCGTCGCCGAGGAATTTTTCGCCGGGCCCCCGGGTGCCGACGGAGCGGGGCGGACGTAGCGTGTGGGTGACGCATGACCGATGATTTCCCGGCGTACGGCTCCTTGGAGGGAAGATGTTCGGCGTCCTCGCGAAGATGAGCAGGCCGATGGCCAGGGCGGTCGCCAAGAAGACCGGCATTCCGGAGAAGACGGTCACCCGCGGCATCGAGGTGTTCGTCCCCGTGGTGCTGACGATGGTCTCCAAGCGGGCCCGCAAGAAGAAGTGACCGGGCCGGGGCGCGCGGCACGCGTGCGTGGGAGGCGAACCGCGGCACCGGCGCGGCTCACGCGTGCGGAGGCGTACCGGTTCCGGCACGGGTGCGTGCCTTGTGGCGGTCCGGCGCGCGTCCCGCATGCGTACGGACGGGTCACCGCACGGCTCACGCGTGCGTGCGGAAGCGCTGTGCCGTCTCCCGCAGCACCTCTCCCCCGTCGCGCGCCCACAGGGCCTCGTTGAAGATCTCGACCTCGACGGGGCCGTCGTACCCGGCGGCCTCCACGAATGCGCGCAGGGCACGGAAGTCGACACTGCCCTCGCCCAGTTGCCCGCGCCCGAGCAGGACGCCTGCCGGCAACGGCGTGATCCAGTCGGCCAGTTGGAAGCAGTGCAGCCGGCCGCCCGCCCCCGCCCGGGCGATCTGCGCGGGCGCCTGGTCGTCCCACCAGACGTGGTACGTGTCCACGACCACGCCCACCTGGTGCGCGGGGAAGCGTTCCGCGAGGTCGAGGGCCTGCCCCAGGGTGGAGACCACGCAGCGGTCGGCGGCGAACATCGGGTGCAGCGGCTCGACGGCCAGCCGCACGCCCCGCTCCTCGGCCCAGGGGCCGAGGACCGCGAGGGCGTCGGCGACGCGCTCCCGGACGCCCGCCAGGTCGCGGCTGCCGGGCGGCAGGCCGCCCGAGACCAGGACCAGCGTGTCGGTGCCGAGCGTCGCCGCCTCTTCGATCGCCGCGCGGTTGTCGTCCAGGGCACGCGCGCGTGCCGTCCGGCCGGGGTCCGTGAGGAAACCGCCCCGGCACAGGCTGGTGACCGTCAGGCCCGACTCGCGCAGGAGCCGGGCGGTGCGCTCCACCCCGTACTCCTGGACCGGGGCACGCCACAGGCCGACGGCCCCGATGCCCTCCTTGGCGCAGCCCTCGGCGAGTTCGGGCAAGGAGAGCTGTCTGACCGTCTCCTGGTTGATGCTCAGCCGCGAGAGCGGCAGAGGTGACACGGGCGGCGGGAACGGCGGGGTGCTCATTGCGGTACTCCATGGACGGTCAGCAGCGAGCGCATCCGGGACGCCGCCAGGGACGGGTCGGGGAACAGGCCGAGCCCGTCGGCCAGTTCGTACGCGCGTGCCAGATGCGGGAGCGAACGGGCCGACTGGAGGCCGCCCACCATCGTGAAGTGTGTCTGGTGCCCGGCCAGCCAGGCGAGGAAGACCACGCCGGTCTTGTAGTAGCGGGTGGGGGCCCCGAACAGGTGGCGGGACAGCTCGACGGTGGGGTCGAGGAGCGCGCGGAAGGCTTTCGCGTCGCCGGTGTCCAAGGCGCGCACGGCCTCGGCGGCGAGCGGCCCGAGCGGGTCGAGGACGCCGAGCAGCGCGTGGCTGAAGCCGTGGTCGTCGCCCGCGATCAGCTCGGGGTAGTGGAAGTCGTCGCCGGTGTAGCAGCGCACGCCGCGCGGCAGGCGGCGGCGCAAGGAGATCTCGCGGTCCGCGTCCAGGAGCGAGACCTTGATGCCGTCGACCTTGTCGGGGTGGGCGGCGACGACCTCCAGGAAGGTGTCGGTCGCCGCGTCCAGGTCGGCCGAGCCCCAGTAGCCCTCCAGAGCGGGGTCGAACATGGGGCCCAGCCAGTGCAGGATCACCGGGTCGCGGGCCTGCCGCAGCAGGTGGCCGTACGTCTCCAGATAGTCGTCCGGCGAGGTGGCCGCGGCGGCCAGCGCGCGCGAGGCCATCAGGATCGCCTGGGCGCCCGCCTCCTCGGCGACGGCGAGCTGCTCCTCGTAGGCCTGTCCGACCCGCGTGAGGCTCGCGGGGAGGGTCAGCTGGTCGGTGCCGACGCCGCACGCGACGCGGCCGCCGGCCGCCTTCGCCTCGGCGGCCGAGCGGCGGATGAGTTCGGCGGCGCCCGCCCAGTCCAGGCCCATGCCGCGCTGGGCGGTGTCCATGGCCTCGGCGACGCCCAGGCCGTGCGACCACAGGTGGCGGCGGAAGGCGAGCGTGGCGTCCCAGTCGACGGCGGCGGGGCCGTCCGGGGAGACGTCCGCGCGGGGGTCGGCGACGACGTGCGCGGCGGCGAAGACGGTGCGCGAGGTGAACGGGGGCCCGCCGTCCCGCGTCCGGTGGGGCTCGGCGCGCGGGCGGTACGCGCGCGTGCCGCCTCCCTCGGCGGGGAGCAGGACGGTGTCCGCCGTGCGGGGGGCGCTCACAGCTCGATCTCCGGTACGTCCAGACGGCGGCCCTGCGCGCAGGACCTCAGGCCCAGTTCGGCGAGCTGGACGCCGCGCGCGCCGGCCAGCAGGTCCCAGCGGTAGGGCGCGTCGGCGTACACGTGCTTGAGGAACAGCTCCCACTGGGCCTTGAAGCCGTTGTCGAACGTGTCGTTGTCGGGCACTTCCTGCCACTGGTCGCGGAAGGAGTGCCCGGCGGGCAGGTCGGGGTTCCACACGGGCTTCGGGGTCGCGGCGCGGTGTTGTGTGCGGCAGTCGCGCAGGCCCGCGACGGCCGAGCCCTCGGTGCCGTCCACCTGGAACTCCACCAGCTCGTCGCGGTTGACCCGCACCGCCCAGGAGGAGTTGATCTGCGCGACGACGCCGCCCTCCAGCTCGAAGACGCCGTACGCGGCGTCGTCGGCGGTGGCGTCGTAGGGCTTGCCGTGCTCGTCCCAGCGCTGCGGGATGTGCGTGGCGGTCAGCGCCTGGACGGTGCGTACGCGGCCGAACAGCTCGTGCAGGACGTACTCCCAGTGCGGGAACATGTCGACGACGATGCCGCCGCCGTCCTCGGCGCGGTAGTTCCAGGAGGGGCGCTGGGCCGCCTGCCAGTCGCCCTCGAAGACCCAGTAGCCGAACTCGCCGCGCACGGACAGGACGCGGCCGAAGAAGCCGCCGTCGACGAGCCGCTTCAGCTTGCGCAGGCCCGGCAGGAAGAGCTTGTCCTGGACGACGCCGTGCTTCACGCCGGCGTCCCTGGCCAGCCGCGCGAGCGCGAGGGCGGCGTCCAGGCCGGTGGCGGTCGGCTTCTCGGTGTAGATGTGCTTCTTGGCGGCGATGGCCTTCTTGAGGGCGTCCTCGCGGGCGGAGGTGACCTGCGCGTCGAAGTAGATGTCGACGGTGGGGTCGGCGAGGACCGCGTCGAGGTCGGTCGTGAAGTGCTCCAGGCCGTGCCGCTCGGCGAGTGCGCGCAGCGCGTGCTCCCTGCGGCCCACCAGGACGGGCTCGGGCCACAGCACGGTGCCGTCGCCGAGGTCGAGGCCGCCCTGTTCGCGCAGGGCCAGGATCGAGCGGACGAGGTGCTGGCGGTGGCCCATGCGTCCGGTGACGCCGTTCATGGCGATACGCACCGTCTTGCGTGTCACGAGAGTTCCTCCGTAAACGGGCGGCAAGCGCTCTCCGACCTCGTAGCAAGCGCTTTCTATCGGATAAGAAGCTAGCCTGCCGCACAAGGTTCGGACAAGGGCGCCGGACCAGGGCCGTGACCGGAGGACGACGAGATGACCGTGACCCTGGCGGACGTGGCGGCACGCGCGCAGGTCTCCCCCGCCACCGTCTCCCGCGTACTGAACGGCAACTACCCCGTGGCGGCCGCCACCCGCGAGCGCGTCCTGCGCGCCGTGAACGAGCTCGACTACGTCCTGAACGGCCCCGCCAGCTCCCTCGCGGCGGCCACCTCGGACCTGGTCGGCATCCTCGTCAACGACATCGCCGACCCCTTCTTCGGGATCATCGCGAGCGCCGTGCAGTCCGAGATCGGCGGGCCCGGCGGGCGGGCGGGCGGCGAGCGGATGGCCGTGGTCTGCAACACCGGCGGCTCCCCGGAGCGCGAACTGACCTATCTCACGCTGCTCCAGCGCCAGCGCGCCGCCGCGGTGGTGCTCACCGGCGGCGCGGTCGAGGACCCCGCGCACATGGCCGCGACGGCCGGGAAGCTGCGGCGGCTCACGGAGGCGGGCACGCGGGTCGTGCTGTGCGGGCGGCCGCCGGTGCCGGGGGCGGACGCGGTGGCGCTCACCTTCGACAACCGCGGGGGCGGCCGGCAGCTCACCGAGCACCTGCTCGGGCTCGGGCACCGGCGGGTCGGATACGTCGCGGGCCCACCGGAGCGCACCACCACCCGGCACCGGCTGGAAGGACACCGGGCGGCTCTCGCCGCGTACGGCGTCGCGGACGATCCCGCGCTGACCGTGCACGGCCCCTACGACCGCCGCTCCGGTTACGACGCCACCGTCGAACTCCTGCGGCGCGCCCCCGAGTTGACGGCCGTGGTCGCCGCCAACGACACGGTGGCGCTCGGCGCCTGCGCGGCGCTGCGGGACAAGGGGCTGCACATTCCGGGCGACGTCTCGGTGGCGGGCTTCGACGACCTGCCGTTCAGCGTCGACGCGGTGCCCGCCCTGACGACGGTGCGGCTGCCGCTGCACGAGGCGGGGGCGCGGGCGGGCCGCGTCGCGATGGGCAAGGAGGCGGCGCCGCCGGGGGGCGTGGCGGCGGTGCGCGGGGAGCTGATGGTGCGGGGGTCCACGGCGGCGCCGGTCCGGGGGTAGGGGGGCCGCCCTCCCGGTCCCTCGCTTCGACGTCCGTACGGGGGGCTTCTGGGGTCCGGGCGAGGGGGCTTCTGGGGTCCAGGCGAGAGGGCTTCTGGGGTCCAGGGGCGTGCCTGGGTCGGTGGGCCCGTGCGTGCTTGTGCCGGTGGGGCGTGCGTGCCTGGGTCGGTGGGCCCGTGCGTGCTTGTGCCGGTGGGGCGTGCGTGCCTGGGCCGGTGGGGCGTGCGTGCCTGGGCCGGTGGGCCCGTGCGTGCCTGGGCCGGTGGGGCGTGTGTGCCTGGGCCGGTGGCCTGTGTGTGCCTGGGCCGGTAGGCCCGTGCGTGCCTGGGCCGGAGGGCCCGTGCGTGCCTGGGCCGGTGGGGCGTGTGTGCCTGGGCCGGTGGGCGCGCGCGTGCTTGTGCCGGTGGGCCCATGCGTGCCTGGGCCGGAGGGCCGTGCGTGTCTGGGCCGGTGGGCCGTGCCTGCCTGTGCCAGGCACGTGCCCGGTGCTCAGCCCGTACGCGTGCCCCCGTTCATGCGCCCGCGCTCGTCAGTGCGCCCAGCGTCCGCACGCCCTCGGTGATGTGGGGCGGGGGGCTGGCCGCGTAGCCGAGGACCAGGCCCGGGGGGTGCGGGAGCTGGGTGTGCCAGGACAGGGGGTGGGTCTTGACGCCGTGGGCGAGGGCGGCGGCGGCCAGGGCGGTGTCGGGACCGGCGTACGTCCTCTCGTCCAGGGTGATCATCAGGTGCAGCCCCGCCGCGGCACCGTGCACGACCGCCCCCGGCAGGTGCGCGCGGATCGCCGCGATCATCGCGTCCCTGCGCCTGCGGTGGTGCCTGCGGATGAGCCGCAGATGGCGTTCCAGGTCGCCGGACTCCATGAGGTGGGCGAGGACGAGCTGCGGCAGGGCCGCGTTGCCGAGGTCGGTCAGGCGCTTGGCGTCCACCAGCGCCGCCCGGTACGCGGGCGGGGCCAGCAGCCAACCCAGGCGCAGGGCGGGCGCGAGGAGCTTGGAGACGCTGCCCGCGTAGCAGACGTGCTCGGGGAGCAGCGCGCGCAGGGCGGGGACGGCGGGGCGGTCGTAGCGGTGTTCGGCGTCGTAGTCGTCCTCGATGACGAGGCCGCCGTCGCGGGCCCAGTCCATCAGCTCGCGCCTGCGCCCGCCGCCGAGGATGACCCCGGTGGGGAACTGGTGCGCGGGCGTCAGCAGCACGGCGGGGGCGCCGGTGGCGCGCAGCGCGTCGACGCGGACGCCGTGGGCGTCGACCGGGACGGGCGGGGTGGCGAGCGGGCGCAGGTGCTGGCGGACGCCGAGGGAGCCGGGCTCCTCGACCGCGATCTCGCGGATGCCCTCGGCGCCCAGTACGTCGACGAGCAGCCGCAGTGCCTGGGCGGTGCCGTTGACGATCAGTACGTCGTCCGGGTCGGCCCGGATCCCGCGGTTGCGGGAGAGCCAGCGGGCGACGGCGGTGCGCAGTGCCGGGGTGCCGCGCGGGTCCCCGTACCCGAAGTCCGAGGGGGTCAGGCCCGCGAGCACGGAGCGCTCGGCGCGCAGCCAGGCCGCGCGCGGGAAGGCGGCGAGGTCGGGCAGGCCGGGCGACAGGTCGATGCGGGCGGGCGCGGTGCGGATGGCGTCGAAGACGCCGAGGTCGGGCGGGGCGGCGAAGGGGCCCTCCTGCCGAGCCGGTCGCCGTGTGCCGGGGGCGGGCCGGGGGGCCGGGCGGGAGGGCGGGGGCACGGCGACGACGACGGTGCCGGCGCGGCCCCGCCCGGCGACGTGCCCGTCCTCGGTGAGCCGCCGGTAGGCGTCGGTGACGACGCCGCGGGAGACGCCGAGTTCGTCGGCGAGGGTGCGGGTGGCGGGGAGCCGGCTGCCGGTGGTGAGGCGACCGTCGGCGATGGCCGCCCGGATCTGCCGCGCCAGCCAGTCGCCGAGGCCGCCTCTGGGGGCGTCGCGGGGGTCCAGCTGGAGGAAGTCGGACGTGGGCCGGGCGGTTGGGCCTTCGCGGGGGGCGGGGCCTTCGCCGGGGACGGGGCCTTCGCCGGGGGCGGGGCCTTCGCCGGGGGCGGGGCGGGGCGGGTCTGAGGGGGTGGTGTCGGCGCCTGGCTTTGAGGTGTCGGCGTCCGGCTTTGCGGTGTCGGCGTCCGGCTTTGAGGTGTCGGCGTCCGGCTTTGAGGTGTCGGCACCCGGCGTTGAGGCGTCGGCGTCCGGCCTGGAGGTCTCGGTGTCCGGCTTTGAGGTGTCGGCGCCCGACCTGGAGGTGTCGCCGTCCGACCGTGACGTGCCGGCGTCCGGCCCTGCCGTGTCGGTGTCCGACCCTGCCGTGTCGTCATCCCGGTATATGGACCGGTCGGGAGGCGATCCATTGGACCTGTTCATGGATCCATTGTGGCGACAGGGTCGAGGCATGGAATTTCTGCTGACCTCACTCGTCGTCTGCGTCACGCCCGGCACCGGCGCGCTGTTCACGATCGCGGCGGGCCTGTCCCGGGGCACGCGGGCCGCGGTGATCGCGGCCGTCGGCTGCACGCTGGGTGTCGTCCCGCACATGGTGGCGGCGATCACCGGCCTCGCCGCGCTCCTGAACGCCAGCGCGGTCGCCTTCCAGACGCTCAAGTACCTGGGCGTGGCCTACCTGCTGTACATGGCGTGGAGCACCCTGCGGGACAAGAGCGACCTCACCGCCGAGCGGGAGGCCGAGCCGCGCTCGGCGGGCCGCACGATCCTCACGGGCGTACTGATCAACATCCTCAACCCCAAGCTGACCCTGTTCTTCTTCGCGTTCCTGCCGCAGTTCGTGGACCCCGGCGAGCCGTATGCCTTCGTGCGCATGACCGAGCTGAGCGCGTACTTCATGCTGATCACGTTCGTGGTCTTCGTGGCGTACGGGCGTTTCGCGGCGGCGATGCGGAGCCACGTCATCTCGCGTCCGCGCGTGGTGAGCTGGATGCGCCGTACCTTCGCGGTGACGTTCGCGGCGCTGGGGGCGCGGCTGGCGTTCCTCTGACCCTCGGCGCGCCCGCCCCGGCCCGCCCCGCCGTGTCCGGGACGGGCCGGGGCAGTTGGACCCTCCGGGATAAGGAGGCTCATATGGCGGTCACGGTCATGGACGCACCCAGCGCCTGGGACGTACTGGACGGCGTCACCCTCCCCCGCGGTTACCGCGTCGAGATCACCGACGGGAAGATCATCATGACGCCGCAGGGTGAGTACCGGTGGAAAGTCATTCTTGAGGCGGCCCCGCAGATCAGGCAGCAGCTCGCCGCACGCGGCGACATCCTGTCCGACGTCATGATCGACTTCCCGAGCAGCCAGTACGGCTACGCGCCGGACCTGGCGATCATCGCGCCGGGAGCCCAGCGCAACGGCTGCGGCCGCTTCGAGTGGCACAGCCTTGAGGCGGTCCTGGAGGTCGTCTCGAAGAGCAGCCGGGACAACGACTTCGCGAAGAAGTTCCGCCTGTACGCGGAGTGCGGCATCCCTGTGTACGGAGTGATCGATCCCGAGGCCGGGGTCTGCACGGTGCACCGGCACCCCGCCCGGACGGGGACGTACGCCGACGAGGTGGAGGTGCCGTTCGGTGCGGACTTGCTGCTGCCGCTCGCCGGGCGGGAGATCGCCGTCAGGACGGGCGGGTTTCCGAAGGCCGGCGAGCTGAGCTGAGAGGTGGGCGGGGTTGACCGGGCCCTCTTCCGCCTCCGGGTGGAGGGGGTCCGGCCTCACGCCCCGCCCAATCGTTCGCCGATCAAAGCCCTCACCCGAAATGGGCCCCGCCCATACCCTGACGGTGCCGAGCTGTTCAGAGAGGGGCGAGACCATGCCATCTGATGCACCCCCGAACCTGTACGCCGCCCCGTTGCGCTTCGGCCAACGGGTACAAATCCTCTGCGAACGGCGCCGGATGACGCGCGCTCAGCTCGCCGACTCCATCGGAGTCTCACCGCACGCGCTGCGAAAGATCGATGCCTTGGCGGCGCTCTGGTCACCGCAGTGACAAGAGTTCCTCTCTCGGGCCGTAAAGTTGGAAGACAGGTGCCCGAAATGTCGGTTCACGCGCTAGTGAGCAAAGTTGCCTCCCTGAGCCCATGAACGTGCAGGTCGCGCCCTGTGGTCCCCGCGCATGCGGGGGTGGTCCCTGCGTCACCCTCCGCCCCTTCAAGAGGCGGCTGTGGTCCCCGCGCATGCGGGGGTGGTCCCGGGTCCGACGGCGAGGCCGGCGACAGGGGCGCGGACGTTCCGGCTGGTCCGCCGGGGAGCATGGTCCCGCCGGGAAGCGCGGCCCGGCCGGACCGTCCTGCTCCGACAGCTACAGCCTCCAGGTGCCGGCCGACGACCCGAACGCACTCGCGTGCCGACGCGACGACGCACCCGACCCCGAGACCAACGACCCACCAGCCCCGCAGGCCGCCCTCGACGCGGCCCGTCGCCAGTACCCGTGACACGCTCCCATCCGCCCTCGGGCGGAGGGGGCGCCCTTCGTCATCCTCGAAGTGGGTGCTGACAGCACAACGACCCCGTACCAACGGGGGCCGTTAGGCGTACCGTTCGGAGCGTCGAGTCCTGAACGGAGGCACCAGCATGCCCGAGCCCGAGACAACCGACAGCAGTGCGGTGCCACAACCCACCTTCGGCCAACGCGTCAAGCGCGCACGAACACGCGGTGGCAAGACCCGCGCCTACGTGGCAGACGTGATGGGCCACTCCGAGGAATGGGTGAAAGCCATCGAACGAGGCACCATCGGAATGCCCCGACTGCCAAAATTGCTGCGCCTCGCGCACGTACTTGGCGTAGCGGACATCGCCGAGCTGACCGGCGACGACCGGATCGCAGCGGCCACCTTCACCAAAGCCGAGCACCGCCAACTGCCACTCATCAAGCAGGCGCTGAACAAGTACGAGCTGGCCACCGCCGACCGGCCGGCCGAGCCCGCCGAGGTCCTCGAAGCACGCCTACGGCAGGCATGGAAGCTGTGGCACGCCGCCGACGAGCCCGGAACGGCGCAAGGGCACCGCTCCCGCATCGGCCATTTGCTGCCCGCCCTACTCGCTGACACCCGGCACGCCGCACGCACCCTCGAGGGTGCGGAGCGCCGTCGCGCACTGATGGCACAGGCTCAGGCCTACCACCTGGCGCAGTTGTTCCTTTCCTTTCAGCCGGCCCCCGATCTCGTCATGCTCACCGGCGATCGGGCCATGGCCGCCGCTCAGGATGCCGACAGCCCGATGGCCATGGCTGCCGCAGCCTGGTACGTCAACCACCTCCACCGCGATGCGGGCGAAGCGGCGGAGGCGCGCGTCGAACTGGCCGAGCAGGCCGTGGCTCTACTGCCGAGAGGAGACGACCCCGAGGGCATCGCCCGCCGCGGGTTGCTCTACCTCGCCGTCGCCATCTCCTACGCGAAGACGGGTCAACACGGCGACGCATGGCGGTACTGGGACAAAGCCGATGCCGACGCCCGCAAGCTCGGTGACGACTACGCCCACCCGTGGTTGATCTTCGGGCGCGGCATAGTGGACGGCTACCGGATCACTATGCACAACGACCTCATCCAACCGGTCAAGGCACTTGAAGTTGCAGACGCCCTGAACCTGCGGAGCATCCCGTCCGCCACGCGCCGCTCGTACCACCTCATCGAGACTGCACGAGCCCACGGCTTGCTCGGCGAGAGCGCAGCAGCCGTCTCCTACCTTCAGCGCGCCTACCGCGAATCCACCGAAACCATCCAGTACAACCTGTATACGCGATCGGCGCTGCCCGGTCTGGTGACATCCGGACCGCGTGTAGTCCGTGACGACGCGCGTGATTTGGCACAGGAGTTGGGGGTCCCCGTACCCGCATGATCACGTAAGGGGTAGGAACCGTACCTCCAAGCAAGGGGGGTCGACTCCTACCTCTCAGGCGTCATGATCGCCCCTACGGTCACCGGTGTGAGGCACACCGCGCGACTGTGAAGGGGTCGACATGACCGATACGACGGGGCGAGCCCAGCGCCTGGGGAGAGCCGGTCCTCCGGAGCCGGCGAGTGCCACATCCGATTGGCTGGCTCGCGCTCAACAGGAACCCGAGCAGGCCCGGCGTGAATGGGCGGACACCGGCGTGGCCCTGCTGCCGCTCGGCCGGCGGTTCGAGGCCGCGCGCCTGCCCGCGCGGCTCGTCCTCGCGGCAGTGGGCACGTACGATCCCCTGGAGATCACCGAGCGGCTCACCCGGTTCCTCAACGGCCCCGCCTTCTACGACGGCCGGGCGATAGGCGGCACCTTCGACATCCTGATGCGGACCCATCGGACCGGGCACGTCTGGAAGTACCAGGACGTCGCCCCGCGCCTGGGAGTGGGCAACTATCTCGGCGTACCGAGGATGGACCGCACCAAGCCACCAGGCGCCCACTGGGTGGTGCCCCCACGGTTCCCGGGCGACCTGTGTGAGCCCGCCACCGTCGAGGCCCTCATCGGCTTCGGACTCAGCATCACCCAGGAGGCCGAACTGTGAGCGCGCCACCGAGTAGTCGGGTCACCTGGATCTACGGTCCGGAAGCGGCCGCGTACCTGCTGGAGGGGCGCATTCGTGCCCACCAGGCCGACTGCCCCGGTTGCGGCCCCGGGAAGTGCGAGGAGCGGGCCCGCTTGTGTCGTCCGCCGCCACCTCGATGCCCATCAGCCGCCGGTGGTCCCCGCGCAAGCGGGGGTGGTCCCAGGTGGGTCCTGCACGTGACCGAAGAGCAGATGGTGGTCCCCGCGCATGCGGGGGTGGTCCCGCCGCGTCGACACCCGGCCGGTCGATCGCGTAGTGGTCCCCGCGCATGCGGGGGTGGTCCCGGGTCCGACTGCGAGGTTGGCGCCCGGGGCGCGGACGGCCCGGCTGGTCCGCCGGGGCCGCAGGGCGAGCCGGGCCCAGCTCATCCCGCCGGGGAGCGGGGTCCGGTCGGGGGGGCACGACGGCCCGG